>JAWWBL010000028.1:0-18816 GCA_033720975.1 Acidimicrobiia bacterium | reverse complement strand
CCAGAGCAGTATCGAGCCTTCGAGTGCCGCCCATGCAGTGGCTATGTCGAAGGGGAACGGCGTCGCTCTGGCGTGGTGGTTCGCCACGTATGCCAGGGAGAAGTCGTCGTTTACGAGGGCAACCTGCATCGCGATCATCGCAACCACCGCACCGGCGAGGAGCAGTGCTGCAGGCCCCCTGAGGTCGCCGGCTGACCCGTTGGCCGAACGTATGCCGCGGGCGAGGAGTAGCACGGCTCCCGCCAGCCCGGCTACCAAGCCCGCCGATCCCAATAACGCGAGCATTACTCGTCCGGGTAGTTCCCCTCATCGGGGATCTCGTAGTTCTCCGAATGTCTGATGATCGCCTCGTCGGCCATGAACTCACCACCCCTCCAAGAGCCTTCAAGAAGCACAGGCACCCCGTCCGCAAACAGAGGAGGCGGTGTCCCCGTGAGTACTACCTCGACGATTGCGCCTCCGTCGGTCACCTGAAACGATTTCCCACGTGGCACATCGACGATGCTTCCCTCCACAACCAAGCCGGCGAGTCGGAATCTCTCGCCGTCGGGAAAGTCCGAGCGCTGGTCGTGCGCCTCGGTCGGATACAGGTAATAGGTCAGATTGGAGTTGAGCCCCACGACCGTGAGTGCAACCACTAGGGCGACGACGCCTCCGATCCCAAAGAGGATGAACTTCCGATGAGCCACTGCCTCAGCGACCCGTCTTTCGACGCCTGACATGCAGATATGCGGCGTAGCCGAAGATCAATCCGTAGCTCGCCGCAAAGGTGATGCCGACGACGAGGGCCTCAGACATCACGCACCTCGTCTACTAATGGCGGCTTGACTCTTTCAGCGGAGGCGCCGCGCTGGTCGGCTTCGCTTTCCGCTTTGGCGACTCCCATCCGGGCGTAGAGAAGCGCCACGTAGAGGATGGTGAAGGCGATGACGTTGATGAGCATCGCACGGAGCATCTCATCGGGCATGGTGGAGCCGTCGGGGCGGATCGACTGGGTCTGATGGAGAGAGCGCCAGAGATTCACTGAGAAGTAGACCAGCGGGACCTGGACCACTGCGATCGCCCCAAGCAATGCGGATCGACGCGCCCGGACCGTGGGGTCGTCGATGGTCGCTCTCAGCGCCAGATAACCGAGATATACGAAGAACATCACGGCAGTGGAGGCCAGCCGAGGATCTCCCCAGTCCCAGGCGCGACCCCATACCGCATGACCCCAGATCATCCCGGTCACCAGGGCGATCCCGGTGAATAGGACCCCGATCTCCGCCGAAGAGGCAGCGAGGCGATCCCACTTGGGCTTCCTCCTGATCAGCCACGCAATCGACCCGAACGCGGTCACGCCGAAGGCAAGAAATGCAAGCCATGACGAGGGCACGTGGACGTTGATGATTCGGCTGTATTCCCCTTGTAGTGCGTCGGGCGGGGCGTTGAGCCCGAGCCAACCGCCGGTTGCGATCCCGACGGCGGCGAGGCCGAGGAGGATCTGAACACGTTTCATCTTGTTGCCTCGTCGAGCGGTCGGGCCAAGCCCACTCCGGCGACAGCCAGTGCGAGGTCGACGGCCGCTAGGAGCATTACCCACGGGAGGATACCTGTGCCCTGCGTTACTGCCTCTACCGTCTGCGAAGCGCCGACTACCAGCGGAACGGCCAGTGGGGCAATGATCAAGGAAGCAAGCGCAGTCCGATTCCGCAGTCCTGACGTCACCTCACCGGCGAGAGTGCCCAATTCCGTGAGGCCGATCGAGACGAGCCCTGAAGCTACGAGAGCGGCAAAGGTCTCCTGGCCGGACAACGACGGCCCATACAGGAGGATCATCGAGCCCAGGAGTGCGAGCATGAAGACGACCATCAGAAACGTGCCGGATAGGACTCGCCCCGCGAAGCGCGCCGCTGGATCGACGCCGAGCAGCGCATAGAGATCGCGTCGTGTCTGACTGTCGCTCGCTGACTGTCTCAACGCGACCTGCATGCCGAACAGGACCGCCAACGCCCAGAAGATCGCGGGCCCGAACCTCGCTACAGAGGAAGCCTGGGCTCCCATCGCGAGCGGAAACACGATCAGGGAGATGATTCCGAACGGAATGATCACCCTCAGGATCTCTCCTACGTGGCGCTCGACCCTGAGGTCAACGCGGGCTATCTCGAGGGCCTGGCGCCAGAGAGTCACGCTGTTTCCACCACTCGGCCATCCTCGATCCGGTATTGAATGTCGGTTCTGTCCCGAAGGTGGCCCGGGTCGTGTGAAACCATCACCACGCCGCCGCCGTTACCGACGGTTCTTTCGATGAGCGCGTCGACCAGGCTCTGCGCAGCGGAATCGAGGCCAGAGAACGCCTCGTCGAGAAGAAGAAGTCTCGGATCGGTCAGCAGCGTCCGGGCGACCTCGAGCCGCCGCTGCGTTCCGAACGAGCTCGAATCTGCCCGCACCGAGACGGCTTCGCCAAGGCCGACAACGTCTAGTACCCGCCGGATCCTCGCCTCATCCCCACCCCGGAGCCTGACGACATGTCGCAAGTTCTCGGCGAGACTCAAGGTTCCGATTAGAGCCGGTATGTGGCCGATGAAGGCTACGGAGGCTCGCACCGGGTAGACCTCGTCCGACCGGAGGTCGGCTCCCAGCAACATCCCGTCTCCGGCGTCGATTCTCGTCAAGGAGGCGATAGCGCGGAGAAGGGTGGTCTTTCCAGACCCGTTCGGCCCGGAGACGCCTGCCACCTGTCCCGGTCCCAGCGAGAAGTCCACACTATCGAGGATGACACGACCCCCCAGGGATACTCCTGCTCCGACCAGTTCAACAAGGGGTGTCACGGGCCGTGAGTGTCATGCCCCAAACGCCGACACTCAAGTCGAAACGCGCTCGAGCCGGTCTTCGAGTACCCGTCCCGCAATCGCAGTGGCGGCCCCAAGCAGCACCGCGGCTACATACCACGATACGGGGCCGCCAGTGATGGTGTGGCGCATTGGCTCCGTGACAAGCCTGACGGCGCCGGCGGCTCCAAGCCCGGTACCAAAGCGCAGCAACGGCTTCAACGGAAGACGGCCAATGATCAGGCCCGCAGCGGCTAGTCCGACCGCGGCATACAACTCGACGGGGTGGCGGGTGACGGCGCTCCCTTCCTGGGACCAGGCCCAAGGGAGCTGTGAGGCGGTGCCAAGGCACGCCGATCGCCAAACACATCCCGCGTGCCAACCAGCAAGGGCGAAGAGGGCAGCCGGGGTGAGCGCATCCATCGGCCGTATCCGGCCACGGAGAAGCCAAATCAGCGCGGCCAAAGCTCCGATGGAGGCAAAACCGGTGTGGACACCACCGCGGACGAGGATGAACTGGCCAGGGTTGCTGAAAGGGTTGATCCCTTGGATCACCATGGCCGCCAACCGCCCAGTGATGAGCCCGACGACACCGGCTCCTAAGAGCACGTCGAAGGGTTTCGGTGGAAGGCCGTCCCGCCACAAGCGCACGCCGAGCCAGGCAAATGACACGCCGGTGAGAGCCGCCCAGAGCAACGTGAATTCCACCCTCCTCAGCCTCCCAGGCTGAGGAGGTCGTCGATGTTCACCGCAAGGGTCCGTTCGTCAACGATCCCATTATGGACCCTGATCAACTCTCCGTCGGGGCCGAAGAACATGGTCACTGGCGTACCGATGCCGCCGTAGTGATTGACCACTTCTCTGCGGGGATCGAAGAAATGCTGGAAGGGAAGCCCGAATTCTGCAAGAAATCGGGCGGCGCCCGATTGGGTGTCCTGAACATCGATACCGATGAACTCGATCTCGTCTCCGTACTTCTCGAAGGCGAGGTTCAGCAGGGGCGCCTCCGCTCTGCAAGGAAGGCACCATGAGGCCCACACGTTGACCACCGCCGGTTTGTCCAAAGTCGCGAGGTGTGCCTGGAACTCCGAGGGGGTGGTCGTTGGAAGCTCTTCGGAGAGACCCCCAGGGGTGGGCACTGTGCCCCCACATGCAGCGACCAGGACCAGGACAGAGAGTGCCGTCTGCCACTTACTCATATCGCTAACAACTAGTGGCGCTCGGCGGTTATGCCGCCGGGGTCAGGCGCTCTGCCCGTCGCAAAGGAAGCGACAACCCCGCCGTCGAGTCGACGATCCGGACCGGCTCTGAGGTGAGCCAACGCCATATGACCCTTGCCTCTTCGGCAGACTGGACGCTCGGGGGGACTTGGGTGACGGGTTGCGGATCACTCGAGAGCACCCCGATGTGATCTGTCGGACTACCGACCAAGATTCCGTGGTCGATGATGGTGCGAGACCCGTCGGCGGCTTCCACCTCAATCATCCCGGCAGCCTGCAGGGCCCTCCACTCGTGACGTCGCCCCAGCGCGGACGCGAGAGCGTCGTGACGGTCCCGTGCCCATCCCGCTTCTTCGTAGCGCAGTGACTCGGAGAGCCTTCGCATCTTCTCCGCGAGTGGCTGTAGCAGCACTCGAGGCTCGTCGTCGATTCCCAGGAGCAGTCGCTGGATGGTTGCCTGGTACTCGGACTTCTCGAGAGACCCGTCGCAGGGACAGCGCGCCACGCCGATCTGACCCGCCACGCAAGGCCCGGATCTGGCTCCAGGCCTTCCCATGCATCGCCTGACGGGCAATGCGTCCCAGATCGCCGAGACGACGAGGTCAGCAGCGCGCTTCGATCGAAAAGGGCCCAGGTACGCCAACCCATCTCCACGAAGCGTGCGCGCAATCGACAGTCTCGGGAAGGCTTCCTTGGTCACCTTGACAAAATGCGAGGCCTTGGGTGGCCTAGATCTCCGGTTGTAGCGTGGCCGATGGGTGTGAATCATGCGGAGCTCGGCGACCTCGGCTTCGAGAGTTGTCGGACACTCCCAATGGTCGATTGAATCCAACTCACGCAGCATGTCCGCCACAGAGCGCCGAGTGTCGCCGTAGAAGTACTGACGGACCCGTGCTCGCAAGTTGGTTGCCTTGCCCACGTAGAGAATCCTCCCGTCACGGTCCTTGAACATGTACACACCGGGCCTTCGCGGCAGGCCGTCAGTGAGTTGGAGTTTCCGGTAGTGGGGAGCGCCTCTGGCGGTTGGGAGTTGAAGGAGGTCATCGAGGTTGGTGACACCAAGGGTTCCGGCTCGTTCGAGCAGGGCGTGGAACACGTGAGCGGTCGCGCGGGCATCTTCGAGAGCCCGATGGTTGGGAGTTATGGGGCTGCGGAAATGAGCGGCCAATGTGCGGAGCTTTAGGTTGCGAACCTCACCCCTCACCAATCGACGGGCCAGGCGAGCAGTGTCCGAGGTCTTGTTGGGGAGTGGCCCAATCCCAAGACGGCGCGCCGCTGCTTCGAGGAACGACATGTCGAAGCGCACGTTGTGGCCGACGATCACCGCGTTCCCGATGAACTCGAGGAAAGTGGGGAGGATGTCATCGACCTTGGGCGCGTCGGCCACCATCGCATGGGTGATCCCGGTCAGAAACGTTATGGACGGCGGGATGGGAGCCCCTGGGTCGACAAACGTCTGAAATGTGCCCACCAGCTCTCCTCCCCGGTATTTGACCGCACCGATCTCGGTTATCTCACATGCGGAGGGCACCGCACCTGTCGTCTCGAGATCCAGTACGCAGAACGTCACGTCGAACAAGGGTGTCGACAGATCGTCGAAGCTCGGTTGGAAGAAGCCCGAATCCACACCCAGAGGCTAAGACGAACATATGTTCGATGTCAACGAGGCGAGCGTTGCCTCACAGTCTCGAAGAGTGTGACGGCCACAGTGGTGGAGACATTCAACGAGTCGACCGAGCCCCTCATGGGTATCGAGAACAGGACGTCGGCCATGTGGGCCGTCTCGGTCGAGACCCCAGTGTCCTCTGAGCCCACGACGATGCATGTCGGCCTGGTCAGATCGAGATCGAAGAGGGAGGTGTCGCCACCCGGATCGGCTACGGCCAACATCATCGATCGAGAGCTGCAGAATCCAGCCAGATCGTCGAGGGGAGCCGAGGTGAGCGGCGTGGTGAAGATCGCTCCCGTCGAGGCGCGTAGCAGGTTGGGGTTGAACAAGTCCGTGGCGCCGGACACATCTACCACGGCGTCGGCGCCAGCGGCATCGGCGGTGCGAACAATGGCGCCCAGGTTTCCCGGCTTCTCCACTGACTCGGTGGCGACGAGAAGAGGTATCTGGCCAAGTTCGATTTCCTCGAGTTCCCTCCTGAATTGGTCGAACACAGCGATGACGCCCTGAGACTTCTTGCGATAGGAGGCCTTGGCGAGCACCGTCGGCTCAACGGTGGTCACCGGGGCTGTGGCATCGACCGGGACGCTCCCGTCGCAATAGATCTCGATCGGCTCCAACCCGGCGGCGAGCGCCCTGGTCAGGAGACGCTGTCCTTCGACCAAAAACCGTCCTTCGGTGTCGCGCCGGGTCCGCTCTCTGAGCCGTACGAGTTGTTTGATTCGCTCATTCCCCGGAGAGGTGATGTCGAAATTCACGGGACACGAGTATCGCACCCGTGATGCTTATCGTTAGGGGATGTCGCTGGCGACCGTCGGAACCTATCGCTCCGAAGCCGAGGCAAATCTGATCAAGGCAAAACTGGCGGCGCATGGCATCGAGGCATCCGTGGAGACGCCTCTGTTCTCAGCCACTTTCCCTCACATGGACGTCTTCGAAGGCGTCAGGGTGATCGTGCGTGAGAGTGACTTGCCTGATGCTCTGACAGTTCTGGAGCGGATGCTCCCCGGAGGAGATCAGGAGCCCCACACCTCGCGGTGAACCACCGTTTCACGGGGTCTCTTGGGCCGATCGAGACTTCCGGAGCGACGATCCGGCGCCGGATGACCAAGAGTTATGACGCCAATAGGGAGATAGTGGTCGGGGAGGTCCAGGAGTGCCGCCAGGTCAGGCAGCGAATGTACCCCGAGGAATCCGGCCGCCAAGCCCTCGTCGACTGCTGCGAGGAGGACGGCCATCATGGCCGCTCCGGCATCGACCCACCAGAACGGCACCGGCCAGTCGATCTCACCATCGGGGCCCAATTTGTCGGGCTCCCGATACCGATCGTGATAGATCTGCTCGCTGACCGCAATGATCAGATGTGCGGGGGCTCTCGAGACCCACGGGTCGAAGCCCATTGAGACATACGCGGGCTCGTTGGCTACCCCGGCGATCGCCTCGCGACGCTCTTGGTCGGTGACAACGATCACCGACAGCGCCTGACTGTTACCGGCGGATGGCGCACGGAACGCCGCGTCGGCGATCTTGTCCAATGAGCTTGACCCGATCGGCTCATCTGTGTAGTTGCGCACCATTCGGCGCCTGGCAAGAACCTCTGAGAACTCCATGAGCCGATCCTTGCAGACCTGACTTGTCGTGACGAGCGTGCACGCCTTTGCGTGCCGACGCAGTATGTTGCTGGGCATGACCGCCGGCCGTACCGAGCAAGTCGTCTGGACAAGGGGAAGAGGATGCTCGGAATTGGCTGAGTTGCTTGGCGGCGGCGAATCGGCCCGCATCAAGGGGGATTTGGCGGAGGAGTGCATCGAGCACCGAGCTGACCTGCTGGTCTCCCGCAAAATGCCGGGCAGCTTCGACTTGGTGAATATCGCGGTGCCCGTCGATTTCGATCCCAGCAAGGTCACCAAGGTGGTTGCGACCGTCGGCGGCGGTCCGCACTCGTTGCTGGCCGCGACCACGGCGCGCCGCCTGGCTTCGTCGCTCGACGTGGAGGCGGAGATGGTTTCGGCCGCTGGACCAGAAGATTCGGATTTCGATGCGAGGGGCGTGTTGGAGCAAATCGGGGACGAGCTTCCGGAAGTCAACCGAAGGGTGGTCGAGGTGGAGGGAGTGGGCGACATCGTCGAGCAGTTGGAGCCTGGCGCACTGCTGGTGATCGGGGCACCGGGCGGATCATGGCTGCAGCGATCGATGATGGGACCGGGAGCAAGGCTCCGGCGAACTGCCCAGGCCGGTGCGGTGATCGTCCGGTCGGCTCCTGATCGCGTCTACAGGTTCATGGGGGATCCGGTATACGTAGCTCCGCTCCGGACCGCAGACGACACCCTGCGGTTCCACCGCGAAGACACGCTCGCCGTTGCCGACCAGGGTCGCTTGGTGGGGTTGGTGAAGAGAGCACAGCTGTTGGAAGCAGGCGCTGCACCGGTCGGGTCCGTGATGGAGGAGGCCGTATCGGTGCGTCAGGACGACACACTGGACGAGGCCCACGCCCTCGAGCCCACGTTCGGATCCGATCCGATCCCGGTGACCGATGACGAAGAGCATTTGGTCGGCGGTTTGCTGTTGCCGGTGGCCTGAGACGAGGCAGAATCTAAGACCATGCCGATGCGCTCGATCTTCCGCGGGACCCTCTGGCTGGCTGTGGCCATCCTGCTCGTATACCACGCCGCCGCGGGGTGGTACTACTCCGATTTGATCATCGAAGACCGCTTCAAGGTGCGTGGCGAACAGGTATCGCTCCCGACTGGCGACTACCGCATCGAGCAGGTCAGCTACGAAGCCCCACTCGGTGAGTTCGAGGCGTGGTATCTGCCTGGGACCAGGACAATGTGGGTGATCCACGTCCACGGTGTGGGGACAACACCTTCGCAGCCCGAGTACCTCTTCGAGGAACTGCAGAATGCCGGCTACCCACAGCTCTCCATCACATATCGCAACGACAGCGGACAGCAGCCCGACCCGAGCGGGTACTACCGGTATGGGTTCGCTGAGCATCGGGAGATCGAGGCCGCCGTCAGCTACGCCCGGGCCCAGGGTGCGCAGCGAGTCGTGCTGAGTGGGTTCGATGCGGGAGCTGGACACATCCTCTCGTATCTGCGCCGGGTGGACATCGAGGCGGTTCGAGGGGCGATCTTCGATTCGCCTCTTACGGACCTGTCGGAGGTCGTAGACGCTCAAATCACCGCCCGAGAGCTTCCGGTCGTGTCGCTTCCCACCCCCGTCACGGTTTCGGCCGTGGCGAAGGTGTTCACCTCGCTGAGGAGCGAGGTCAACTGGAAGGGAATCGACTACCTGGACGATGCCACGTCGCTGCGTAAGCCTGTGCTCATTCTCCATGGAGTCGAAGACTCCGAAATTCCTATAGGTTTGAGCCGGGAGTTCGCCGCATCGGCCTCCGACCGGGTGACCCTCGTCGAGTTCGAGGGGGCCGGACACCTGGGGTCGTACCAGTCGAACCCGCAGAAATACGTGGACGAGATCCTCAGTTTCCTTTCCCGAGTCGGCTGAGCTATCCCGCAGGAGCACGAGTGGCTGGGTCATCGATGATTCGCCTGGTGGAAGTGAGCAAGGTATTCCCTGGCTCTTCGCGACCGGCCGTGGACAAGCTGAGTCTCGATGTCTCTCAGGGGGAACTGGTGACCCTGGTTGGACCATCGGGCTGCGGCAAGACGACGACACTCAAGATGATCAACCGCCTCGTCGAGCCCACCTCGGGGAGGATCGAAGTTGCGGGCAGGGATGCGATGTCGGTCCCTCCACATGAGCTGAGACGGTCGATCGGCTATGTGATTCAGGACGTTGGCTTGTTCCCACATCGGACCATTTATGACAACATCGCAACCGTGCCCGATCTCCTCGGGTGGGACCAACACCAGGTCTCGGATCGAGTAGATGAGCTCATCTCGATGGTGGGCCTTAGCCACGACATGCTCGACAGGTACCCCAGCGAGCTTTCGGGTGGCCAGAAACAGAGAGTTGGCGTGGCACGAGCGCTCGCCGCCGATCCACCGGTGTTGTTGATGGATGAGCCTTTTGGTGCCGTCGACCCGGTGGTTCGGGGCCGACTGCAGGACGAGTTCCTCGAGCTTCAGCGAGCCTTGGGCACGACGGTTGTCTTCATCACACACGACATCGACGAGGCTGTGTTCCTGGGCACGCGCGTAGCGGTCATGAACCTCGGTGGGACCCTCGAGCAGTACGAGGCACCCGAGAGCATCCTCGCCTCCCCCGCATCAGAGTTCGTGGCCGACTTTCTCGGCGGCGAGCGCGGCTTGAAGAGGCTGGCCCTGCTGCCGGTATCGAACATGGACCTGCCCCGCGGTCCGGTCGTCGACATCAAAGACTCGCCTGAACACGCCCTGGAGGTTATGAAAGAGCATGAGATCGACTGGGTGGGTTTGGCGGATGGGGAGAAGCTCCTCGGCTGGGCCTACGATCGAGATGTCGAGGGAAAGCGCCTCGACTCGGTAGAGCCGCAGCCGTTCCTCGTTTCCCTCGAGAGCTCGGCCTCTTTGCGTGAGGCTCTCGACGCCGTGGTGACCAACCGCGCCCGAGTTGCCGTCGTGGTCGAGGACGGTCGTTACTGCGGGATGCTCGACCTGGAAGCCATCGCCCACGAGGTGACCGATTGATCTTCGCCCAGGAGAGGCCGCTTTTCGACTGGGAGTGGGTCGCCAGGAACTGGGATGAGATCTTGGACCGGACGTTGGAGCACCTCTATCTGACCGCTGTCCCGGTCATGATCGGGTTCGTGTTGTCGATCGGCCTGTCGATGGTCGCGCTCAGATGGCGCCGCTCATATGGGCCCATCACAGTGATGGCTGGAGTCCTCTACACCATCCCTTCTCTGGCCACCTTCGCCATCCTCGTCCCGGTCGTTGGCCTGAACGCGACCAACGCGATCATCGCATTGACCTCGTACACCCTTCTGATCCTGATCCGGAATGTGGTCGCTGGGGTGAATGGCGTTCCCGCGGCGATAAAGGAGGCCGCCGACGGGATGGGTTACACGCCACGAGGTCGATTCTGGAAGACCGAAGTTCCCCTGGCACTCCCCGTGATAATCGCCGGTGTTCGCATTGCGACCGTGACCACGGTCGGGTTGGTCACCGTATCAGCGGTTCTCGGGCTTGGAGGATACGGCTTCTTCATCCTCCGCGGCCTCAACACCTTTTTCTGGACCCAGATAATCGTCGGAGTGGTGCTCTCGGTGACTCTCGCCACAACTCTCGATCTTGGCTTCATAGGGCTCAAACGCCTTGTGACTCCGTGGGAGGCGCGAGTGTGACCGTCTGGGACGAATTGGCTGCGTTTCTCGCCGACCCCGCCACGTGGAGCGGCTCAGGGTCGATCTGGGCTCGATCGTGGGAGCACATATGGGTGTCGATCGCCGCGACCCTCGTTGCCGTTTTACTCATTCTCCCGCTGGCGCTGTGGCTTGGCCACGTGAGGCGAGGAGCCGAGCTGGCGTCGGCGGTGGTGAACATTGGGCGAGCTGTCCCGTCGTTCGGTGTGTTGGCTATAGCGTTCTTGCTCCTCGTCAACCTCGGAGCCGGCGTGAGCACACCCTGGCCCGTTCTCGTGGCTCTGGTGGCGCTGGCGGCACCTCCGGTGTTCACGAACGCTGTTGCGGGGATCCTTGGGGTTGACCAGGAGACCGTCGAGGCGGCGCGTGGCATGGGGATGAGGGAGCGAGACGTCATCCTCCGTGTCGAACTGCCCTTGGCGATGCCTCTGATCGTCGAAGGCGTGCGCATTGCGTTCGTTCAGGTGATCGCGACTGCCACCTTGGGTGCGCTCACCGCCTGGGGTGGTTTGGGAAGGTTCATCATCGACGGATTCGCTACTCAGGATCAAGGAGAGATCATGGTGGGTGCTCTACTCGTGGCTGTGCTGGCTGTGTTGGCCGAATTCGGCCTCGCCCGAGCTCAGAAGGCGACCACTCCTCGGGGTGTCCTGCTTTCTTCGTGATCGGGAATCACCCGAAGCGATGAAAGGTTTATGACGCGAGGGTGGCCTCGCGCTCCGCTGCCGCCCGCCCTCGAAACCAAGGAGATGAGACCCATGCGGAACAGCTTCCGCAGCCGTACCGTCGGGGCGGCGCTCGCACTAGCACTTGTTGCCGTGTCGTGTGCGCCGGGAGGCGGTGGGGCCGACGAGCCGATCATCGTTTCGTCTTTCGGATTCAACGAGTCGGTGATCGTTGCCGAGATCTACGCCCAGGCTCTCGAGCAGGCCGGGTTCACTGTGGACCGAAAGCTCAACCTGGGAAATCGTGAGGTGGTCAAGCCGGCACTCGAGAGCGGAGAGATCGATCTGGTCCCGGAGTACATAGGCACCCTGGACTCGTTTCTAGGTGGCAGCCCCACTTCAGACTCGGAGTCCACCTATCAAGAGGCCAAGAGCCTGTTCGAGCCTCTTGGCGTGACGCTCCTCGCGTATAGCCCTGCCCAAGACAAGAACGCATATGTCGTGACAGGCGAGACGGCAGCGCAGTACGGGTTGGCCAGCGTCTCTGACCTGCAGCCGGTTGCAGGTGAACTGGTGTTCGGCGGGCCCCCGGAGTGTCCTGAACGGGAGTTCTGCCTCATCGGGCTACGGGACCTCTACGGGCTCGAATTTGCCGAGTTCAAGCCACTCGACGTCGCCGGTCCCATAACGATCGCGGCTCTCGAGGGGGGAGAGGTCGACGTCGCACTCCTCTTCAGCAGCCAGGGCATCATCGCTGAGAGAGGTTGGGTGGTTCTCGACGACGATCGCGGCCTCAACCCAGCGGAGAATCTGGTGCCTGCGATACGGCTCGATGTGGTCGAGACCCACGGAACGGATCTTGTCTCGGTCTTGGAGGCGGTCTCGCTGGCGCTCACCCAGGGAGATCTGATCGAGCTGAACAAACGTGCTGATCTCGACGGTGAGGACCCTGGACTACTGGCTGCAGAATGGTTGGAGGCCCAGGGCTTCGATTTCGGTAACTGACGTCGGCTCACCGGCCCCGCGGCATCACTCTGCGAGTGTGCGTCCCCTGCTTTCAATACGCACGGCCTCGATTTCTCTGACCCGTCGACCGTCCATTCGCCTGACCGTCATGCTGAACTCGTCGGTGCGCACCGTGTCGCCCCGGCGGGGAACCCGACCCAGCTGATCCATCACGTAACCGCCGACGGTCTCGAACTCTCCGTCATCAAGGTAGATGCCCACCGATGCGAGCTTGTCGGTCCGGGTCTGCCCGGCGACTAGATAGCGGTTGCGCCCCGCGGGGCGGATTTCCATGACCTCACGGATGTCGTGCTCATCGCGGATCTCACCTACCAATTCCTCAGCGATGTCCTCGAGGGTCACCAACCCCGAGACGGTCCCGTGCTCGTCGATGGCGACAGCGAGGTGGACTCCTTCGGACCTCATCATCTCCATCACGGGTGAGATGGGGGTCGACTCGGGTACAACCGGCACGTGACGCACGAGGCGCGACGGGATCGGCTCGTCTCTCGCGTCGGCAGCGACGGCGATTAGATCCTTGGCGTGGACAAATCCTCGGATGTCGTCCAGCTCGTCTCCATAGACGGGGATGCGGGAATGCCCCGTGCTGACCACGGTTCGCTCGAAGAGCTCGGCAGGGGCGTTTGAGGGAAGAGCGACCAGGTCGGGCCGGGGGACCATCACATCCGAAACCAGCCTGTCCTGAAAGGCGAGGGCACTGCTGAGCAGCTTCGAAGAACCCGGGTCGATGATCCCGCCCGCCCCGATCGTCTTCACCAGAGCAGCTATGTCGTCGGCCGAGTGGCTAACTTCGACCGTATTGCGCGCCCGGACCCCGAACAGCCTGAGGATGGTGCTCGCCACCCACGAGAGGGCGAAGATTATTGGTCGGAGGACGGTGACGTAGGCACGGAATGGAGCGGCGAGGAGGAGGGCAGCTTTTTCGGGGGCTGCGATCGTCGCGTTCTTAGGTGCCATCTCCCCGAACACGTTGTGAACGAACGAGACGATGAGTAGTGCCGTCGCCACCGCCAGTGTGGGTACCGCACCATGGGGAAGACCTATCGCCTCGTAGAAAGACTCAACCGAGGCCTCCAGGCTGCTTTCGATGACGAACCCCAGCGCCAGCGATGCGCCGGCTACGCCCAACTGTGCTCCAGCGAAAGTCACCGGCAGCTCGTTCATCGAGATCAGAGCCCATCGCGCCAGTCGGTTTCCTGAGGCCGCCAAGTCTTCGAGGGCGGGTTTGCGGGAGGCGGTGTATGCGAACTCGACGGCGACGAAAAAGCCGTTTGCGATGACGAGCACGATCGAAACGAGGAGGGCGGCGATGCTCATTCGCTCTCGTCTTCCGGTGGTGTGACACCCACGCGATCGATCCGGAACCCGTCGACCTTGTTGACCTGAAACCGCCAGCCATCGATCTCAACTTCGTCACCGAGGTCGGGCAACCGCCCCAGATGGGCCGTGACCAGGCCTCCAAGAGTCTCATATCGGCCTTCTGGCCATGCGAAGCCCACGGCGCTGACGACCTCATGACGGTGGAGCAGGCCGGACAGCTCGTTGGAGTGGGGAGCATGGTCCGAGCCTTGGGGATCGTGCTCGTCCCTGATCTCTCCAATGATCTCCTCGAGCAGATCCTCGGAAGTAACGATCCCTGCAGTTCCTCCATACTCGTCGGTCACGATGGCCAGGCCCGACCCCTTGGTGCGAAGCTCGAAGAGGACGGTGGCCAGGGGCTGTGATTCCGGTATGACCAGGGCCGGGCGCATGTGGTCGGTGATCGGCTCGGTCTCCCTGCTCTCGGGAGCGACCCTGAGACTGTCCTTGACGTGGGCAACGCCTTCGATCGCGTCGAGGTCACTGCCGTAGATGGGAAATCGGCTGTGTCCGGATTCAATCGACACCCGTTGGAGGTCGGCGACAGTCGCGGTGGCGGGCAAGCCGACGATTTGAACCCTCGGGATCATCACATCCGATGTCAGGTTTTCTGTGAAGGCGATCGATCGCGTCAGAAGTCCGAGTTCCTCGTCCGCAAGCATCCCGCCGTCGCCAGACGCCCTGATGATGAGCTCCAGCTCCTCGATGGAACGGACCCCGGCGAGCTCCTCTCGTGGCTCGATGCCCAGGAGCCTCACCGTGCGGTTGGCGGCAGAATTGAGAAACCTGATGAGTGGTGAGAGCAGGTTGTTGGCAAACAACATCGGGACGCCTATTCGGTTGGCCGTCGCTAGCGGATAAGTGATGGCCAGGTTCTTGGGCACCAGCTCACCGAAGACGAGCTGGAGGGAGGTGCCCAGGGCCAGAGCGACACCGATGGTCACGCCCGGCACGACGTTGGGGCTCAGGCCTACGGACGTCACGAGGGGCCGAACGATCGGCCCGAGCGTCGCCTCGGCCACCAACCCAAGGACCAATGACGAGACCGTGATGCCCAGTTGCGCGCCAGACAGGTGAAATGAGAGGTTGGTCAATCCGGAGAGGATCAGGCGGGCACGACGATTGCCCTCTTCTGCTCCTCTCGAAACGCGACTCCGCTCCACAGTGACAAGGGCGAACTCTCCAGCAACGTAGAAGGCGTTGACCAAGAGGAGGAAGGCGACGAGTGCCAGGCCGGCGACGGTGCTAATGGCTGCTGATCCGGCTCACTATTGGGCCGAGAGGTTAATGCCGCCGGAGAAAGTGTCACACCTCAGCCGTACCTTGTTCACCAGGAGGTTGAGATGCTCATAGATTGCGACGAGTGTGCCATGAGGGAAACGGTGGCTTGCGAGGATTGTGTCGTCACCTTCCTGCTCGGTGACGGGCCGATGGACCTCAGCGAGAACCACCAAAAGGCAATCGACAATCTATCGGAGGCCGGGCTGGTACCGACCCTGAGATTGATCGTCACGGAGCGGCGGGTGTCGTGACTCGGTTCCGCTCTACATCAGGCACGCGAGTTATCGTCGAACCTCGATGGTGACGCTCTACGCGATCTCGCTTGTGCTCGGGATTGTCGCACTCATATGGGTGATCCTGGGCGGCGCCCTGGCTGCGAATTTGGGCAGACCGGAGAAGGATCCGGGGACACGGTTGGGGCTGAACGGCAGGTCGGCGGTAGGAGCGATCTTGGGTTTCGGGATGGGTGGCATGGCTGCAGAGTTCTCACCCCTGGGATTCTCGACACCGGTTTCGGCATTGCTGGCTGTTGCGGGTGCCGGGGTGGGTGTCGTCTGGGTCCGCTACATCGCGAGGCAACAGAGCTCTTGATCGTCTTCGTATCCGATGTTCACGGCGCCTTCGGGCCGCTGGGACGTTTGGTCCGTCGGGGCGACCCGGTCGTGATCCTGGGAGATCTGGCCAATCTGACCGACTATCGCACCGGCGAAGGGGCGGTCGCCGAGGTCCTCGGAATCGAGTTTGCACGTGAGGCGGCGAGGGCCCGAGGATGGAACGACTACGGCGCGATGCGCGCTCTTTGGTCGGATCACGTCGGTGACCGAATCGAAGACGTCAGGGTCGATATCGGGAAGGCGATATCGACTCAGTACGAGAGGGCGGCAGCAGAACTCGACGGGGGGGAAGGGTGGGTCATCCATGGCAATGTCGACCACCCGGAAGCGCTCGTGGCGTGCCTGCCCGAGTCCTTTGAATACGCCCACGGGGCAACCGTTGAAGCAGAGGGCCTTCGCATCGGTTTGGTTGGAGGGGGGACAGTCACGCCGCTGAGAGCCCGAGGGGAAGTGTCTGACGACGACATGGAGCGCATGCTCCACGACCTCGGCCCGGTCGACGTCCTTTGCACCCACGTCCCCGCTGCAGTCAGAGCGCTCCGTCACGATGTAGTCACCGGCCGGCAGGAACGCGGCTCCGAGCCCGTTCTCGGGTACATCCGGCGCCACAGACCGAAGTACCACCTGTTCGGCGATGTGCACCAAGCCCAAGCAACAACGTGGCGGGTCGGGCCGACGATCTGCCTCAACGCCGGCTATTTCCGGGCTACCGGTCGCTTCCTCGCTCTTCGTGACGGGGTGGTGAGAGCCGGGCGGATTGGGTAGCCTCCCTGGCGGAGCGGAGACCCAATGGCCGAAGGCACATTCCAAACTCTCGAGATTGACGCCACCGCCGAAGAGTTGTACGACGTTGCGGCAAACGTCGCCTCATATCCGGAATGGGCGAGCGGTGTGAAGCAAGTCGAGGTGCTCTCGGAGGACGCCGACGGCAGAGTGGAGAGGGCGAAGTTCGTGGTCGAGGGTTACATAAAAGAGATCGAATACGTACTTCGTTACACCCACGAGAGGCCTACACGGCTCAGTTGGGTCGCCGAGGAGGGCGCCGATCTCAAGATGCTGGAAGGTTCCTACCAGTTCTCGCAGACGAACGGCGCTACTGAGGTGGTTTACTCGCTGACTGTGGAGCCGAATTTCACCGTGCCGGGCTTTCTCCGCCGCCAAGTGGAGAAACAGATCGTCACGACGGCCCTGAGAGGCCTCCGCAAAAGGGTGCGCCAAGGCTGACGGCGTGCGGATAGTCCTCGTCACCGGCAAGGGCGGGGTGGGCAAGACGACCGTCGCAGCGTCCACGGCCATCGCCGCCGCGGATCTGGGCCATCGCACGCTCGTGACCTCCACCGACCCGGCCCATTCCCTGGCAGATGCGTTGACCGTAGAGCTTGGAACCGAGCCGACCTCCGTGACCGAGAGGCTGGACGGCCAACAGGTCGACACCCAGCGCCAGCTCGATCGCTATTGGGGATCGATCCGACGCCAGCTGATGGACGTTCTCGACTGGGGAGGAGCCGGTGGAATCGAGGCTGAGGAATTTCTCGTCTTCCCGGGCATGGACGAGCTGTTCGCCTTGCTCGAGGTGAACAGGCTGGCGCGTTCGGGAGACTACGACGCCGTTGTGGTCGATTGCGCACCAACGGCGGAGACTCTTCGTCTGCTTTCCCTACCGGAAGTGCTCTCCTGGTATTTCGAGAAGGTCATGCCCACCGAGCGCCGGATCATGCGTGCGGCGCGGCCGATTCTCACGCGCATCACGGACCTGCCTATCCCCGAGGATGAGGTGTTCAGCGCGGCACAATCGGTGTTCGATTCGATCGAGGGTGTCCGTGATCTCTTTGCCGCCTCGGAGATCACCTCCGCTCGGCTCGTCGTCAATCCGGAGAAGATGGTTATCGACGAAGCGCGGAGAACGTATAGCTATCTGGGTCTATTTGGTTACGGGATCGACGGGGTGGTGGTCAACCGGGTGCTGCCCGACTTCGTTTCGGACCCTTACTTCGATCGTTGGCGTTCGATCCAAAAGGGTCATCTCGACGCAATCGACCAGGCGTTTGGCGATGTACCGAGGCTCTCGTTGAGGCTCTTCGACGACGAGATGGTTGGTTTGGACCGCTTGAGGCTGATGGCATCCGAGCTGTACGACGAGGTCGACCCGCTGACCGGATTTCAAGCGCGAAGCCCATTCCGAATCGTCGAGACGCAAGACTCGGTCACGATGGAACTCGACATACCTCTCGTCGAGAAGTCGGACCTGGACGTGTCCCGGGTGGGAAACGAGCTCTACATCCGCCTCGGGCCCTACCAGAGGTCATTCGTCCTTCCTGACGCTCTTCATCGTCGAGAAGTGACACGGGCCCAGATGGACAACAACACGCTCCGCGTGACTTTCGGAGGTCTGGCGAAGCCATGAGCAAGGGGATAAACGCAGAGATCTTGAAGCGTGCCGGGAAGAGGGCGGCGGTGCATCTGATCCAGGCTCTCGTCGAGGGGCTCAAGGCCGTGGAGGCGGTCATCGACGAGCTTGGGGCGGCTACGAGAGGCGACAACGAAGACATGAAAACCACCCGTCATAAGATCGACGTGGAATGACTGACCAGAAAGACCGGGTGCAACCCGACGACATCATTCCTCCCGAGGGGCACATCCCGGTTCAGGCACGAAAGCTGGTCACCGACGCCGCCATGATGCTTCCGAATCTGGTCAAGTTGGTTGGAAGGCTGTTAAAGGATCCGCGCGTGCCCCGAAGGGCGAAAATCACACTCGCTCTGGCGGCCGCTTACGTGGTGAGCCCTATCGACCTGATCCCTGAGATGATCCCCGTTCTTGGCTGGGCGGATGATGTAGTGATCCTCATGTTCGCCCTGGACGGT
>JAWWBL010000027.1:0-19531 GCA_033720975.1 Acidimicrobiia bacterium | reverse complement strand
CGCTCCTGGGTGGGATCGGTGTAATCCTGGCTCTCCCGGTTACCGGCATCATCCAGGCGATCATCTCGGAGTCGCGCAAACGCCACGACGTTGTCCTCGATGAAGATCCCGAGCCCGCCTCGGCCTGAGCTGCTGGCTCTCGCTGGGCTCGCCGTTGCATTGGTGGCGGTTGCCTGTGCCGAGGGTCCGAAACCCACCTCGACGACGGCCGACACCACAACTTTCGCTCCTGCGACGACCGAGCCCGAACTTTGTCCAGACGTCTTCTGCATCCGCTACGACATTCGCCCCGACGCCACCTGGTCCGATGGGACCCCTGTCACATCGGACGACTTCATCCACACATACGAGGCCCAATCATCCTCCCCGGGCTACTCGCTGATCACCGGTTTCGAGGCAACGGACGACAAGACGATCCTGTTCGCCTTCTCCGAGCCGTACGGTCCATGGCAGACGCTGTTCGGTGTCGTCGTGCCGGCCCACGCCGAGGACCCGCTGTCGGTCTCAGCCGGGTCTTTCGTGTTGGGGCCCGTCGGTGAGGAGGTGATCTTGTTGCGGAACCCCGAGAGCCCACACTCGGGCGACGTCGAGTCAATCCGGTTCGTCCGATTGGATAGCGTCCGAGACGGTCTGGAGCGGATGCGGTCGAGCGAGCTAGACCTCTGGTTCCCACCCGCAGTCGATTGGGTGGTCGATGGGTTGGAGGGCATGGACGGTGTCGAATTCGACGTGGGCCCGGGTCCCGTTTGGGACCACATTGATTTCAACCTCGATGACCCTTTGCTGGGCCAGGAGTGGGTGAGGAGGGTCATCAACCTCTCCTTCGACCCGCAAACGTTTGTCGAGGAATACCTTCGTGAAATAGATCCTGAGGCCGGTCTCCTTCTCAGCGCGGTGTGGTCTCGAGCCTCCGCCCACTATCTCCCTAACTTCCCCTCCGAGTTCAATCCCGACCTGGCCAGGCGGCGAATGATCGACCAAGGATGCGACCTCGAAGACGATGGCGTGTTCAGCTGCGATGGTGCGAGGATGTCGTTCTCGTACGCGACCACGATCGGGGACCAATGGCGTTTGGCCCTCTTCGAGAGCTTCCGTGATGCCATGGCCTTGGTGGGCATCGAGGTGATCGGAGAGTTCCTCGCGCCAACGGCGCTGTTTGCCGAGGACTTTCTCTTCGGGGGCCCCGACAAGTGGCAGATCATCAGCTTTCCCTGGGCCTTCTCCGCCGACCCGCACCTGGGTGACTCCAGGTTCATCTGTCAAGGGGAAGCCCCAAATGGCCATGGAGCTTTGAACGTGATCCGCTTCTGCGACCCTGAGGTGGAGAATCTGGTCATCGAGGCCCAAACCGAGATCGATCCGGCGAGCAGAGTCGCTCTCTATCACGAGGCCGACCGTGCTTACTTGAGGCATGTGCCAATGATCCCGATCTTCCAGCGTCCGGTGATCATGGCCTGGGTCTCGTCCCTGCAAGGTCCCACAGGCACGACTATCGCCGGTATCTCATCGTGGTCAGGGCCCGCTGAGGTGACGGTTGGCGTCAACCGTATCCCCAAAGAGATCGACCCTCTACGCCCTGATGACGACGATGGGTTGATCCTCACCCTGGTCACGGCAGGTGCGTTCACGACCAACGAATCCCTCGAATACGTTCCCGTGCTGATCGAGAGCGCCGAGACCATCTCGGGCGGGCGCTGATGCCAGGGCCATTGAGTGGTGTCCGTGTTATCGAGATGGCGGGCCTCGGCGCAGCTCCCTTTTGTGGGATGCTTCTCGCCGATCTCGGGGCCGCCGTCGTCCGTGTCGACCGGACCGAGAAGGTCCGGACCGACCCGGCAGGCTCCGGGCGATTCGACGTCTTGAATCGGGGGAAGAGATCAATCGCTGTCGATCTCAAGTCCGAAGGGGGCGCGGAGGTCCTCTTGCGGCTCGCCGCATCGGCGGATGCGCTGATCGAGGGGTTCCGTCCCGGCGTGATGGAACGGCTTGGGATCGGGCCCGAAAAGTGTCTCGAGGTCAATCCCAGTCTTGTGTACGGGCGAATGACCGGATGGGGCCAGGATGGGCCGTATGCAGCGATGGCCGGCCATGACATCGATTACATCGCACTTTCTGGCGTCTTGCACGCCATTGGCGGAGCCCAAGAGCCGGTGCCACCGCTCAACCTCGTCGGGGACTTCGGGGGTGGGGGGCTGATGCTCGCTCTGGGGCTCGTTGCCGCGCTTCTGCAGTCAAGACAGACAGGCAAGGGCCAGGTGGTGGATGCAGCGATGCTCGACGGCTCTGCGTTGCTCTCCGCCGCGACGCATGGCTACATGGCCGAAGGCTGGTGGGTCGACGAGCGACATTCGAATCTCCTGGACGGTGCTGCGCCCTTTTACTCGGTCTATGAGACCTCAGACGGAAAGCACGTCGCGGTAGGAGCTCTCGAGCCAAAGTTTTTCGCGAGTCTCGTTGAGGGGCTGGGTTTCGACCCGGATTCGCTTCCCCCACAGATGGACCGGGCCGGATGGCCCCGAATGAGGGACCTTTTTGCGGCCCGTTTCCGGGAGAAGACCAGAGACGAGTGGGAGGAGAGATTCCGGGGAGGGGACGCTTGCGTCACTCCTGTGCTCTCGATGACCGAGGCCCCGGGCCATCCTCACAACATCCACCGTTCGACGTTCGTCGAGGTTGGGGGTGTCTTGCAGCCCGGGACGGCGCCGCGATTCTCCGGGTCGGCCCGGGAGGTACCTGGTGTGCCCGTGTCTCCGGGCGCCAACACCGACGAGGTTCTCGACGGGCTGGGATATACCCCGGATCAAATCGGTAAGCTCCGAAGTTCCGGAGCCGTTGCCTGAGAAACGGAGGAGACTTGTGACCGACCCGGCAATTCTCGCTGAGCGAGCCGAGATCGACGCGGTCGTCGACGGCAAGACGATCGTCGACTTCTTCAACCGAAACGCTGAGAGCTACCCAGACCAACCGGCCATCCACTGGAAGAACGGCGGTTGGGAGAGCCTCACCTGGTCCCAGTACCGGGAAGTGGTGCACCGGGTCGCGGCGGGTCTCCAGACCCTGGGTGTCGGAGAGGGCGAGTTCGTCGCGATCATGGCGAGCAACCGACCCGAGCACGTCATTGCCGACTACGGAGTCGTCCACGCCGGCGCAAGCCCGATAACGATCTACTCGACCCTTGCAGCAACGCAGATCCAGTACATCGCTGACAACAGCCGCGCCACGGTCGCCATCCTCGAGGACCTCGAGTTCATGAAGCGATGGGAGGAGATCCGATCTGAGTTGCCCAACCTCAGATATGTGGTGCTGATGTCGGGTGCCGAGAACTACGACACCGCCGATTGGGTCCTCAGTTGGGAGGAGCTCATCGAAAAGGGGCGCAAGCATCTCGAAGGGGACCCGGATGCGGTTGGCCGTTCTTCGCGCGCCATCACCCCGGACACCCTGGCGACCTTGATCTACACGTCGGGCACCACGGGCACGCCGAAGGGAGTCATGATCAGCCAGCGCAACGTGGTCTGGACTCTGGAGAGCCTCCGACGAGCCGAAGACCTGGAGCTGGGGATGAGGATGGTCTCCTATCTGCCGCTGGCCCACATCGCCGAGCGACTGGCAACCCACTACCTCGGCACCTACCTGGCGGGCCAGGTGTGGTACTGCCCGAACCTGGCCTCGGTGCTCGAATACATACAGGAAGCGAAGCCGAACCTCTTCGTAGGAGTGCCTCGGGTATACGAGAAGTTCCATGCCCGGCTCATGGCGCGGTTCGCCGAGGCGTCCGGCGTCAAGAAGGTGCTCCTCGATCGAGCGCTGGCTGTGAACACCAAGCGCGTCGAGGCGGAGGAGAGTGGACGGAGCGGCCCGGCGTTGGCGGGTGTGCTCGACAAGATCGTCCTTTCCAAGGTCAGGGAAGGACTAGGCATGGATGAGGTGAAGGTGGCGGTCACCGCTGCCGCGCCAATCACCCCTGACCTTCTCCGGTTCTTCCACGTGATAGGAGTTCCTCTGTATGAGATCTATGGGATGTCGGAGAACACCGGCCCGGCAACGGCAACACTTCCCGGTGAGAACAAGTTCGGCTCAGTCGGAAAGCCACTGCCCGGTGTCGAGGTAGCTGTCGAGGAGGATGGCGAGCTGAAGATCAGAGGCGGCATAGTCACCGAGGGTTATTACAAGCTCGACGAAGCGACCAGAGAGGCCTTTGACGGAGATGGGTGGCTCCACACCGGCGACCTCGCCCGGATCGACGAGGACGGCTTCGTCTGGATCGTCGGGCGCAAGAAGGAGATCATCATCACCGCCGCCGGGAAGAACATTGCCCCGGCCAAGCTGGAGACGCTGCTGGGCAACCACCCACTCATCTCAAAGGCATGCATGATCGGCGACCAGCGCAAGTTCTTGTCGATGGTCATTGCTCTCGATGCAGAGGAGGCGCCCGCCTGGGCGGAGGCCAACGGGATCGAGTACCAAGATCTCCCGCACTTCTCCCGACTGCCCGAGGTTCAGGACGAGATCGCAAGGGCTGTCAATGAGGCCAATGAGCACGTCTCCCGGGTGGAGCAGGTGAAGAAGTGGATCATCGTCCCGGACGAGTGGACGCCTGATTCCGGCGAGCTCACGCCTTCGCTCAAACTCAAGCGGCGAGTGGTCCACGACCGGTACGCAGATCAGA
Organism: Acidimicrobiia bacterium; assembly: GCA_033720975.1. Lineage (GTDB taxonomy): Bacteria > Actinomycetota > Acidimicrobiia > Spongiisociales > ZC4RG35 > JAWWBL01. Next base: position 14,862 of record JAWWBL010000027.1, on the reverse strand, counting down.
TCGATCTGATGTACACCGGCGTCTGAGCTCAACCGTCACGTGAGCGAACCGATCACCTTCGACAACCGCGTCGCCATTGTCACCGGCGCCGGAGGCGGTCTGGGCCGCACCTACGCATTGGAGCTGGCACGAAGAGGCGCAAGGGTCGTCGTGAACGACCTTGGCGGCGCGGTCGACGGCACCGGCGGGTCGCAGTCTGCCGCCGACCGGGTGGTCGAAGAGATCACCTCTGGCGGAGGTGAGGCCGTTGCCAGCTACGACACCGTCGCCACTCCGGAGGGCGGTGCCTCCATCACGCAGACCGCTGTTGACGCATATGGCACCGTGGACATCGTCATCAACAATGCGGGAATCCTCCGGGACAAGTCCTTTGCAAAGATGGAGCCCTCGGAGGTGGAGGCCGTGCTCGACGTCCACCTGAAAGGCGCGTTCTACGTGTCGATGCCGGCGTTTCGCGTGATGAAGGAGAAAGGGTACGGCCGGTTCGTGTTCACCTCGTCTGGTTCGGGTCTGTTCGGCAACTTCGGCCAGGCCAACTATGGGGCGGCCAAAGCCGGCCTCGCCGGGCTGAGCAGTGTTGTGGCGGTCGAAGGGAAGAAATACAACATCAAGTCCAACGCCATCGCTCCGGTCGCGCTCACCCGGATGACCGAGGGGCTGCCCTTCATCGAGGTGGCCAAGGCGGAACAGGTGACCCCCATGGTGGTGTACCTGTGCTCTGAGGCCAATCAGCACAGCCACGAGATCTTCACCGCAGGAGGTGGTCGCTACGGGAGGATCTTCCTCGGCACGAACAACGGCTGGTTTGCGGGTCAGGGCGACCCCCCCTCGGTTGAGGACATCGCTGAGCACATCGAGGAGATCCGGGACGTCTCCAAGCACATCATCCCGTCCACAAGCCAGGAAGAGATCATGCTGCTGGCTCAGTTATTGCAGGGCTGATCATGCCCATCGACGTGGAACGGGCCCTCGGAGCTCGCATCGAGGGGCCGGGCTACACCTGGTCAGAAGACGACATCATCCTCTACAACCTGGCCCTGGGAGCCGGGAGTGAGCCAACGAATGGTGACGAGCTTCGCTACGTTCTCGAGGGCGAGCTGCAGGCAGTGCCCACGTTCGGCACGGTCCCGCCTTTCCAGCTCTTCGTGAACATGATGTCGGTGGATGGGCTCGATGTCTCCTTGGCCCAGGTGCTTCACGGGACTCAGGAGCTCTTGGTTCACAAACCAGTCCCCCTTGCAGGCACGGTCACGCAAGAGGGCAGGCTCACCGGTATCTATGACAAGGGGAGTGGCGCGCTCGTGGTCTTCGAGGTCGTTTCCACCTTGGCGGAGACCGGGGAGGACATCTTCACCAACCGCTCATCGATATTCGTGCGAGGTGAGGGAGGTTTCGGCGGCGATCGGGGGCCCAGCCAGGTCGTCGAGGCCCCAAGTAGACCTCCTGATCACGCGGTCGAGTCTCCAACCCTGCCGCAACAGGCGTTGCTCTATCGCCTCGCATCCGGTGATCGGAACCCGCTGCACGCCGACCCGGCGTTTGCCGCGGCGGCCGGTTACCCGCGCCCCATCCTTCATGGCCTCTGCACGTACGGGATCGTGGGCAAGGTGGTCGTCGACACCGCCCTGGGCGGCGACGCGCAGCAGTTCGAGTCTTTCCGGGCCAGGTTCAGCGGTCACGTGTTTCCCGGTGAGACCATCCGCACCAGCGTCTGGAACACGGAAGGCGGGTTTGCGGTCGAGGCCCAAGTCGTCGAGCGAGAAGAGGTCGTGGTGTCCGGCGCGTTCGTCGGAATCAGGCCCTGATTTCCACGGGAGTTCCCAGGGTCACCAGCGCGTAGAGCTCGGTGATCGCCTCGTTCGGCATTCGCACACATCCCAGGGAGGCAGCCGAGCCGATCGACCCTGGCTTGTTGGTTCCGTGGATTCCGATGATGCCGGGCCCACCGTTGTACTCGGTGATGGTGTCCGAGTAGGCAGAAAGCCCAAGCGCGTGGGGCCCCCACGGGCTGTTCGGGTCTGCGAGCTCGACACTATCGGTGATGAAGAACTCGCCGGTTGGTGTCGGGTTTCGCGTGCTGCCGATTGCCACCTCCGCGATGAGGATCTCTTCCCCCTCCGCGTAGTAGGTCAGTGTTCGCTCGCTGAGATCGACCACGATCCGCCCGTCAACGACATAGAAGTCGACACTCTCGAATTTGATCCAACCGGTGCTTCCATTGGGCCTCACCGGAAGTCGAACCAGCGCCCAGCCGTCGTTGGTCACTTCGACGACGCCGAGGACGGTCGGTGTCCCCAGAATCGTCGTGGCGGGAAGCGTCATGGCCACGTCGGTGCCCTCCGGTGCTGAGTAGACCTCCAACTCTCCGTGGGCCAGTGCCACGAGGGTCTGGTGGGGGCCCAAATCGGGAACCAGCGGAGCCTGCTGCTCGTGGCTCTCTTCAGCCGTCGTTGAAGGCGATGGGACGGTGGTAGTCGGGATCGGGGGCGGAGGAACTCGCGTCGTCGTGGGTGATGGGTCCGTCGTGGGGGCGTTTCCGACATCGGTGACACCGCATGCTGCGACGACCAGAGCGACTGAAACGACCCATGCCCATGGGAGGTGGGCGTCGGGCCGACGTGTGTTTTGCCGGGGAGGCATGACACCGACCATATCGGCAAGTTGGAGCTGCCCTTGAGATTGTGGCCTCTTTCCAGATTCGTCCTGGGAAGTCCTCCGATTACGCTCTTGGCTCCCACCTCGGGGACCCCTGATCATGATTGATTTGCCCAATGCCACCTCGATTGACCGAAACCCGACACAGCGGAGACTCAAGTCCCTGGCCAGGGAGCGCATGCCGCGCATAACCGAGACCGAGTTCGGCAATCTCAACTACAAAGCGGAAGTGACCGCCAGGCTGAAAAACTCGACTTTCTTCGTCTCGGACACCGAGATTCACCAGAACTGTATCTCTCGGGCGGAGGCGGACACATGGGCCACAACCCAGGACGAGCACATCGCTGGCCTCGAGATGCTGCTGATCGAGGGCTACATCGGCCCCGATCCCGACTTCAGGACCGGGGCTCGCCTGCTGATCGAGGCAACACAGCCGAACATCGCCGGTATGCAGGCGCAGCTCTATTTCCCGCCCGATGACGATTGGGAGCCCCAATTCACGGTTATCTACACACCGACGCTCCCCGCGCCAGGCAAGCCGGACGACCGCCTTATCATCGTCGACCTGGACAACTGGGTGACCCGGGTATTCGGCTCCGACTACTTCGGCGAGTCGAAGATGGGTGGGCTCAGGATGTGGAACAAGCTGGTTTACGACCGTGGCGGTCTTGCGCTTCATGCCGGTCTGAAGACTTTCCCGCCCGAGTCGACCCGATCCGGTGAAGAGGAGTCGATGCTGATAATCGGTCTCTCCGGCACCGGAAAGACCACGACCACGTTCCGGCGCCAGGCGCTTTCGCTGCCGGTCCAGGACGACTTCGTGGCCCTGATGCCCGGGGGAGTGGTGCGTACCACCGAGGCGGGTTGTTTCGCCAAGACCTACGGCCTCGATCCCAACGACGAGCCGGCCATATATGCGGGGGCAACCTCATCCGATGCGTGGCTGGAGAACGTCGCGGTCACCGTGTCAGGTGAGGTCGACTTCTTCGACACCAGCCACACAGCCAACGGCAGGGCTACGTTCCCACTCGCCAACATAAGTCACCGCGACCCTCGGTCGGTGCCGCCCGCCCGATACCTCCTGATCCTCAACCGGTCGGATCACGTGATCCCTGCAGTGGCCCGGCTAAGCCGGGAGCAGATCCCCGCCTACTTCATGCTCGGGGAGACAAAGGGCACGTCTGCCGGTGGTGCGGCCGAGGCCGGCAAGAGCCTGCGTGTTCCGGGGACGAACCCGTTCTTCTTCAACGATGACTCGCTCCAGGGGAACCGCCTCCTCGGGTTGTTGGGCACCATGCCCGACCTCGAGGCCTATGTGTTGAACACGGGGCGGATCGGGGGAGAGGCCGAGGGTTCGATGAAGGTCACCATCCCGCACACATCTGCAATCGTCCAAGGCATCGTCGAGGGCTCTATCGCCTGGGAGCCGGACCACGACTTCGGCTACGAGGTGGCATCCTCGGTACCAGGGGTCGAGTCCGATGAGATCCTTCAGCCCCGAAAGCTCTACGAGCGCCTGGGCCGTCTCGAGGAGTACCAGAGCACGGTGGCCAGAATCAAGAAGGAGCGTGTCGAGTATTTGAACGGCTTCGACGCTCTCGACGCGTCCATCCGCGACGGATTGGGCGGTTAGGCGGTCGGGAAGATCGCGAGCAGGCAGCCTTGCCCGATGCGAATGTCACCTACAGGTGAGACGAGCTCGTTGGACACCCCGCGAGTCGAACCAGGGTGGATCGTCTCCCCCTTGAGGTCCCACTTGAAGCCCTTGGTCTCTACTCCGGTCGCCGGCCCCCCGAAGGCCAGCAAGCTGACTTTGGCCTTCACGTCGCCGTGTATACGGCGATGGCTCGTAACCACATGGGCTCGACCGCGGCCGGACAGCCAGTCGATCTCAGCAATTGAGCCCCACCGCGGGGAGCAGAGCAGGGCAGCCACGGCGAGCTCATGGTCGAGGCGGCCGCCTCCTCCTCCCGCCACCACCACACGGTCTGGGCTTTCTCGGGCCGCGAGCTCCAGGGCGAGCTCGAGGTCGGTTGCGTCTTTGTCAACGGGGTGTCTCTCGACCATCACGTCGCGGGGTATCAGATCCGCCGCGATCGAGTCGAGATCACCGACCAGCACATCGACCTTGAAGCCAAAGGCGACAGCGATGTCGTAGCCGCCATCTGCAGCGAGGATCGAGTCCGCCTGCGGGAGCTCTTCGAGGAGGTCGGGGGAGGGCTGGTCGCCTCCGGCAAAGATCACGATCGTTTCCATAAATGACAAAATCGTCTTACGCGCCGCCGCGCGCGTAAGAGTTAAACCTCAAGTCGAGGTTGAGGGTCACCCGTCCACCTTGACTTGCAGAGTGTCCATGGCCTTTCGCAGAGCGGCCTCGACTGCTCCCGCACTGGACCCCCGGGCGAAGACAAACCCCAGATAGCGGTCTCCGTGGGGTGGAGCCAGCAGCTTGTCGCCCGGCTTGGCGGTCAGCTCGACCCCGGTCACGCCGTCTATCTCCCGGGTCTCGTCGACCCGCTCGACAGAGATCAGGGTGCCCGAGGAAGGGATGGGAATCATCAACACCCCGCTGGCATGGGACGCGCGCCTCAGCTCGGGCTTGTCCATGCCCAGGGCGTTGCGGATGATCAGGGCCTCGAGAGAGGTCCCCATCAGCCCGAAGTCGAGGCTCCTCGAACAGAGGCCTCCGATGGACCGAGCGGCCACCTCGAGGATACGAACGGCCGAGTCGTCGATTTTCAACTCGATGTGGACCGGGCCGTGCTCGAGTCCGATGGCACTCACCGCTGCCTGGGCCACCCTCTCGCACTCGGCGAGCTGGCCTGCCTCAATCCGTGAGGGTGTCACGAATATGGTCTCGGGAAAGGCCGGGCCGCTGCTGGTGTCGGGCTTGTCGAACACCGCCAGCACGGTCAACTCACCATCACGAACCAAGCCCTCAACCGCCACCTCGGCGCCACTCATGTACTCCTCGGCAATCAGCGTCGACTCGACGTCGCCGACGATCTGGCGGATCGAAGCCACGGTTTCGGGGAGCTCCTCGGGCTTGTCGACCCTGATGACTCCTTGTGAAGCAGACCGGTCGATCGGTTTCACAACCAGAGGGAAGTCGAGGGTCGAGACAGAGGTCATAGGGTCGGATTCTGCCGTTACGGCGGCATATCGCGGCTGGGGAACCTCGGAGCCCGCCAGGAGCCGCCGCATCGCCAGCTTGTCCCGTGTGGCCGCAGCTGCCTCCGGGTCGTTGGCGTGAAGGCCTAGCTTGCGTCCTGCCAGGGCAGCCACCACCACTCCGGAGTCATCGGCGGCGACGACTCCGTCGAGGGGGACCTCGTCCCCGAGGGCGACGATCGCTTCGGCTGCCGCCTCGGTGTCCGAGCAGTCGATCTGGAGGTAGCCGTCGCCCATGTCGAATGGGGCGGGTTGCTCCGACACCACCACCAGGTCGACACCCAAAGAGGTGGCGGCAGATACGAAGTCGCCCGCCCTGTAGGTGGTGCTGGGAAGGACTACGGCTGCTCGTGGCATGGGGTTTTCCGGGAGTGGACGGTACGATTCTCGCAGATGTCAGATTCCACAGTCCTCAACGTCACGCCCGATGCCCTCGACATGATCGTCCAACTCCGCAACCAGGAGGAGGGCGACGGGGAGTTCGCGCTCTCCATCGAGGTAACCGGGTTCAGGGGGCCACAGTTCTCATATGAGCTGGCCTTTGCCCCCCTGGCAGACAAGGAGGAGGGCTGGGTCGAAGAGCGTCATGGCGACCTGGCTGTGATTTTTCCCAAGGCCGACACCGGGAAGCTGGAGGGGGCAACCCTCGAGTTGACCGACCAGGGCCTTGCGATGAACAACCCGAACAGCCCAGCCCCACCGCCCATGGAGGCCCCCAAAGGCGATCTGTCGGGTCCCCTCGTGGATCGGATCAACCAGGTGCTCACCGAGCAGGTCAATCCTGCGATCGCCGCACACGGGGGTGGCACCGAGTTGGTCTCGGTCGACGGGACGATCGCGTATCTCCGGCTCTTTGGCGGTTGCCAGGGTTGCGGGCTTGCCCAGGTCACCCTGAAGCAGGGAATCGAGAGAATCCTGCTCGAGTCCATCCCTGAATTGACTCAGGTCGTTGATGTCACCGACCACGCCTCGGGTGACGATCCTTACTACCAGAGCCAGAAGAAGTAGTGGCGCCCCGGTTCACCCGGGAAGAGCTGCAAGCCCAACGGGGACGGACGGTTCCCGACCTGATCGGCGACGATTGCAAACTTCTCTTCGTTGGGATCAATCCTGGCCTGTGGACGGCGGCGACCCAGACCCATTTCTGTCATCCGTCGAACCGCTTCTACCCAGCTCTGCGCAAGGCTGGGTTGATCGACTGGGAAGTCGACACGTCGACTGGACTCACCGAAGAGCAAAAGAGTGATCTGATCTCCTCGGGGATCGGGATCACCAATCTCGTGAAGCGGGCCACGGCGCGCGCCTCGGAGTTGTCTCCCCGGGAGCTCCGTGATGGAGTTCCGAGGCTCGCCAGATTCGTGGAGCGATGGGTTCCACGGGTCGTTGCCGTGGCCGGGATAACCGCATTCCGAACCGCGTTCAGCCAACCCGCCGCCTCCCTTGGTGTGCAGCCCGAGGTCGTTGGCTCAGCTGAGCTCTGGGTGGTGCCCAACCCGAGCGGGCTGAACGCTCACGAGACGGTCGGCTCACTCGCTGAGTGGTACCGCTCCGCTGCCGATGCGGCCGGGCTCTAGGGCGCCCATACCTCGCCATCGGGGAAGAACGCCTGCCATGCGAACCAGAACTCGTTGGTGTGCGGGATCAATTCGAGTTGTGTGCCGACGAGTTCTCCGTCGATTGCCTCGCCGAGAATGGTCCAGGTGGTGCCTGTTTGATGATCGACGAACTCGGTGTCGCTGACAGCCTCGAACGTGAGAGTTTCGCCGTTTACCACCGGGTCGTAGGCAATCCCGGTGCCAATCGCCTGGCTTGTGGCGATTATCGAACCGTCCAAAGCATCGGCGGTGTCGGCTGCGCCCCAGAGCACGACGATTGGCGCGCCGGCGATCTCGTCGTTGGCGACGCGCGCCTGGGATAGCGGCCCGAACGGGTACGCCTTGTCAGTGTCTCCGATGCGAACCCCCACCACGCGGGACATCGCGGGAAACCTGGGATCGATTGAGTCGGTGTAGAAGGCGTAGGGGGCGGGCCTGGAGGAGTAGAAGGCATAACCGTTGCGCCCGTATATCTCCCCGAAGCCCTGGTCGGGCCCAAGCACGAGGCCGTCGGGATTAGATGCCTTGAAGTCTGCCCATCTGACGATCCCCGAGCCCAGCCTGGTCAGGCTCTTTCCGGCGTGCGTCCCGACGATCGCTTCCCCGGTTATCTGCTGCCACAGGGTTTGGGTGACGTTGTCCCACATCACCAGGTCCGAATTGCGAAGCAGACCCGAGACCCCCAGCCGCAATGTCGTCCCCTCGAAGCGTCGATCGAATACGACCGCCGTGTTGCACAGAGGGCAATAAGTGACAGCCACCGGGATCCCAGCGATCTCGTCGTTCACGATCTCGTGCCTGGTGAGCACCGACAACGGGTAGAACCTCACATCGTCGTCGATGTCGACCAGCACTCCCGGCTCACGATCGGCCAGCCAGGTGCTGGTGTCGACGGCTTCGAACACGGGCTGGTCGATGGGGCGAATCAGGTCACGGGGGTCGGGGGAGGGCAGACCGACGAGCAGCTCGTTCAGGTCGATGACGGCACGGCTGAAGTCGGTCTCCCATATCTCCGCCATGGAAGTGAGCTGAAGGGGGATGTCTTGAGCCGGCAGCAAGTCACCTCCGGGCGTGGTGGGTGGAGCGGGGGGTGGCATCGTGATGGTGTTCGCGGTGGTGGTGTTCGTGGTGTCGGTGGCAGCCGGCGTCGGTGGATCGGGCGAGGGCTGGGAGCAGGCGGCAACCACCAGCACCAGTGCGGTAGCCACTGCCAGATGCTTGCTCATGAGCAGGGCAACGACAGGTACCTCGATACTGATTCCCCGGTGCGCTCCCGACTGTCGGATGGACGACTGTCTCTTCGAGCCGTGAGGTTTTCGGCAAGCACTGGTCACAAGGGTGTTCCTCGTTAGCATTTCGTGCAGTGAGCTACGTCGCAGAAGCCGGCATCGAACGGCGCACCCTGGCCCAGGTTGGGCCAGCACTGGTTCTGTCATCTGTGCTGGGCTCGACCCTCGGCATCGTGATTGCCCAATTCCTCGACGACCTCGGAGACGGGCTCCTCGCCGAAATCCTGGGCGCCGAAGCCGTCCTCTACAACAACCGCGTCGAGATCAGCGGTGAGGTCAGCGATCTCGTCTGGGCGGGTGGCTTCGTACTCTGCCTTCTCGTAGGGTTTCTCGCTCTTTTCGCTTATCCGACACAGAAGGGCTACGGCATTCCCAGGCTGACTCTGCTTTGGATGACGCTGCACGTGCTGCGCCAGGGCCTCACACAGGCCGTTCAGCTACCCCTGGATGACGAGAGCCAACTGGCACTCGCCTATGACGCTCTCAATGCTCCTCCGGGCCTTGACGTGGTCATCGCAGCGGGTGGCGGAGTGGGACTCCTTCTGATCGCTCTTTCCGCGGCTGCGGCCTTCCTCGCTTTTGCCCCGCATCGGTCGTTCGTCAAGGACGGCAGGCGGCGGTTCACTTTCACCCTATGGATCGCTGTGATACCTGCCGTCGCGTCAGCCTTTGCATCGATCCTCGCCTTCCTCCCCGATTCGGAGATGAACGTCATCCCGACACTCCCGCTGGTCCCCATCATGTTCCTGGCCACGCTTCTCGCCGCTCCGGGTACCTCGCGGACGATCGCTCCTGAAGACGAACGGGTAACACCGTGGCCGTGGGGGCTTGCGGTCACCGTGGTAGTCGTCGTGGGGTTCTACTTCCTGATCCTCGAGGGAGGCGCTCACGTAGATCCGAGACTGTGGGAGGCGTGAGCCTCAATTCAGCGGCGGTGATCACAGTCAGTGATGGAGTCTTTGCCGGCGCGCGTGAAGACCGGTCCGGCGATGCATTGGAGAGTGTCCTCGTATCGGAGGGGTTTGCCGTAACTCGTCACCTTGTGCCCGATGAGGCCGACGAGATCTCGACCCTGATCACGACTCTCGCACCTTCGACAAATCTCATCGTCACGACAGGCGGCACTGGTTTCGGGCCTCGAGACGTAACGCCCGAGGCGACGGCCGCGGTGCTCGAACGCGAGGCCGGTGGACTGGTGCTCGCGATGATCGCCAAAGGCCTCGAGAGCACGCCGATGGCATCGCTGACGCGGGCACGAGCAGGGTCGATAGGCAGTTGCCTCGTGGTGAATTTGCCCGGTTCTCCTCGTGGGGCGACGGACAGCCTCGACGCGATCATCGGCGTGATTCCCCATGCCATCCGGTTGCTCGCCGGGGACACCGAACACCACTGACCGTGATTCTGCCGGTGGTGAAGTCCCCGGTACGATTGCGCCCCTCGCAGGGCCAGGAGAGCTATGAAGATCTCACAGGAATTCGAAGTCGCACGCCCGCCAGAGGTTGTCTGGGACATCTTTCAGGACGTGCCGTCCGTAGCGCAGTGTCTTCCGGGCGCCGAGTTGACGGGTGAGGGTGAGGACGGGGCTCAGCAGGGCAAGCTGTCGGTCAAGCTCGGGCCGATGACCGCAACCTTCGAGGGGACGGCCAGCGTCACCCCGGATCCGGCGTCGAAGTCAGCCACCATCGACGGCAAGGGCGTGGACCGCGCAGGTGGCTCCCGCGGCCAGGTCAAGGTGCAGTACCGCATCGAGCCCGAGGGTGGAGGCTCAAAGGTGAGCGTTAACGCCGACCTGACCCTTTCCGGGCCGGCTGCGCAATTCGGGCGGACCGGGCTCATCAACGAGATGTCAAAGCGGCTGATCGTCGAGTTCGTCCAGTGTCTCGAGGCCAAGCTGGCCGCCGATAGCGAGGAGGCAGCCGAGATGGTCTCGGCGGGTGAGGTGAAAGGTATCTCACTCTTTTTCGCTTCGTTGTGGAGTTGGATAAAGAAGCTGTTCCGGGGAGACGAATGACGCGCGGGCTCGTCCCACTTCTCGTGTTGTTCGCACTCCTGATGGTGGCTTGCGGCTCTGCCGAGCGTGGTGACTCGACCTCGGGGGAGGATGTGGTCGTTCGCATGTTCGACAACCGATACGAGTACACCTCGATCACGGTTCCGGTCGGTGGCAGTGTGAACTTTCTGGGCACCGGTCGAAATCCTCACAACGCCGTGGCCGCCGACGGGTCCTGGTCGACTGAGGACGTGTTCGGATCGCTCGAGCAGGTCGAGGGTGACAGCGCCGTGGTCACTTTCAATGAGCCGGGCGAGTATGTCTTCTATTGCACATTTCACGGGAGCGGCGAAGGGGCAGGCATGGCCGGGACACTGACGGTGACGGCAAGCTCTTGAGGAGGCGCTGGCTCCTCTGGGCCGGGGCGATGGCCGCGGTTCTCATGTCTTCGTGCGCCGGTCCGCCGGCAGGCGATCCTTCACCCGCCGCGGTCGGGGATCCAGCGACCGATGCTCCCGTCGAGTGGACCGGAGTCACTCGCCTTGTCCCCTCCGAATACCCGACCATCCAGGCGGCAGTCGACGCCGCCGATCCCGGCGATCTCGTGTTGATCGCCAAGGGCATTTACCGCGAGGAGGTGACTGTCACGACTCCCGGTCTGGTGATCCGCGGAGAAGATCGCAACGAGGTGATCATCGATGGCGAGTTCGAGAGGGGGAACGGGATCCGGGTCCTGTTCGCCGATGGCGTAGCCGTCGAGAACCTGACAGTCATGAACGCTGCCACCAATGGCGTGTTCTGGACCGGGGTTCGAGGCTATCGGGGCTCCTACATAACTTCGATCAACAACGCGGTGTACGGGATATACGCGTTTGACTCCGGCGATGGTCTTCTCGAGCACTCCTACGCATCAGGCTCGCCCGACGCAGGGTTCTACATCGGGCAGTGCGATCCCTGTCAAGCCGTGGTCACCGACGTCGTTGCGGAGTGGAACGGTGTCGGATACAGCGGAACGAACGCGTCAACTGACCTCTACATCGTCAACTCGACTTGGAGGTTCAACGGCACGGGAATCGCTCCCAACACGCTCGATGGGGAATTGCTCCCGCCGATCCACGACGTGACGATCGTGGGCAATCTGGTTCATGACAACGGACGCCGGGATGCTCCGATGCTCCCCTGGCAGTGGGCAGCACAGGGCCACGGGATCGCCATCGCCGGAGGCCAGAGCGCCTATGTGGCCCGCAACACGATCGTGAACCACCCCCTGGCCGGAGTGGCCATCATCCCCATGCTCGACAAGAACTTCTACATGTCCAGCGACCACGAGATCGTGGACAATGACATTCGCGGTTCGGGTCTCGGTCATGTCGTACTCAATGGCCCGTCGGGGTCCGGCAATTGCTTCTCGGGCAACGAAGACGCGCACACAATGCCGCCGGCGCTCGAGATCGCTCAACCATGTGAGGGTCTCCGCTTCCCGGCACTGTTCGAATTGGGCGCCGCCGCGACCCAGTTGGGCTTCCTCGCCGAGGCAGGGCTCGGCATGGTCCCCGACGTCGACTTCGATCGCATCCCCCTTCCCGGGCCTCAGCCTCAGATGCCGGGAGGCTCGGACGCACCGGTCCGACCGGCAGTAAATGTCTTCGCAAACGCCAAACCAGATGTCGACGCCATCTCCACGCCGGAGATGCCACGAGATCTCCAAGTCACACAGAAGAAAGGAATCAATCTGATGGGAGTCACATTCGCCTCCGCGGCCGGGGTCTTCTTCGGTCTATACGCCTATGTGCTGCCGCTGGTGCTCTACACCTCGTGGGTGGCCTTGGCCCTCTGGGATATCGCCCGGCGAGATGATCTGACACGGGGCAAGGCGATCGGCTGGATTGCCGCCATTCTGGTCATCCCGTTCATCGGGGTCATCGGCTACTACGCGCTGGGCAAGAGCACCATTCCCGCATGGCAGCGCTGGACCCTCACGGCGGGAGGCCTGCTGGTCTACGTCTTGTTCCTCGGCCTGGGGATGTTGGTCAGCGGAATCGTCTGACATATGTCTGACGGAGGCGTCTCGCGGCGGGATCTGTTGAAATCGGCTGGCCTCGGGGGAGCGGCGCTGATCGGCGGGACTGTTCTCGGCAGGAGCTTTGCCGAGCGAGCCGACGCCGCGACGGGCGACGAATACGACCCGCAGCGTCCGGAACACGATGCGAGCCACCGTTCAGCGTATGGGGCCACCCACGGCCCACCGATGGGAATCGGCGCTGACGCGTTGGACTATGCCACCTTCCCACCTCCACCCGACGGCCGCCCCGCCGGCACGGTGCGCGACCTCGAGTTCACGGTGACCGAGAGGCTGATCGAGGTGGCCGACGGGGCGCACTTCGAGGCCTGGACGTACAACGGCACCGTTCCCGGCCCCACGATTCGGGCAACCGAGGGCGATCAGGTGCGCATCCGCTTCGTCAACGGCACGGGGCGGTCGCACAATCTCCACTTCCATGGCGCCCATCGGCCCGAGCACGATGGCTGGGAGCCGATCCCGCCAGGGTCGGAGACCATCTACGAGATCGAGGCCGGTCCGGCTGGCGTCCACCCCTATCACTGCCATACCGCCCCTTTGGCCGAGCATGTCTCCCGAGGGCTCTATGGGACGATGATCGTCGACCCGCCAGGTGGCAGGTCCCCCGCCCATGAAGTCTCCCTGCTGCTCTCGGGGTTCTCCAACGCGATGCTGGGCCGCAACGGGGTCGTGGCCTGGAATGGGTTGGCGGGGTTCTATCACGACTTCCCGATCAAGGTGCCGGTGGGCGAGCCGGTGAGGGCATACATCACCAACATGCTGGAGTACGAGCCGGTCGGCTCTTTTCATCTCCATGCCGAGACGTTCGACGTCTACCCGGCGGGGATGGGGGATTCGCCCGCCTTCCGAGAGGACACCATCGCCCTCGCCATGGGTCAAAGAGCGATGATCGAGTTCACCCTTCCCCATTTGGGGAGGTACATGTTTCACCCCCACCAGCACTGGCTGGCAGATAGAGGCGCTATGGGATGGTTCGCCGCGGTCTAGACGTCCGGGCCCTCCCAGACGAGTCTGTGTATCAGCACCTGCCCCTCGATTCCTCGCAGGTGGGTCGGGCCGAGCTCTTCGAACCGGAAGCCTTTGCCGCGGACGAGCTGCCGGACGACATCGGCAACGAGTATCTCGGAGCCCGAGGCCTTGGCGGCTATGCGGGCCGCGCTGTTGACCACCGTGCCGAAAAGGTCCCCACCTTCGGCTATTGGCTCCCCGGCGTCGAGACCCATGCGAACCCTGACGTTTCGGCCCTCCATCGAGCTTCGGGACAGGGAGTGCTGGATATCGATTGCCGCCTCGACTGCTGCTGCAGCCGAGGTGAAGGAGGCCATGAACCCGTCTCCCATGCTCTTGATCTCCGTCCCTCGATGTCTTTGGAGCGAAGAGCGCACAACCTCTTCATGATGGCGCAAGATCTCGCGGCCGGCGGCGTCCCCTAGTTGACTGGTCATGGAGGTGGACCCCTCAACGTCGGTGAACAGGATGGTCTGAACTTCTCGATGCCCTTGAGCCTCGTCCGCCGAGCCGACGTCGAGTCCGACAAAGTCGTTGATTCGCCTGACGATGTCCTCGAAGTCTCCTACGTAAGGCGCCACCGAGGCACCCTCGACGAGTGACAGGTTGGCGTTGGGCAGGCCGGCGGCGAGATCTTGAGACATCTGAAACGGGGCGATTTGAAGTTGGCGCCGATGGAAGACGAGCACGGGGCAGTCGACGTTGGCGAGCGATTCCCGAACATCGAACTGTTTGGTGGCCTCGAGAGTGAGACTTGCCATCTCAGGTGAAGTGCATTCGGCAACCAACTCGGCGAATGCTGCGGCGGCATCGGCGTCGGTCCAGCCGAGTAGGAGGCGCGCCACTACCTGTGAATAGAAGCTCCAGTCTTGGTTGATCAGGGGACGGGTGGCCGTGGTGAGCGTGCCCTCTCCGAACTGAGCGCCGTCGGCATAGCTGCAGAAGAGGATGAGGGCGCGAACACGTTCGGGGTTTCGGGCCGCGTACTCGATCGCCACCGGCCCCGAGTGGATCGCAGCGAACAGGTCGACGGTCTCAACCCCCACCCGCTCGATGACAGCTTGGAGGTCGAGT
>JAWWBL010000026.1:0-19615 GCA_033720975.1 Acidimicrobiia bacterium | reverse complement strand
GTGGTCGACAACCCCATCGTCTTCCCCGAATCGGGCGAGGTTCTGTCGGGTGGGAACTTCCACGGCCAGCCTATTGCCTTTGCTCTCGACTTCTCTTCGATCGCAGTTGCCGAGTTGGGATCGATCTCGGAGCGCAGGACGGACCGCATCCTCGACCCGGCTCGATCCCAAGGACTCCCCGCGTTCCTGGCCGCAAGACCTGGGGTGGAGTCGGGCTACATGATCAGCCAGTACCTACAGGCCGCCCTGGTCTCCGAGAACAAGGTGCTCGCACACCCGGCCTCCGTCGACTCCGTCCCCACCTCTGGGAGCCAGGAGGATCACGTCTCGATGGGATGGGGAGCAGGAATCAAGCTTCTCACGGTCATAGAGAACGTTGCCCATGTGCTGGCCGTCGAGATCTTATGCGCCGTCCAGGGGATCGAGCACCGCCGGCCACTACGACCGGCCGAAGGGACATCACGCCTGGTGGAAAGGGTGCGCACGGAAGTACCGCCCATGACGGGCGACCGGTCCCCTTCCGGTGAGATCGAGGCGATAGCCGATCTCATCATCTCCGGTGATCTCGTGCCGACCTGATGTCCGATCTCCTTCTCACCGGAATCGGCCACCTCACAACGAATGTCGGCGAGCCGATCCGGAATGCAGCGGTGGCGATCATGGACGGCAGTATCGCCTACGCCGGTCCCGAGTCGGATGCGCCCCTTCAGCGGGAGGCGAATCGGCTGGACTGTGACGGGCGGGCGGTGTTGCCTGGCTTTGTCGACGCACACACACATGTGGTCTTCGCCGGCGACCGATCCGACGAGTTCGCCAGACGAATGGCCGGCGAGTCATACGGTGCGATCGCCGCCGCCGGCGGCGGCATCCTCGCCACTGTGGAAGCAACCCGGGCCGCCACCGAGCATGACTTGTTCGAGCAAGCCTCAGCCCGGGTGTGGCGAATGATCCGGGCTGGGACGACGACGATCGAGGTCAAGTCGGGCTACGGCCTCGAGACAGAAGCCGAACTGCGCTTGCTGAGGGTGGCTCGGCGACTGGGCGCACAGTTGCCGATAGATGTCAAGACCACGTTCTTGGGGGCCCACACCGTTCCACCAGAGTTCTCCGAAGATAGGGACGGCTACATCGAGCGGGTCACGACGGAGATGATTCCCGCCGCGGCTGACCTGGCGGACTACTGCGATGTATTCGTGGAGGAGGGTGTGTTCTCCGTCGATGAAGCGAGGGCGATCCTCGCCATCGCGCAAGAGTACGAACTGCCGGCGAGGGTCCACGCCGAGCAGCTTGGACACACCGGAGGGGCAAGGCTCGCCTCTGAGATCGGAGCCGCATCCGCGGACCACCTGGACCATGCCACCGCCGAAGACGCCGCCGTCCTGGCGGCCGCGGGAGTGAGCGCAGTACTCGTGCCTGGAGCTTCCCACATGCTTCGCTCGCAACATGCCCCGGCGAGCGTGCTGATGGAAGCAGGCTGCAACATCGCGTTGGCAACCGACTGCAACCCGGGTACTTCGTACCTCGAGTCGATGCACCTCGTCATCTCACTCGCGGTGGTGGAGATGGGGTTGACAGTCGAGCAGGCCGTTGCAGCCGCCACCCTTGGAGGGTCGCGGGCCCTCGGCCTGGATGACCGCGGCGCGGTTGCGCCGGGAATGCTTGGCGACCTGGTCGTACTCGACGCACCGACCCCAGCCCACATCGCCTACCGCCCTGCAACCCCCCTCACCTGGGCGACCATCAAGCGCGGAGAGTTACTGAGCTCAGTGGTCGAGCCAGAGCGGTAGGGCTACCGGGGCAGGGCCACCGGGGCATCGCTCGATCTCGAGGACCAGGGCCGACGCCGGGCCTCCGATCGACGAGCCTGAATGCTGAGGCAGACCGCACTCGATGAGGTCCAGCCCGACCCACACGAACTCCCACGGCTCGGGGCGCGGCCCCTGGCTCAGGCCGTCGTCCGGATACGACGGCACAAACCCGTGTCTCTTGGGAATTGCGAAGTTGTCCGCCGACAACCACGCATAGTCAGGCGTGGCGCGGAACCCGCCAAAGGTGTCGTCTGCGTACCGGAAATCGAGTGCATACCCGGAGTGGTGTTTGGAGGTGCCTGGCAGCGAGTACCAGTCCAGGGTTGCATTGATCTCAGACTCGGATGTGCCAGACAGCATGCTCAAGAACCACTGACGCTGCGTCTCGGGTGAGCGGTAGGCCGATGACACGATGAATCTCATTCCGGCGGAGCGCGCCTCATCCTTCAACGCCTGCCATGCCTCGGCTGCCTGAGGCTGCATCCAGACACCGTCCGCCCGAACGAGGTCGCCTGAGGCAGACGCCCGTAGCTCATACCCCCGGTCGATTGCGATCTGCCAGATCCGGCTGTCCAGTTCCTCGTTGCCAGTGACTTCGTAGCGCCCGTTGGGTGGCTCCAGGTTGGGGAGAGTGTTGGCTACTGCGAACTCGTAGAGGGCTTGGAACTCTGGGCCCGAGTACTCGGGCAATGGACGATGGCCGTTGACGGCCAGCGCCGGAAGGGCCGAGACCATCAGACCCACGACTATGAGCCAGACCCTAAGCCTCACCACGCGCCTCCCCCACCGCCACCTCCTCCTCCGCCTCCGCCGCCTGAGAAGCCGCCACCTCCACCCTGGGAAGGCGGCGTGAACGCTCCGTTCAGGGCTGACTGGATACCGGCGAAGGCGTTCTCTGTGTGCCCCCCGGTATAACCGTGGTGGCCGAACCAATAGATCGAGGACTGCTCAGCCAACTCAGGTGGCGCATGAAGCCTGGCCTGTTCGAGAACCTCCTCGGCCACCCCGAAGGCGATGGCGTAGACGAGGTAGCGATCCCAAAGGTCGAGCGAGATGACCGGAGCCTCTTCGAGCGCAGAAAAGTCTGTGAGGTATCTGCGGAAGGCCGACCAGCGGGCAGAAGCGAGCGCACCCTCGAGGGTTCGCTTCGTCCGGAATCGTCGGAAGCTGAGCAACACCCACAAGACGGCTGACCCGAGCACCATGCCTCCGAGAACCAAGACCGCAACGGTCTCCCCCCCGGGCCGGGCGCCGAGGAATCTTGGCAACGCGAAGAAGGAAATCACGATTGCGGCCACCAGGCCGATCCTGATGAGCCACGAGACGCCGTAGCCCGCCCGCTCGACCAGACCCGAGTCCTGGACCGCGTCGACCACTTGGTCCCGGAATCCCTGATAGGTGGTCGCGTTGGCATGGGCGTCCTCTCGTATGCCGGACCTGAATTCATGTAATGGACGTGGCCCCAATTCGAGAACTCTGCGGACCACGGTCAGGACCGATTCCTCGTAGGCGTTCAGTTCCACGTCGGCATCCTTGAGATCGAGGACGAGGTCGGTGATGGACTCGGTGCGAAGCCCACCCCAGGTGGAGCGCGTGACTTCGGAAGGTGTCGCGGAAATGGCTCCTCTCCGGATCAGGTCGAAGAGAGTCGCCGTGAACTCCTTCTCGTCGACACCTCCCTGACTGAGCAGGGCGCCCACCTCGGCCGGCGATAGCTCGCTCGGTGGAGCATGCTCGTAATCCTGGTCGTAATCGACCCTGGGCTCTCGGCCATACCGGAAGAAGACGAGCCCACCAAGACCGAGGACGATCAGCGCAGCCAGGATCAAGCCGATGAAAGCGCCCCTCCGTGCTGCTGCCACCGCCGCTTCGGCATCGGTGGCGAATTGCTCCTCCTCGTCGAGGACTCGGTCTAGCCCGTTGCCAGCGACCTTCTTGGCCCCGTTGGTGCCGTCCAGCAGATCCGTGGGGAAGACGGTTCGCAACTCGACCCACTGCTCGGGTGGGACATTGCGCGCGGTCAGCGCAGGAGAGACCCCATCGGGCCCGAGTTCGACCTCCCCGTCGACACCCAGCGGGTGGCCCCATACCAGCACCTCCCCCGGCTCACCTCCGGGAGGGAGGACAACCCGAGCCGTGAGTCGCTCGAGGCCGACGGCCCACTGGTCTCCCCACACCTGGAGATTCACATCGATCACGTCGTCATAGGCGATGGCCAGCCCGGCGATGCGATACACGAGCTTGAAGTGCCGGGTCTCGTTGCTACTCGAGTGATGCCAGACGACTCGTACAAATGTGGGATGTGCCTCGACCCCATACGAGCCGGCGGGTGAGGAGCACCCCAATCGGGTGCACCCGCCCAACTGGTAAAGGCCGTTCTCATCCCCTACTGAGATCACGGTCAATGTCTCCCCAGGTCGCAGAGGTATGTCCCGGTAGGCGCCGGAGAAGTCGCCGGAGAATCGGAACCCAAGGATCTCGGTGACCTCGAGCGAGCCATCCGCCAAGACGACGGCAGTGACATCCGCACTCTGCATCGAGAACGACTTGGCGCCGGCGGGTAGCGCCGGGACAAGCAGCAGCGAGCAGACGAGGATCGCCCTCGCCAGGGGCCTAGAACTCGACGGCAGGGGCTTCCTCGGCTGCCGCGCCGGCATCGAAGAACTCCCGGGCATCAAACCCGGTCAGTGACGCCACGATGTTGGTGGGTATCTGCTGGACCTTGTTGTTGTACCCCAGGACGGTGTCGTTGTAGATCTGACGTGAGACTGCGATCCGGTTCTCGGTCTCCTCGAGGTCCTCCTGCAGGGATGCGAAGTTCTCGGAGGCGCGAAGCTCGGGATAGTCCTCGGCGACGGCGAACAACTGGCGAAGCGCCTGGGTGAGGAAGTTCTCGGCCTGTGCCTGCTCGGCAGGGCCCTCAGCGCTCTGAGCACCAGCCCGCGCCTGTGTTACGCGCTCGAACGTCTCACGCTCGTGAGTCGCGTACCCCTTGACGGTCTCGACGAGGTTGGGAATGAGGTCGTAGCGTCTCTGGAGCTGAACCTCGACCTGTCCCCATGCGTTGTCTACCTTGTTCCGGTCGCGCACTAGCCCGTTGTAGGTGACCACGAACCAGCCGCCCAACACCAGGGCGACGATCAGGACAATGACCCATGGATCCATGGGTTGGGACTCTAACGGCGAGCTTGGCCGCAACCTGACCTAACGGCAGGCCCGCAACGCTTGGCAGTGGTGGGTCGGTTCTCCTACGGCGGGTGATGGGGAGTGGCGTAGGTATGACCGAGAGGGCTGGTCCAAAGGTGACCGACGGCGGTCCACTCCAAACGCCAACCACCCTCGTGCTTGGCCCGGTGGTGACGGCGACAGAGTGGGGCCAGATTGCAGGGGCAGGTGGCACCGCCCTCTGACCGGGGCCGACGATGGTCGAGGTCGCAATCGACCGACGGCATTCGGCATCCCGGGTAGACACAGGTGGGATAGCTGGCTCTCACCCTGCGCTCGACCCTCTTGGAAGGGCGCTTGCTGGTCGTGCCGACATGGACAAGGTGCCCCTGATCATCGGATACCGAGAAAGTCCACTCCGCAGCCGTCTGCTCTTGGGCCACCTGCCGTGTGATATCGGCCAACACGGGGCCATACCCGTCAAGCTCCCCCGGCGTCTCTGCGAGCCGAGCGAGGGTCTCCAGGCTCGCTGTTAGATGAACACTCCCGCGATCCAACCTGGGAGAGCCCTTGCTCGGTTTGGCGATCTTGCCCTGCAAGAGATCCAGGAAAATGTCGGCGCGGAGTTGATCCATCGTCCGATCGTCGCCGGCGTCCTTGGCCTTCCTGGCCAGCCGATTGACCTTGCGCCGAATCGCCCTGACCCGGTCCGGAGGCAAGGAGACGCCCTTCAGGTTGGCGGTTCCATCCGGGTTGGCCTCGTCGAGGAGAGCCCGCTCGCACAATCCCGCCTGGTACCGGTCTTCGGCAGCCTCCGGCTCGGCCTCCATCACCAGGCGCTGGACGCGAGCTCTCAGTTGGCCCGTGGTCAACTCGGAGGCGGCATCCAGAACGCGGTCGCAGACGAGCTCAGCCGTGGCCGCATCGGCCCCGACCAACTCCCGCTCAAAGACCTTGGCCCGTCGAACATCTATCCGACCCTCGCGAAGCGCTTCAGCTACTCGGGAAAGGGCGGAACGAAGAGACAGAGCAAACCCCAATTCGGAGTCGGCGGCCCGCCGGGTCAAATGCAGAACCGACCCGACTTCCTCGGATGCAAACTCGAGGGCTTCCGGACCTCGGGCCACATCGGCCTGCGGACCGGATGCGGGCGAAAAGGCCACCTCTGCCATCGACTCGTACTTCAAAGAGGCGAAATACGACTCCATGCGAGCATCCGCTTCTAGGACGCGGACCGCGTCATGCCCATTGAGCCGGCTCCGGTCGATCGAGGCAAGGATTGCCGCGAGAAACGGGCCAGAAGCGATCGACTCCAGGTTTCCCGGCACGGCATGCCGGGAAGGCTCGAGCCAGGGTCGGGCCAGCTCCGCCTGGGTCAATTGGAAATCTCTCTCCGCCTCAAACATGGCTCCAACTAGACCAGGCAGGTGTGACAAATTTGCCCACGAGGACGAAAAGTCGCGAAAAGTTTTCTTAAATCTCTCTGACCAGGTAGTTCTGAACGACTTACGACCCAGGTTTTGGTGTCGGAGGCAAGCTGTCGACAGCCTCCGCCCAGTCCCGGGGCAGGACCACAACTGACGGTCGCGACATGAGCCGCAAATAGATCTCGGAGGCTGTGCCAACAACCTCCTCCAGATCACCCCCCGACCCGAACTCCCAGATGGCCTCTAGGTCGGTGGCGCGGACCCGCAGGGGGCGGAGCTCCCCCAGGTACCGGTGCCACATGTCCCCGAACTCGTCGAGACCGGCTCGCGCCACAGTGTCGGTCAACCGGTCCTCCTCGCCAAAGGCCTGATAGGCGTCCCACCGGTGGACACCGGTCTCAACGACCATGCGGCGCTCCCAAAAGCCGAGGTTTTCGGGCGAGCCCAAGGCCCACACCTCCTTTTCCGGGTCCGCATTGGTCAACGCCTCGAGCATCTCTTCGAGGTTGGACTCGTACCAATCCAGCGGGTCGCCCCCCTCAGAGGGCTTCGGTGACGAGATCCGCTCCTGCGGACGCTCACGGCATATCAGAGTGGTCCGGGCATGAATCGAGCCCGTGTGCGATGCAAGATCCGCCAAAGTCCACCCCGGATACTGGGGCACTTCCCGCTGCGGGTCACGACGCAGGGCCATGCCCAGCCGACGCCCCTCCGACTCGATGGACGCAAGGTATTCAGCTGAGAGCACGAACCATCGCCTCACCCATGTCCGACGGGGTCTCCGCGACCACGACTCCGGCTCCTTCAAGCGCCTTGATCTTCTCGTCGGCGGTGCCCTTGCCCCCGGAAATGATGGCGCCGGCGTGGCCCATCCTCTTGCCCGGAGGCGCCGTGGTACCTGCGATGAAACCGGCGACCGGCTTGGTCATCTCGTCACGAACGAATTCCGCGGCCTCTTCCTCGGCGGTTCCGCCGATCTCCCCGATCATCAGCACCCCTTCGGTCTCGGGATCGGCCTCGAAGAGCGCGAGGCAGTCGACGAAGCTGGTCCCGTTCACCGGGTCCCCACCAATGCCTACTGCGGTCGACTGGCCAAGTCCGAGTTGGCTCACCTGATGAACCGCCTCGTAGGTGAGTGTGCCGGAGCGGGACACAACGCCGATCCGGCCCTTCTCGTGTATGTAGCCGGGCATGATTCCGATCTTGCACTCGCCGGGGGTGATCACTCCGGGACAGTTGGGACCGACCAGCCTGGTCTCAGCGCCCTCGAGGTATCGCTTGACACGGACCATGTCTGCAACCGGGATCCCTTCGGTGATGGCGACCACCAGCTCGAGCCCAGCGGCAACCGCCTCCATGATGGCGTCGGCTGCGAAGGGCGGGGGGACGTAGACGACCGAAGCTTCGGCACCGGTCTCGGCGACGGCTTGCTTCATGGTTGCGTATACCGGGAGGTCCACCGCGTAGCTCTCTTCCCGACCCGGCACCCCCGAAGGGTCGCTTTCACCAGCGAAATGGACCTCCGATCCGGCGCGCGACGGATGCACCGCCCCGACCACCTGGGTGCCGTAGGCGATCGCCTTGTCGGTGTGAAACTGGCCTGTGCGACCAAGGCCCTGAACCAGTACACGCGTGTCCCTGTTGACGAGGATGCTCACTCCCGACTCCCCGTCATCCCGACTCCTCGATCAACTCGAGGATCTTCACAGCTCCGTCCCTGAGACTTTCAGCATTGATCACCTCGAGACCGGACTCGTCGATGATCTGCTTGCCGAGATCGACATTGGTGCCTTCGAGTCGAACGACGAGGGGCACCGACAGCCCGACTTTTTCGACGGCCTCGACAATGCCGGATGCGATGACGTCGCATCGCATGATCCCACCAAAGATGTTCACGAATATCCCCTTGACGTGAGGGTCGCTCGTGATGATCTTGAACGCCGTTTCGACTTGTTCCTCGTCGGCGCCACCGCCGACGTCCAGGAAATTGGCCGGCTCACCGCCCACCGACTTGATCGTGTCCATGGTCGCCATGGCGAGGCCGGCCCCGTTGACCATGCACCCAATCGTCCCATCGAGCTTGATGTAACTGAGCCCAGCCCCCTTCGCCGCGATCTCGGCTGGGTCCTCTTCGTTCGGGTCCCTCATCTCGGCGATTTCCGGATGCCTGAAGAGTGCGTTGTCGTCGAATGACATCTTTCCGTCCAGAGCGAGCACCTGGCCGTCAGTCGTCACAACGAGCGGGTTGATCTCGATCAACTCCGTGTCGAGGTCGACGGCTGCTTCCGCGAGCAAATGGGCGAATCTGCGAAAGTTCTTCGAAGCGTCGCCTTCCAGCCCGAGCCCGTAGGCGAGCTCGTTGGCCTGAAAGTCGGCGAAGCCGATCGCCGGGTCGATCACCGCCCTCAGAATCTTCTCCGGGGTCTCCGCTGCCACCTTTTCGATCTCCATGCCGCCCTCGGTCGAGGCCATCACCACGTTTCTCCCCACGGCCCGGTCGAGGAGCACGGCGAGGTAGAACTCGTGAGCTATGTCGATGCCCTGCTCGACATAGAGACGGTTGACGACCTTTCCCTCCTCGCCGGTCTGGACGGTCACCAGCGTGCTGCCCAGCATCTTCTCTGCAAGCTCGCGCACCCTCGCCTCGGCGGCCGCCGGCCCGCCACCGAGGCCGTCGGTGATCACGTCGACACCCCGAACCTCGGGGTGCTCCTTGAAAGTCCCCTTGCCCCGCCCGCCGGCGTGGATCTGCGACTTGAGGACCACGACCGGGTTACCCGACTCTTCGATCAAAGGCCGAACTGCCGCGGCCGCATCATCGACGCTCATGGCCACACGCCCCAAAGGCACCGGTATACCGCGGGCCGCCATGAGCTCCTTGGCCTGGTGCTCGTGGATCTTCAACTCGTTCCCTCTCTCGTTGGAACATGGACATCCACCCAGTTGGAGATCTCCTCAAGTGGCGTGCCTGGGGTGAAGATGGTTGCCAGACCCGCTTCCTCGAGCCGGGAAATGTCCCCCTCGGGGATGACTCCGCCACCGAATACCACCACGTCGGCAGCGTCGCGCGCGGCGAGTTCTTCCACGACCCTCGGGAACAAGGTGTTGTGTGCGCCGGACAGGGAGGAAAGGCCAACTGCATCGACGTCTTCCTGGAGCGCTGTCTCCGCTATCTGGGAGGGTGTTTGGTGAAGCCCCGAGTAGATGACCTCGAACCCGGCGTCACGGAGGGCCCGGGCTATGACCTTGGCACCCCGGTCGTGCCCATCGAGGCCCGGCTTGGCTATCAAAATGCGGCGCGGCATGGACGCCAGGGAGGGTAGTTGAGTCGGTCGAGAGTCACACACCGTCCCGACAATGCCTACCGGGGCAAATTCGACGTATTCCCGCTCCACGCCCGTCACATCTACCCTTGGCCTATGCCGACGTCGAATCTCCACGGTCTGGCGGCAGCGGGTGTGAGCGTCTGGTCCGATCAGATCTCACGTGCGATGCTCAACTCGGGAGAGCTGGAGCTGCGTGTCGAGCGAGACGCTATTTCCGGTGTGACCTCCAATCCCACGATCTTCTCCGGGGCGATCAACGGGTCTGACGATTACGCGACTCAGCTTCGAGATCTGAAGTCGTCCGGAGCCAACTCGGAGGAGATCGTCAAGAGCCTGATGGCATCAGACATCACTCGGGCCTGTGACGTGCTCTTGCCTGTCCACCGCGCCACAGGCGGACGGGACGGTTTCGTATCGGTCGAAGTCGCTCCGACGCTGGCCGGCGATAATGAGGCAACCGTTGGAGAGGCCAGAGACTGGGTCAAGCAGATCAGCCGGCCCAACTTGCTGGTGAAGGTGCCGGCGACACCTGAAGGTGTCCCGGCCATCCGCAGGCTGATCGGGGAGGGGATATCGGTCAACGTCACCCTGATCTTCTCACTGAGCCGGTACCTCGAGGTCATAGACGCCTACCTCTCCGGCCTGGAGCACTTTCACGAGATCGGAGGCGACCTCAGTTCGGTGGCGTCGGTGGCTTCTTTCTTCGTCTCACGCTTCGACACGGAAGCCGACCGCAGGCTGGACGAGACGGGGACTGAAGCCGCGGCCGACCTCCGCGGCAAGACCGCGGTAGCCAACGCCAGGGCCGCCTATGGCCGTTTCATCCACGAGTTCGCCTCGTCGAGATATGCCGCGATGGCCGCTCACGGAGCCAGGCCACAGAAGCCCCTCTGGGCGTCGACGTCGACCAAGAACCCCGCCTACGACGACCTCCTCTACGTTGAAGGGCTCGTGGCACCAAACACGATCAACACGATGCCCCTGGACACGATCGACGCTTATCAAGATCACGGGGATGCAAGCCCGGCCGCCTTCTCCGAGCGAGAAATCGAGGAAGCGGAGGCGACGCTTCGCCGACTCGGTGAGGTTGGCGTCGACTACCAGGACATCGTGGACACCCTCGAAGCAGAAGGTGTGCAGAAGTTCACGGCCAGCTGGGAGGAGCTGCTCGCGGGGGTCGAGGCGGCCTAGGCCTTCTCCAGGGGCGCCCAGGCCAGGAGCAGCCTCTTCTTACCCTGCGTGTCGAACATGACCTCCGCTTCGGCCCGGTCTCCCTCCCCCACGATCTCGCGGACCGTCCCCAGACCCCATTTCTGATGCCTCACCCGGTCCCCGGGCCCAACCTGGTCCGGTGAGACCGTCATCGGCGGGCCGGTCGAGGCGGCCCGGTCAGCTGGAGTCCGACGGGCGCGTTTGCCAGCCTTCTCCACCAAGCCCTCCGGTATCTCGCCGAGGAACCTTGACGGTGGGTTGTACGAGGAACCACCGAAGAGCATTCGCTGCCAGGCCGACGAGAGGAACAGCTTGTCTTTGGCCCGGGTGATCCCCACGTAGGCGAGACGCCGCTCCTCCTCGAGCTCCTCGGGGTCTCCCAGCGAGCGCATGTGGGGAAAGACTCCGTCCTCCAGTCCGATGATGAAGACCACCGGGAACTCGAGGCCCTTGGCTGTATGCAGGGTCATCAACGTCACCGCCCCGGCACCCTCATCCCACTCGTCCACGTCGGCGATCAGCGCCGTGGATTCCAAGAAGACCTCGAGCCGACGCATGTTGTCGAGCGTGTCGTATTCCTCATCCCCGATCACGGCACCCTCGCTGGCGCTCTCGAACTCGGCAGCCACGCTCACCAACTCCTTGAGGTTCTCGACGCGGCCCATGGCCTCGACGGTGCGTTCGCTCTCGAGAGAGGAGAGCATGCCCGTCACTTCGAGCACCGCTTCGACCGCGGCCTCAACACCGCCGTCGTTCGCGCGCTCTGTGAGAAGCCCCATGAGCGCCACAAACTCGGCAATCGCATGTTGGGCTCTGGTGGTCAACTGAGAGATCTCGCCGGCCCGGCGCAAACCTTCGAAGAAGCTGATCCCCTCGGATTGGGAGAAACGATCGACGTGGGCGACCGAAGTCGCGCCGATCCCGCGTCTCGGCTCGTTCAGGACCCGTTTGACTGACACTTCATCCCTCGGGTTCACAATCGCCTTCAGGTAGGCAACGGCGTCCTTTATCTCCTTTCGGTCATAGAACTTCACCGAACCGACCACGGTGTACGGCATGCCGCGCCGAACGAACACGTCCTCGACCACCCTCGACATTGCGTTCGTGCGATAGAACACCGCCATGTCGGCGAGGTTGTACCCCTCGGACTGCAACTGCTCGATCCGATCGACGACGAAACCCGCCTCGTCGTGCTCATCCTCCGCCTCGTAGCGGACGATGGGGACCCCGCGGCCGCGGTCGGACCAGAGATGCTTCGGGGTTCGCTTCGGGTTGTTCGCGATCACCGAATTGGCGGCGTCGAGGATGGTCTCGGTTGAGCGGTAGTTCTGGTCGAGGACGACAACCCGTGCGTCGGGGTAGTCCTTCTCGAAGTCACGGATATTCCGTATATCGGCACCCCGGAACTTATAGATCGATTGGTCGGAATCACCGACTACGCATAGATTGCGGTGCGCAGCCGTCAACTGCTTGACCAGCATGTATTGGGCCCGGTTCGTGTCCTGATACTCGTCAACCATCACGTATCGGAACCTGCTCTGATAGTTCGCCAGGACGTCGGGGAAGGCAGCGAACAGCTCGACCGTGACCATGAGGAGGTCGTCGAAGTCCATGGCCGAGGCCTCGACCAGACGCTGTTGGTAGAGGCGATAGATATCCGCCACCTGCTCGTGGAAGAACCCGTCGCCCCCGTCGGCGAACGACTCGAAGTCGACCAGTTCGCTCTTGGCCTTCGATATCACTGCCTTCATGGCTCTCTCCGGGAAGCGCTTGGTGTCGAGATCCAAGTCCTTGGTGACCATTCGGATGAGACGGACCGAGTCGGCCTCGTCATAGATCGAAAACCCGGAGCGGTAGCCGAGCCGATGCGCCTCTCTTCGCAGAATGCGCACACAGGCCGAGTGGAACGTGCTCACCCACATCGAGCGCACCGCCCCACCAACCAGAGCGGCCACCCGCTCCTTCATCTCATTGGCGGCCTTGTTGGTGAAGGTGATAGCCAATACGGCGTCCGGCGGAACCCGCAGGTCCCGGATGATGTGAGCAACCCGGTAGGTGAGAACCCGGGTCTTGCCCGAACCGGCACCGGCCACGACCAACAGGGGCCCCTCGGTCGCCGCCACCGCCTCGCGCTGGGTGGGGTTCAGATCGGCAAACAGCGGCGAGTCCGTGGGGACGTCGTCGATGAACCATTCCGTCTGCATTCCCGTCGATGGTACCGGGTACCACCGACCTGAATCACAACTGTGTGATCAGGCGCGGCTGAGGGTGTCGGGAATCTCCACGACTGCGATCGTGCTCGGGTCGGCGACGTCCTGGGAAGGCGCTCCCGGGTCGAGGATGGCCCTCCTCCGCAGTGGCAGTGAGTAGCAGAAGCGCGCACCGGTAGGGAAGCGTCGCTCGTACCAAACATCTCCACCCATGGCCCGAGCCAGCCGGCGGGCGATGGGAAGGCCGAGGCCGATCCCGGTCGACTCGCGGGCATCTCCCTTGGAGACTTGCTCGAACTTCTCGAAGACTTTCAGAGTCTCCTCGTCCGGAACACCGGGCCCATTGTCGGAGACCACCACCAGATACTGGTCACCCATGACGAAGCCTTCGACCATGATCTGGTCGCCGCCGTATTTCCGGGCGTTCTCCATCAGGTTTCGCATGATCTGTTGGACACGACGCCTGTCGGCAAAGACCCGCACACCATCCGGCAGGGAGACCAGTGAGGACTTCTTCCCTCCGTTGGGGAACACCATGTTGGCCACATCCTCCACCAGGTCACCGAGATCGAACAGCTCCGGGTCGAGGCGGAGCCGGTTTGCCTCGAGCCTGGGAATGACGAGGACGTCCTCGACCAGGTCCCCGAGGTATAGCGCTTGCCGGTTGATGATCGAGAGGAACTCGTCCACCTCGGTCTGAGGGAGCTCCTGCCACGAGTGCTGGAGAGTGTCGGCAAACCCCGCGATCGAGGTGAGCGGAGTGCGTAGCTCGTGGCTGACCAGGGCGACGAAGTCGTTCTTGAGCGAGTGCGCCTCGTTGGAGAGCCGCCGGATCTCCTGTTCGCGGTGACGACCCTGTGCGGTGATGCGCCGGGCCACGATCAACGCGATCAGTCCGCCCACGGCGATCACGTAGGAGACGATCTCAGGGAGCTGAGGCAGTTCTGGCATGCCCTTTTCTTATCGGAATCGGCCGTGACCCTCTAAAGGGTCAGCCTGAGGCCCGGCCGGCCTCATCCTCGAGACCGATGAGCTGGCGGAGCGTCTTTGTCAAGACCCCGTGGCGCAGGTCGAATTTGTCTAGATAGGCATCAACGCCCACATCCCATGCGGCAGCCTTCTCCTCGGGCGTGGCCACACCGGAAACCATCACTATCGGGACTCTCACCTCGGCGGCCCTCATCGCCCTGACCAACTCAACACCATTGGACCTGGGCATCGAGTAGTCGACCACCATCGCGTCGAATCCATCGCCCGCCATCGCCAAGATGGCCTCGCGGGCGCCACCAGCGACCTCGACTTCGAACCCGGCCCCATTGAGCGTCGCTGCGAGTAGCTGGCGCACACCGGCGGAGTCATCCACGACCAGCACGCGCGGCTTGTCCTCGGCCGCCCTAGGTCTCTGCCGGGCGATGACACCCAGGAAGTTGGGGTCGAGGACAACCAAGACCTGGCCGCCTCCCAGGAGCGCGGCGCCGGTGACGTGGCCCGCACCCTCGAGAATCGGCCCGAGGTTCTTCACTGCAACCCGACGGCGGTCGACTATCTCGCTCACCGTCACGGCGACGGGCCCGGACCGGGTGCTGACGATCAGCAGCTCCGACTCGTCTTCGGCCTCGGAAAGCCCGACCGCTGTCGAGAGTGAGACACAGGGAATGGCCCCACTCTGAATTCGGAGTTCTCGACCCGATGCCGTCGTTTCGATCTCTGCTCTCGAGAGAGGCATTGCCGCCTCGACCGCAGCCTCGGGCAGCCCCCAGAACTGGTCGTCGATGGCGACGATGACAACGTTCTGGAGCACCATCGACAGCGGCAAGGTGAGAGTCACTCTGGTCCCTCTACCGGTTGTCGACTCGATGCGCATCCCGCCACTCACCTGTTCGACGGCTTCCAGAACCTGAGTGAGACCATCTCCCGTCCCGGAGAAATCGGTCACGGTGCCGGCGGTCGTGAACCCACGCTCGATGACGAGTGGTGTGAGGTCCCGGCCTGCGATCGAAAGACCGCTTTCTTGCGCCAACGCGGCCACCCGGTCCCAGTCGATGCCCGCACCGTCATCGGTCACTGACATCTCCACCTTGTCCTCGACTACCTGGGCCGCGACCTGCACCACACCGGTCTCCGCTTTGCCCGCAGCCACCCGATCCGCGGGATACTCGATGCCGTGGTCGACCGCATTGACCAGGAGTTGGCGAAGAGGCTCTCGGACCAGGTCGATTATCTGCCGGTCGAGATCGACATCCTCCCCCACGATCTCCACGCGAACGTCCTTTCCCAGCCTGCGGCCCAGGTATCGAACGAACTGGGGATATGTGGAGATGGCATCGAAGAACGGGACGTTGGCCAGCGACACCGCCTGATCCTGAATGTCGCCAATCGAAGCCGCCAGACGCTCCAAGTGGGTTCGCCACGTCTTCCGGAACACGCTGGGGTCGGCACCCTCGATGGTCACCAGTGAAAGGTCTGCAAGGGCGTCGGCGTCGAGCGAGACCTCGACGATGCGGTTGATCATCCGGTACAGGTCCCCGGTATCGACCCTGGTGGCTCCACCAAGGAGAGAGTCCGAGACCGAGGCGAGGAGACCATCGAGGCTGCCGTAGTCGGGATGGCGAAGTGAAACCACCTCACCCGGAGTGGCCTCGGACTCCGCCGCGTAGAGCCGCTCGATCAACTGCACGAGCTCGCTGTGGTCATCGGTGTCGAGTGCAGTCAGAAGCCGTCCGGATATCGCCTCCATGGCGACTATCGCCTCACGCGCCGGTGTGGCACCTTCGGAGATGCGTCTCCAGGCGGACTCGAGCGACGCGCCGGCCTCCTTGAGCACCGTGAGGCCCACCAGACCCGCGGAGCCTTTGATGGTATGCGCGTCACGGATGAGGTCCTCGACCCTATTCCGCTCGAGACGTCGTTCTGCGAGAGCGCGCGCACCGGCCACCAAGCGCTGTGAGCGCTCGGTGAGCTCCGCGCGAAAAATGCGCATCAGTTCAGGCGAATCGAGGTCCAACGAAGCCTTTCCGGGTTTCTTCTGCCTCTATCGGCAGGGGAATGGCCCCGCTGAACGAACCGATGGGCTCTAGCTCACTCCCACTCGATAGTGGCCGGTGGTTTGGAGGAGATGTCATACGCCACCCGGTTGATCCCGGGCACATGGTTGAGGATTCTCGACGACATCCGCTCGAGCAGCTCATGGGGCAGCCTTGCCCAATCGGCTGTCATCGCATCGTCGGACGTCACAGCGCGGATGATCAATGGATAGGCGTAGGTCCTGCCGTCACCCTGCACCCCAACGGTCCTCACTGCGGGCAACACCCCAAAAGCCTGCCATATGTCGCGGTAGAGCCCGGCCTTCCGGATCTCTTCGAGGATGATTGTGTCGGCGGCGCGCAGCGTCTCCAACCGATCACGGGTCACCTCCCCGATGATGCGGACTGCTAGACCGGGGCCGGGGAAAGGCTGTCTCCAAACGATGTCCTCAGGCAGCCCTAGCTCCTCCCCCACGGCGCGCACCTCGTCCTTGAACAGGTCGCGCAGCGGCTCGACCAGCTCCAGTGCCATATCCTCGGGCAACCCGCCAACGTTGTGGTGCGTCTTGATCGTCGCCGCCGCACCCGAGCCCGATTCGATCACGTCGGGATAGAGGGTCCCTTGCACCAGGAACCGGGCATCTCCTACGGCTGTGGCCGCCTCTTCGAATACGCGGATGAACGTCTCCCCGATGATCTTGCGCTTCTCCTCGGGGTCGGTGACTCCAGCCAAGAGCTCGAGGAACCGGTCTTCGGCCTTCATGTGGATCAGGTCTACGTCGAAGTTCGAGCTGAAGGTCTCTTCCACCTGCTCCGCCTCACCAGCCCGGAGCAGGCCATGGTCGACGAAGATGCAGGTCAGCTGGTCGCCGACTGCCTCATGCACGATCGCAGCAGCCACCGCGGAATCGACCCCACCCGAGAGCCCGCAGATGACGGTTCCATCACCCACTTGGTTTCGTATCGCCGCCACCTGCGACTCGATGATCGAATGAGAGGTCCAAGTCGGGCTGGCGCCGCAGACGTCGTACAGGAACCGTTTGAGGATCTCGTGGCCTCGGGGAGTGTGGGCGACCTCAGGGTGGAACTGAACACCGTAGAGCCCTTTATCTGGTGCCTCCATCGCGGCGACTGCCGCCCCCGGAGTGGAGGCAACCGACACAAACCCATCGGGTGCCCTGGTCACCTGATCTCTATGTGACATCCATACCTGTTGATGGGTGGCCATCTCACGCAGCAGGATGGAATCGGACTCGATCTCCATCGTGGCGCTGCCGTACTCGGCCTCACCGGTGTTTGCCACCTCTCCGCCCACCATGTCAGCGAGGAGCTGATGCCCGTAGCAGATGCCCAGAACCGGCACACCCAGATCGAGAATCTCCGGATCCATACGGTAAGCGTCCTCGGAGTAGACAGACGCCGGGCCTCCGCTCAGAATGAGGCCGAGAGGCCGCCGGGCTCGAATCTCGTCGGCCGTGATCGACCTGCTGACGATCTCGGACCTGACATGAGCCTCGCGGACCCGACGCGCAATCAGTTGTGCGTACTGGGCGCCGAAGTCGACGACCAGCACGGTCGGCTCCGAGTCGCCCCTACTCATCCCATCCCGACTCGTTGCGACCGTTGCAGTGACTTCCCCTCGGTCTGCAGCGCGGGCGCGATCATGACCTCGGCCTTCTGAAACTCCTTGAGATTGGAATAGCCGGTCGTCGCCATCGACACCCGCAAGGCGCCAAATAGGTTGCGGCGTCCGTCGTTCTCGTGTGCGGGCCCCACCAGGATCTCCTGAAGGGTCCCTCGGTCTCCGACTTTGACCCTCGCGCCTCTGGGCAGGGTGGGATGGAAAGTGGCCATGCCCCAGTGGGTGCCCCGTCCAGGCGCCTCGGTAGCGGAGGCGAGAGGCGATCCGATCATGACGGCGTCGGCGCCACAGGCGATGGCCTTTGCGACGTCGCCACCGGTCCTCATCCCGCCATCGGCAATTACATGGACGTACCGGCCGGTCTCGTCGAGGTAACGGATCCGGGCACCGGCGGCATCGGCGATGGCGGTCGCCTGAGGCACGCCGATTCCGAGGACCCCGCGCGTCGTGCAGGCCGCGCCCGGCCCTACGCCGACGAGCACCCCGACCGCGCCGGTCCTCATCAGGTGGAGGGCAGTCGAATAGGACGCGACCCCACCGACGATCACCGGCACCTCGCAACTTGATATGTACTCCTTGAGGTCCAGCGGCTCCTCGCGGCTGGAGACGTGCTCGGCGGAGACCACCGTCCCCTGGATCACCAGGATGTCGAGACCGGATTCGAGTGCCTGACCGGCCCACGCCTCAACTCGCTGCGGAGTGAGACTCGCTGCTGTCACGACTCCCGAGCTCTTGATCTGCTCCACACGCTGACCGATCAGATCGGGTTTCACGGGCTCCAAGTAGATCTCCTGCATCCGCCGCGTCGCCTTCTCGTCAGGCAGTTCGGCGATCTCCTCGAAATAGGCAAGTGGGTCTTCGTAGCGGGTCCAAAGGCCTTCCAGGTTGAGGACGGCGAGGCCACCCAGTTTTCCGATGGCTACAGCGGTCTCGGGGCTGATCGCCGAATCCATCGCTGAGCCCATCATCGGAAGCTCGAACTTGAAAGCGTCTAACTGCCAGGAAATGTCAACGTCGTCGGGATCCCTGGTCCTGCGGGACGGGACGATCGCTATGTCGTCGAATCCGAACGCCTGTCGGCCGGACTTGCCGATGCCAATGTCGATTTCCATCTGAACCGTGATCCTCCAGCGCTTTGCCGCAGAGTAACAGTGGCGAGACCTGTGCCAGATCTAGGCTCCGTGGGTGAGCAAGTCGTGGTCAGTCAGGGACTTCGTCATCATCTGGCTCTCGGGAATCGTTGGCGGAGCGATAGCCGGGGTGGCCGGACTGCTCATATCCTCCGACTGGTCTTTGATCCTCGGCGTGGCCGGAGCTCTGGGGTTTCAGCTGATCGCCTTGTGGGCCCTCCGTCGGAGCAAAGACGACCCAGATCTTGGATTCATCCTCCAGTTTCGAGATCTTCCCTACCTGGTACTCGGCGCCGGCCTCCAACTTGGAATGGCGATCCTGTTGGCGCCACTCGCCGAGGTACTCATACCCGAGGGCGACTCTGTGCAACAGTTACCCGCGGAGATCCTCAACCAGGACACGGCCTTCTTCGTACGCGCCAGCATCGCTGCCATCGTGGTCCTGGTCGGACCGGTGGTCGAGGAGTTGGCCTATCGGGGTGTTCTCATCGCCGCGCTGCGACACCGAGGCGACAGGTACGTGATCCTGATCTCGGCAGCAGTGTTCTCACTCGTCCACATCGTGACTCTCACCCCACCTCTCCTCGCTTCTGCGATCCTGGTGCTTCCCATGTTTTTCGTCCTCGGGATCATCCTGGCGAGAATGGCTCTTAGAAGCGGCCGCCTGGGGCC
>JAWWBL010000025.1:0-20170 GCA_033720975.1 Acidimicrobiia bacterium | reverse complement strand
GCGCTGGAGCTGCTGTGACCGCGAAGAGCGACATTGCCCGTCGCCGCCAGCCTCACCTTCTCCCGTCCTAGCGCTTCGACAGCCGCCCGGATCGTGGCTCCCGAGGTGACTACGTCATCAAGCACGACTACCTCTCCGTGGCAGCCACCCCGGATTCGGAACGACGGTGCCGACAGTGCGTGGTCTCCGCCGGCGCGTCGCTTCGAGTGCAACGGCGGCGATAACAGGCGGAGCACGGGCAGTCCCAACCGGGAAGCGATCAGCGCCGCAGGGTCTACGCCGTACTTGACCTTGCGGCTCCACACTCGTGGAACGGGCACCACAGGAAGATTGGGCAGACGTCTGCGGAGCTTGGCGGCGATCATGTCTGCGTAGGTGGTCACTCCCCGGTACTTGAAATGGTGCATCAGGGCTCGGGCCGGCCCCTCATGCTCGAATGCGCCGATCAACCTCAGCCCGCCGGGGAGGAGGCGATCCGGGGATGGCCGTAGCCGGTCTCGGCATTGGCGGCAAACGGGGTCCGGCGCAACTTGATGACAAACTTGACAAACCATGGCCCAGTGCATACCCGGACCCTGGGACAAGACGGTGCCAGCCACGGGTCGCCGTGCATTCTTGAGACGGTTTCCGCCCCTATAGGGCGTGTACTACCTGAGGTTTGCGTTAGGTGGTGCCCTCTTGCCACCCGGACAGGTAGGTGAT
This sequence comes from Acidimicrobiia bacterium, assembly GCA_033720975.1. Lineage (GTDB taxonomy): Bacteria > Actinomycetota > Acidimicrobiia > Spongiisociales > ZC4RG35 > JAWWBL01. The sequence continues at coordinate 19,468 of JAWWBL010000025.1, read as the reverse complement.
TTGGTCGGGCGTGAGGGTGTCGAGGCCGCCGCCGAGGTGCTCGAGCTTGATCGCGGCCACCTGATCGTCGATCTCTGCCGGGAGGGTGTAGATCTTGGGCTCCAGGGTGTCCCGGTTGACCACCAGGTACTCCGCGGCCAAAGCCTGGTTGGAGAACGACATGTCCATGACGTCGGCAGGATGGCCCTCGGCGGCGCCGAGGTTGACCAAACGCCCCTCCGCCGCCACCAGGATCCTTCGCCCGTCGGACATGGTGAACTCCTCGAGGTTGTTCCTGATCTCCCTCCGCGACTCGGCCTCCCGCCGCAGTGAGGCAAGGTCGATCTCGATGTCGAAGTGACCTGAGTTGGCCAACAGCGCACCGTCCTTCATCACCTCGAAGTGCTCCGGCCGGAGGACGTGCTTGTTGCCGGTGACCGTGATGAATATGTCGCCGATCTCCGCCGCGTCGGCGACCTTCAGGACCCGGTATCCGTCCATCGCAGCCGACAATGCCCTGACCGGGTCGACCTCCACCACGATCACGTGGGCGCCCAGCCCGTCGGCGCGGTTCGCCACACCCCGGCCACAATCGCCGTATCCAATGACGACCACGTTCTGGCCGGCCAGGAGGATGTTGGTCGCACGGATGATCCCGTCGAGCGTGGACTGGCCCGTCCCGTAGTGGTTGTCGAACAGGTGCTTGGTGGCTGAGTCGTTCACCGCTACCACCGGCACCCGAAGGGTCCCATCGGCAGCCATGGCCTTGAGCCGGATGACGCCGGTGGTGGTCTCCTCAGTCGAGCCGATCACCTCGATGTCACGTCGGTCGGTGTGGAGCACCGTGGCCAGGTCGGCCCCGTCATCCATCGTCACCGCTGGTGCGTGGTCGAGCACCGCGTTGATGTGCTTGTAGTAGGTGTCGGAGTCCTCTCCTCGAATCGCGAACACCGGGATCCCCTCGGCCACCAGGGCTGCGGCCACGTCGTCCTGCGTTGAAAGAGGATTCGACGCGCAAAGAATGGGCTCAGCACCACCGTCTCGAAGGGCCAGCATCAGGTTTGCCGTCTCGGCTGTGACATGGAGGCATGCCGCCACGACATGGCCATCGAGGGGCCGCTCAGCAAGGAAACGCTCACGCACGGTGCGCAACACGGGCATGCGACGCCCGGCCCATTCCACTCGGCGGGCGCCTTCGGGCGCGAGTTCGGGTTTGGCAATGTCGTAGTTCATGTTTTCAGTCCTCGCTGAGAAGCTTCTTGAGTCTTTCGATCCTCACGACGGGCACCGGATCGACACCGGCTTTCCCCGCAAGCATCCAGGAGACCAGGTCTCCGGTAACGGTGAGCGAGACCAGCCGGGCCAGAACTGAAGTTCCGGTGGACTGAACCCTCGCCACCCAGGGGACTGCATCTTCGGTCAGGGCCGCGGTGTGAGCAAGTCGAGGGCCGATGCGATCGTGGTCGTCGCGGTCGGTGAGACCGACGATGGCGAGACTCTCTTTGGTCTTCTCGGGCATGGCCTCCCACCCTGCCACTTCGTTGTGGTCGAGCTCCGGTAGGACGGACCACCAGGCCGGCATCTTCGAGTTCTCGTTGATTTGGGTCTTCCACCTCTGGGCCACCGCACTGCTGACGGGCCCGCCTCCGTAAATGATCGAGATGCGATCCTTGAGACCCTCGGCGATATCTTCTGCCTGGGACCACCGGGGCCCGTCCTCGGCGACCGACTGACGTGCGAGTGAGATGGCCTCGACGAAAGAGAGTCTCTGGTCGTCGATGGCATGAGCGCCTTCGAGTAGACGGATGACGGCCCCAAACATGTAGCCAATGGCGGCGCGCGGCTGCATGCCGCCTGGGACCTGGATCGTCGGCCACCGATACCGTTCCGTGAGCTCGCCGAGACGGCCACCCGTGGTGACGGTGGCTATCGGCAGGCCGTGCTCTTGAGCTGCCAGCACGAAGTCGAGGGTCTCCTCGGTGTTGCCAGAGTACGAGGAGGCGATCACGAAAGGACGCACCCTCACGGCCCAAGGCGGCAGTGGCCCATACGCCTTGTGAACGGTGAGCCTGGTCCCGAAGGGCACGGCCAGCGCGGCCGCGTAATCCCCGGCAATGCCGGAGCCGCCCATGCCCACGCACAAAACCTCCGAGTAGGTGCCGATGCCGGGTGCGTCCAGAGCAGCAGCCCATTCCAGCTGATCACCAAGGCTCCGGATCTGGGCCAGCATGTCACTCACGGGGCCCTCCTTCAGCCTCTTCCACCAGCATGATCGGTATCCCGCTCCTCACCGGGTAGCGGCGATGGCACCGCGTGCATTCGATGCGCTCCGCCTCGAGATCCTCGATGAGGTCCGACTTGTCGACCGGGCAGACCAGGATTTCCGCGAGGGTGGGGTCGATGAGGCTCAAGTCTCGCTCTCCAGGATTGACTTCACCCGATTCACTATTGCATCCACACGCTCTTCGGTCTCGGCTTCGACGTTCAGACGGAGCAGCGGCTCGGTGTTCGAAGGGCGCAGGTTGAACCACTCCTCCCCATAGTCGACCGTGAGGCCATCGAGACGGTCTATAGAGGCGTTGTAAGACGCATCCTCCACAGCTCGCAGCGCGCGGCCCGTGTCGTAGATGCGGAAGTTGATCTCGCCCGATGATCGGTAGCGCTCCACCGACGTCCGCAGCTCGGCCAGCGTCTGGCCTGACTCGGTGAGGATCCTCAACAGGTAGAGCATGGCCAGCATCCCGGAGTCGGCGCGGAAATTACTGCGGAAGTAGTAGTGGCCGCTGTGCTCCCCTCCGAAAATGGCACCCGACTCGGCCATCACCTGCTTGATGAAACTGTGACCGACCTTGGTTCGGACCGGCCGACCCCCTCCTTCTCGAACGATCTCGGGGACTGCTTTCGACGTGATCAGGTTGTGGACGATCGAAGCACCTTCCTCGTCTTCGAGTATGCGCCTCGCGATCAGCGCCGTGACCGTGCTTCCACTGAGCGGCTGCCCTTCACCGTCGAGGAAGAAGGCCCGGTCGGCGTCGCCGTCGAATGCGACTCCCAGGTCGTACTCGCCCTCCTCGACCAGCGCGACGAGGTCCTCGAGGTTTTCCGGGACGAGCGGGTCAGGGGGATGGTTGGGGAAGGACCCGTCAGGCTCCAGATAGAGCCCGTCCATCGAGGCCTCGGTCCTCTCGAAAACGTCTTCCAGGGCCACCCCGGCCATTCCGTTCCCACCATCGACGGCCACCGCCAGGGCACCTATCGAGTCCGCGGGGACAATCGAGAACAAATGGTCGACGTAGTCGGTGACCACGTCCACCTGGCTGACACTTCCAGCTTTGCCGGACTTGTGGGGAGTCCCGGCGACGGCAGCGCGTATCTCGTTGAGACCCGTGTCGGAGCCGATGGGAGCGGCCCCGGCACGGCACAGCTTGAGCCCGTTGTACTCAGGAGGGTTGTGAGAAGCAGTGATCATTGCCCCTGGCATCTCATGAGCGCCCGAGTAGTAGTAGACGGCATCTGTGGGAACCATCCCCAGGTCGACCACGTCGGCCCCGGCGCCGGTCACTCCCAGCGCAAGCGCATCGAAGAACGTAGGTGAGGTCTCCCGGCAATCCCTGCCGACCGCGACCGAACCGGCCCCGAGCATCTGCACCAAGGCCGCACCCACTCGCTCATAAATCGCCTCATCGAGGTCGCCGTTATCGGTGCGGCCCCTGATGTCGTAAGCCTTGAAGACCGCACTCGGGTTCATCAGCGGAAGTGTAAATGTAGGAGGAGCCAGCCCTACACTCGCCCGCCGTGATCGACCGCCCAGCCGCTCCCGGCGGCCTCAGCATCCTCCTGCCCGCTTACAACCTCGAAGCGGTGATCGCCTCCTCGATCGAGCGTGTCGCCGGGCTTGCAGGCGCCCTCGGAGAAATCGAGATAGTCGTCTGTGACGACGGATCGGAGGATGGGACGCTTGCCGAGGCAAAGGCCGCCGCGGAGCGAACCGGACACGCACAGGTGATTCATCACGAGCACAACCGGGGAAAAGGTGCGGCTCTCACGACCGCATTCGAGGCGTCGACAATGCCGACAGTTGCCTTCCTGGACGCCGATCTGGACCTTCCCCCCGAGCAATTGCCGGACCTGCTGGACCAGTTCCGCGACTCGGGAGCTGACGTCCTCGTTGGGCTCAAGCAGGCCGCCATGGAACCCGGTCATTACCCCGGTTACCGGCGGGTATTGAGTAAGGCCTTCTCGGGTGCGATACGAGTCTTGTTCCGACTCCCCGTCGAGGAAACCCAAACCGGGCTCAAGCTGTTCACCCGCGAGGCGCTGGAGTCGGTGCTGCCGAAGTTGTCCGTGGAGCGCTACGCCTTCGACCTCGAGCTCGTCGTGGCGCTGCGGAGAGCCGGCTTCGACATCATCGGAGCTCCAGTCGTGCTAGCGGAGGGCGCTTCGAGCCGGGGGGTCTCAGCCCGCACTCTTTGGGAGATGGGGCGCGACACCGTCCGCGTCTGGCTGCGAGCGCTTGCCGGCCGGATCTGAGCGGGAAAGACGGGAACGAGCCGCAGCCACCACCAGCACCGCGAAACCGGCGGCGGTGAGGAGCTTTCCGAGCGTCTCGGCCCATGTGTCCCGGAACTCGATGACCACATCTTCCTGAGTCGGCACGACGACCATCAGAGAGGGTGTGGCTCGCCACGGGCCATCGGCTCCGTCGGCCACCCAATTGGGGAAGTAAGACACCTTGACAACATGGGGCACTCCGACCGCCTGGGTGGTGAACGAGATTCGATGATCCTCGACGACTATGTCGGTCACCGCGTCCGGCGGAACTTCCAGCGGAACGTCGGGACGCTGTGCGAGGTCTTCGATTCGAGGCCAGTCTGGCGGACCGCCGGCAACGACCCAGCGGTGCGTCTCGCCAATGTCGTCATACCAGTCGAGGGCCAAATCGTTGAAACTCGGCATCGGCTCGCCCTCGGCGTCCAAACTCTCACCTCCGCCGAATAGGCCCCCCAACAAGCCGCCTGAGCCTTCCTCGTACACCGCAGGCAGGTGCGTAGCGGTCTCCACCAAATCGGTCTCGGGAAGGCGATACACGTGAAACGGGCCAGACACCGCCACGGGCGTAAGTTCAGCCATGGTTTCCGCTACCTCGGTCGCTTCCGGCGTCCATGACACGTAGTAGTCGATCCCATAGAGCTGAAGGTGTTTGATACCCCGCTCCATGTCGAGAGCGGCTCCGTAGTTCAGGCCGGAGACAGGCCGGGACCCCCGGTAGGACATCTCGGACTGGTTGATGAAATGGAAGGGCATGGTGAGAGACGACTCGAAGAAGACACCCTCCATCGACGTGTGCGAGCCTTCAGTCCAATAAGGGATGAGCATGAGAGACATTGGAGTCCCATATCGGTTGAGCTCGTTGTTGTGCTCCCACATGACACGCCCGTCGGGCAGGGTGTCCATGGTCTGCATGAATGCCGAATACTCGGGCCAGTTGGCCTTGGACTCGTAACCCTCGTAGTTCCACATGGACCAGCCAGCAACGAAGGAAACCCCGGCCGCCGCGCCCAACACCACCAAGGCCATGACCGTGCCGACAAGGAAACTCCGGGTCTCGACCCGGTAGCCCACAAACGCCCAGGTGAGCAGTACCACAATCCCGACAGCGGCGATCAGCCCCCAGGCCCACGAAGGGAAGACCCCTGTCTGCCGCCAAACCCACCAGGTGGCCAAGGAGAACATCCCCACGAACACCGACGTCACTGCATGCTTGCTGGAGTGCTCGGGTAGGCGCCGGGACAGCCACTGAACCCCGGCTCCAATCGCGACCGCCGCAAAGAAGGCGACTCCGAAGTACCAGTAAGGCAACAAGCGCCCGTTGTAGAGCTTCCACTTCTCGTCACCGAAGATCGCCGGAAGTTGCTCGGTCAGGAAGTTGGGAAGCGGGTAGTAGATGAGGGGAACGATCGTGGCAGCGATGAGCGGCGCAGCCCTGGTCGACTTTCGAAAGGCCCAAATCCCGCCAACGATCGCAACCGGGAGGAGTATCCACACTTCCACCGGGAAGATCTCCTCCCACCGGTGCAACGGGATCCAGGCCATGTCCGTGGAGAGCCCAATTCGGGCGAGCAGCGGAATCGCCCAGATCGCGGCGATGGAGAACGCCCAAACCCAGACCGCGACGGTCCGCCAAAAACCCTTTCGCCAAGCGAGGATGAAGAGCGAAGCAAAGATGGCAACGAGAGTCGTGAGAATGTGGGTGAGGGCCATGATCGCCATGGCCAGCGCCGCCCACTTGACGAACCTCTTGTCCTCCCGCACGGCCTTGATCAGCAGACCCAAATAGACGAGAGATATGGCGAAGGACCACGAATAGGAGAATTCCCCGGCGAGCGTCGAGGCGATGTTCCCTCCGTAGATGGTGAAGCTCTCCATGAAGGCGAACACCGCACCTGCACCGGCTGCGACAGTGGCAACCGTCCTGCTCATGAGCATCGACCGGGCGTGGAAGTAGATCGCGGGTGGGAGCGCGGCCAGGCCGGCAGCCGTGACGATCTTGAACGCCACCCCATAAGGGAGGAGGACGTCGAGGGCGACGATGACCAGTGATGGCAGCGGGAAGTAGAAGTAGAGAACCGGGAAGCCTGCGAACCATGCGTTTGACCAACCAATGATTCGTCCTTCGGGGAGGAGGGTGTCTCGAAGGAGTGTCGGGACCAGGACGTGGGCGCCGGTGTCTCCACCCGTTGGGGTGTTGGCCGTCAAGATCAACCACGGCTGCATCACCGTGACGATCACGGCCGACGTAGCGGCGACCAGGAGGATGGGGAGAACCGGATACCTGGTTGTGACCCCCCGAAGGGTGGTCACGGCTTGGACTGTCTGACCAGCTCGAGAACTTGGGAGACGTCTATGTCGGCGCCGTCGCGATTCCACCACTTCTCCTCGCAGTTGTGGCAGAAGAAGAATCTGACTTCCACAGACTCGGGGAGGATGTGCTCTATCTCGAGGACATCGGTTTGTTCACAGCGTGGGCAGTCCATTATCTCGGATCTTGGTAGGTGGGCTCGGTCATGCTAAGTCGGGAATGGCCGTTAACCCAACGATTCCTCGCCGAGGAGCCGGCCGACGTATTTGCTTCGACGCCGGCCGTCTTCGGTCCAGTATGCGTACCAATAAGGGCCATGAGGGCACTTGGAGCAGTCGCGCTTGCCGCATCGGACATGCTGTTGCCGGAGGCTCACTGAAGGATCGTCTCCTGGACGTATGGCCCCGGACCTCTCGAGCTGGGCGCGGGTGAGGATCTGGAGCCTGCGCAAATCATGATCGTCCAGGTCCCTGACCGCGTCGAGCAGGTCGCGGTCGAGCGCCATCAGGCGACGTTTACGGGAGCGAAGAGCCGCGTGACCGTGCGGCGATCGGTGAGCGTCCACCCCAGAGGCGGTGTCATCCGGTCAGCGTGGTCGGCGCACAGCGAGTAACCGTGCCCGACGGCAGTCTCGACCAGGTCGTCTAGCCATACGACGCTGTCGGGGTAGGCGAATGTCATCATCGTCGACGCGGGGGACCCGCACCTGGTGCAGCTGACCGTCATTCGGGAAACGCTAGAAGTCGCGAAAACCTCATTCAAGGACCGATCCCATTGGCACGGTCATTCCCCGACGGGCGTGCCGCCGGCGAGAGCGATGGATCCCTCCCCCCAGGCAATCCAGACCACGACGATCTCCCCGGTGGCGCTTATCAAATAGCCTTCGGCTGCCTCGATGCCGATTTCAGCCACCGAATCGGGCTCGAGCTCGAACCCTGCCATCGGCGAGGACTCGCCCAGCCCATCGAGCCGGACCGTCGCCGTTTCCAACCCAGGATTGAGGAACACCAGATTCTCGGCCGCCCCGGCAAGAGAACCAAGCCCTGCGAACAGCCACTGAGAAGAGGCGATGGGGACGCCGTTGGTTACCGCCACACCGTCTTCATCGGACGAGACGAGGGTGGCAACCATCGGAGCAGCGGAGAGAACCCTGAATGCCACCCGTTCCCCGGGGGCGTCCGCCAACTCGACCCAGGTTTGACCGCGAGCGGGCACCGTGCCAGTCAAGTAGTTCTCCTCAAACCCCTCCTCGGAATAGAGGTCGAGTTGGAACTCGACTGGGGCGTTGATCGGTGAGACGAGGAGGAGCCGCCCATCTCGGACTGCGGCCGGGACCGGGATGAACCAGTCTTGTCCCGGGACGGCGCCCGTCCACAGTGCGCTGTCGGTGCCCGACTGCTGTCTTCCTGCTACGACGACGTTGCCGACGGCAGCGTCCACCGTGACAACAATGACCTCGCGTCCCGGGATCAGGCGCGCCATGTCGAGCGTCACCGAATCCCCGCTCGGCACGCTCAAGGACTCAAAACGATCATTCGACTCGAGACCGGACTCGGATGTGACCGTGAGCTCGACTCTGGCATCCGCCGCGTAAGGGTTCATGAGGTGGAGGAGGAAGCCTTGTTCGCTCGTCGTCGACCCCCCGGCAACCATGACCTGGGTGGACGGCGAGGCCACACAGGCCTCCAGGGCAAGGAGCCCTTCGCCAAACAGCGCTGCTGAGGCCGCGGCGTCGGCTGCGGGAAGCTCCCCTAGAGCGCCAGCCAGCCCCACGGCGGCCACATCGCTCACCGCAAAAGACGCGGCCCCCGCGCCGACCGTGGCATCAGCGGACCCGGCCGCGCTCCCTCCGGCAAACACCTCGAGCCTCGCCGGTCCGTCGACGAGAGACGCCACGGGAACCACCGTGTTCCTCCCACTGCCCTGCTCAATGGAGCAAACCGCCGCATTGGACCCCTCGTGCGCCAGCGAAGGCTCGGGCATTGACGGTTGGCGAGCCGGGAAGAAGGCACCAACCGCAGACAGAACGAAGACGGCTCCAAGCGCACCGAGGAGACGTCCTTGCCTCACGGTGATCGCCTCCCGAGAGCGATCATCAACAGACCTGTGCCCAACACGAGAACAGAAGCGACGGCAGCCCAAAGCCCGAGCGGTTGGGCTCGAAACCAGGCCACTCCCTGGTCGGCGGACACCGTCGTCGCCCAGGAGTCAGCGGCTGAGTCGGGGGACCATCCGGCGTGATGACTCACCGCGATGTTGAGCCGAGCGTCCTCAGCATCCCCGGAAAAGCCGGTGCCCACATGAGCCCACGGGCCCGAATCGGTGTAGGCCACCGGCAGGGCCAGCGGGTTGTCGAAGACTCTCGCCGAGGGGTCGAGCGGGGTGGGAATCAGGTCGAGTTGGACATCGAGTGCGTCATCGAGCGCAAACGTCGCCCCGAGGAGCACAACCCAACGAATCGAGAACTCAGAGAGCAGGGCACCAGGTCGCAGCGAGCCGCTTACGACCTCATCGAGAGCAGACCGAAGAGAGCGATCCGCGTCAGTTGGCGGCGGAAGCCACACCTCGTCTTGGGTCACGCCCGATCCGTCCACGACCCGATACCAAAAGCCGGGGCCTGCCCGGGCCTCGCCAGGGATGTCGAGCCTGTCGGTCGATGCCAGGAGGATCCGTCCCGGGCCCCCTTCCTCCGCCAACGTCGACGCGAAGGAAAGACGCGACTCGAGGTCCCCGGAGGGCAAACCGAGTCGTCCGTTGCCAACGGCGCCGATTGAGACCAGGACGATTCCCGCGGCTGCCACCACTGCGACGAGTTTCTTGATGTCGCGCGTGATCACATTCGCCGCGCCGGCCACGACAAGGGAAGCCCCGAACGACGCCATCACAAGGACCCCCTCTTCGAGGCCCGGACCCATGGGGACGAGCTGCGCAAGAGTCATACCGGCAACGGCCAAGAGGGCGCCTGCGATTCCGACCATGCGAGCGCGGTGGTCAACGAACCACACGGCGGCGGCCCCGGTGGCAACGAGGGCAAACCAGAGCCCGTGAGGAGTCAGCCCCAAGCTTCGACTTGGGTAGAGCACCCATCCCGGATCGCCCACCAAGAATGGGACGGCCACCACCACCGCGCCGAGGGATGCAGAGGCGAGGACGAGGCTCGACTCTGATCCCCCGAGGGCCCTCCACAGCAGGACCGTCAGAAGCGGAACGACCAGCAGGGGAGGTGAGAGGGCCGCGAGCGGAATGGCGGTGATGAGCGCCCACCCGATGGCGGTCGACGATCCAACCGAAGCCCTACGGAACGAGGCGCGCACGGTCCACGGAAGGATGCCGGCGGCCAGCAGGCCCGTCCATGACCCAACTCCGGTCAACGCCGCCGACCCCGGACCTGCGACCAAAACCAATCCGGCCAGATATCGGCCCGGACCCCTGAGGCCCATTCTCCCGGCAAGCCTTCCCACTCCGACGACAGCCGAGAGCCCTGCGCCAACGGTCGCCAGGGCCCGTGTGGCACCCTCGGCGCCGAACATCAGCCAAGACACCACGGCGGCGAGGCCGACCGCGGGATGGACCGCAGTCGCCGACCCAAGCCCCGAATCGTTCCAGCCCCCGGCCCACCGCTCCAACGCAATGGTCGGAGGCTCCAGCGGGAAGCTGAAACCGGTGTTGGGCATGCCGGTGAAGATGATCGAGCGAGCGCCAAACACCACGAGGGCCCCGGCTGCCATCGCACCCCAGATACCGGGAGACGAACGCAGACGACGAGTTCCTCTGGCCAGTGCTTGATCGTCGTCGAACACAGAGAGGAGTCGCCCTGTCAGCTCAGACCCCGTCTCGCGTAGCCTCACAGAGCCCCGCGCCTGGAAGCGGAACAACTCCTCATCGCCTGCCGATCGAACCGGTCTGAATCGACGCCTCTGCCTGAGAGTGGAGGGGAGATGGAACAAGTTCCACAGCCAGGACCTGGCATACGACGCAGCGGGTCGCCATCGCAAGAGAAGCAAGTTGGCCAAAGAATCAGCAACTGAGACCATGAAGTCGTACGGGATCACCCACATGAGCGTGAGCGGGCTGTACGCGGTGACCATGGACCTGAGCCGGCCCGCCCGCTCCCGCCAGTCGGCGGTTGACACCACACAACGTCCCTGGTGATAGACCTCAGACGACGGAACGGTTATCACACGACCGCCGGCTAGACGTGCTCGTTGGGAGAAGTCCAGACCGGCGGCGACCGGAGGAAGCAGCCGGTCCAGGCCGCGGAGACCCTGAGCGAGGTCCCTGCGGACCAGCATCGACACCGACGGGACGAAAGCCACCTCGCGGACGACGTCGTATTGCTGAAGGTCGATCTCGCCGGGTTCGAGTCCCGAGTAGGGCTCACCAAAGATATCGGTGGCGCTTCCAACCGATTCGAGCTCGTTCTCTGTCCCCGCCACCAGGAGCTTCGAGCCCGCAAGCGACGCATCACTTCGACTCAACTCCCTCACCAGCGCTTTCAACGCATCGGGTCGGGGACGCGCATCAGCATGGAGTATCCACAGGTAGTCGAAGTCGGAACCCACCCCGGCGATGGCCTTCTCCAGGTCGGCATCGACGGAGACCCCATCGGGAACCTCCTCGGGCCCGGCGCCCACGACAACCAACTCCGGCTCCGGCTCGTAGACTTGCCGCCGGACAGCGGCGACAGCCGCGTCGAGATCGGCCCCCTCAACATCTGTCAGGAGGACCTTGACGCCGTGACCGTTCTCATCAGGAACAGCGGGCGATTGCTCGGTCAATGCCGTGTCGGCTTCACTCATCCGGGCGGACATTGTGAACGCAGGCGCGATGCTCGGCAATCCGGAGGTGCGTCGTGAAGGTGACACAACTGTCCGGAGGCGTGGGAGGGGCACGGATGGCTCGCGGCTTTGCGGCCCTCGACGAAGTCGACCTGGCGGTGATCGTCAACGTCGGCGATGACCAACTGCTTCATGGGCTTCACGTCTCACCGGACCTCGACACCGTGGTCTACACCATCGCTGAGATTGAAGGTCCAATGGGTTGGGGCAGGGCAGACGACACCTTCAACTTCAATGACGAATTGAAACGCTTCCACATCGACAACGAGTTCCGACTCGGCGACAAGGACCTCGCCGTGAAGATATACCGAACGGGGCGAATGGCAGCCGGGGCGTCTCTTTCCGAGGCCACCGCAGAGATTGCGGAAGCGTTCGGGGTCGAGGCCAAGATCCTTCCCGTGAGCGACGACGCCGTTCGGACCGAGATTCTCGTCGACAAGGGCGGGTGGCTGAGCTTCAGCGAGTATTTCGTCGCGAGAGGCCACCGGGATGAGGTGGAGCAAGTGAGGTTCTCGGGAGCTGAGGAATCGACGCCGGCGCCACAGGTCATCGAGGCTCTGAGGGCGGCGGACATCGTTGTGATCGGTCCTTCGAACCCACCACTGTCCATATGGCCGGTGTTGGCCGTTCCGGGTGTCGAGGAAGCGGTGCAGTCCCATCCCAGAGTTGTCTGTGTGAGCCCCCTCGTGGGTGGCAAGGCCCTGAAAGGCCCCGCGGACCGCGTCCTCAGCTCTTTGGGCTTGGGCACCGGAAACCAGGCAGTGGTCGCGGCCTATGAGAGCCTCGTCGATGTGCTAGTGGTTCATGACTCCGACGCGGCGGACGGTGACCTCATCGATGCGGTCACGGTGATAGCCGAGAACACACTGATAAGAGAAGCGGGACCGGCCGCTGACCTGGCCCGAAAAGTCGTCGACCTGTGGCATTGAGCATCCACCCGCTCGAGGGTGTTGGGACGGTGGGCCCCGGGGACGACGTCGCCACAGCCTTGATGGGCGCACTGGAATCGCTGGGTCCCCGAGACGGAGACGTCCTGGTTGTCACCCACAAGATCGTCTCTAAGGCCGAAGGCGCAGTGAGGCGCATCGAAGGGGACGAGGAAGACTTCAAGAAAGCCCTCGTGGAGGCCGAATCCGTCGGAATCGTCAGGCGCCGGGGCGACCTGATCATCGCCGAGACCCGGCACGGGTTCATATGCGCCAACGCCGGGATAGACCGCTCCAACACCGAGCCGGGGACCATGGTGCTGTTGCCCAACGACCCTGACCGAAGCGCACATGCGATCAGGGTCAAGATCCGCGCGAACTTCGGGACAGATGTCGCAGTGATCATCTCGGACACTTTCGGAAGGCCGTGGCGCAGAGGCCTCACTGACGTGGCAATCGGTCTTTCCGGTATCGACGCCCTCCTCGACCTGAAAGGCACGCCCGATTGGACGGGGCGGCCGCTCGAGGTCACCGAGATAGCGGTCGCCGATGAGCTGGCGGCAGCGGCCGATCTCGTGATGGGGAAGAGCTCGGGGATCCCCGCTGCGCTGATACGGGGTTACGACGGCCCACGTGGAGAGGGACGTGCCTCAGACCTGGTGCGTCCGCCGGACGAGGACCTGTTCAGGTAGCTGGAAGCCTGCGTCCCAGCCCGAGATAGTCGAGGCCCGCCTCGCGGACCCGGCTCGGGTCGAGGATGTTCCTCGCATCGACCACCCCGGTGCCCCTCATCACACGAGCGATTTCAGCCGGGTCGACGGCGGCGAATTCCGGCCACTCGGTGGCGATGAGGAGAACGTCAGCGCCAGACACCGCTGACAGCGCGCTTTCCGCTGTCTCGAAGTCGGGGGAACGAGCCTCCGGGTCGTAGACAACGACCTTCGCCCCGGCGTCTCGGATCAGCCTGCCGATCCTCACCGCGGGTGACTCCCGGACGTCGTCGGTCCCGGCCTTGAAGGCGAGGCCCCACAACGCCACCACTTTGGACTCCAAGGATCCACCGGCAGCATCCCGGACCTTGTCGACGATGCGCCGCCTCTGCTCTTCGTCCGCCTCGATCACGGCGCGGAGGAGTTGAAAGTCGTATCCGGCATCAGCGGCCACGCCAATCAACGCCGCTGTGTCCTTGGGGAAGCACGACCCCCCATATCCTGGGCCAGGCTCGAGGAAGTATGGCCCGATCCGATGGTCGAGCTTGACACCGGTCAAAACGTCGCGGATGTCGGCCCCGACCGCCTCACAGACGTTGGCGAGCGTGTTCGCCATGGTCAGCCGGGTCGCCAGATAAGCGTTAGACGCGTATTTGATCATCTCTGCCGAAGTCGGATCGGTGAGAACGAATTCGGTGTCGATCGGGTCGTATAGCGAGGCGACGGTGCTGGCATCTTCGGGATCGACGGCACCTACGACTATCCGGTCGGGATGGAGGAAGTCTGCCACTGCCCTCCCCTCTCGAAGGAACTCGGGATGAGCCACAACCCGTCCCGCGCCGCCGAGGTCGGCGATTCGCTTCTGCAGCTCGGCAGCAGTACCGGGTGGAACGGTCGACTTGATCACGAAGATTGCATCGCCCGCCGGTGCGGCGAGCTCGTCGACGACTCCCTCCACGAAGCTCAGGTCGGCTCTGCCGCCATCCCCTTCCGGAGTAGGCAGGCAAAGGAAGATCAACTCGGCCCCGTCGATGGCATCCAGGTTCGAGTCGTGAAACGAGACGAGGCCGCTCGAGGCCGCCTCGGACAGCATCTCTTCCAGCCCGGCCTCGAAAATCGGAACTGCGCCGGACCGGAGCTTGGCGACCCGATCGGAGTCGATCTCCCCCACACGAACAGTGTGCCCCAGCGAGGCAAGACCGGCGCTTGTGGTCAGGCCCACGTAGCCCGCGCCGATGACCGAGATCCTCACCAATCAACTCTCCTATGTCTGACAGCTCGTTAGGACGCGTCAAGACCGACAATGACGACAGCATCGTATTCGTTGCCTACGTCACCGAACTGGACCACACCGTACCCCAGGGCCTCGACGACCTCAGTGCCCACCGGGCTTCCCTGCCGGACCAGGACCAAAGTTTGTGGATAGCTTTGATCGTCAGCGTCGCCTATGGATATGACCTGGAACCCGAGCACCTCGAGCTCGCGGGACACCGCCCCGGCGGCGCCGGCAAGACCATTCCCGTTGAGGACCTGGAGCCTGGGAGGTCGGTCCGATAGCGTCACCCCACGTTTGAAATTGGCGATCATCTCGCTGGCGTCGGGCTCGACGGCGACCACGACCGATTTTCCGTCGATGCTGCGATCGACAACGGGAAGGGTCGCGCCATCGAGCTGCCCCGTGAGGACACCTCTGAAGTCCCATGCCAGGGAGGCTGCATTCGCGGTTGCCAGCCCGGAGTCGATGGTGAGATTTCGGCCGAAGGTCTCGACCATCTGCCCCGCCTCGGCTATAGACGAGGGCTGGACCAGCTTCCGCAAGATCGCTGCAACGACTTCCTGCTGTCGCTCGGTCCTTCCGATGTCGTTGGCTTTGACGCTGACCCAGCTTCCATTGCGAAACTCTTGGTACTTACGTGATCGGGCGTAGGCCAGGGCCATATCACCATCGAGCACCTGCGGGCCCGCCTCGACATCGAGGCCCGACTGCAAATCGCGGGCCGCGAAGGGGAAAGCGATCTCGACTCCACCGAGTTGGTCGACCACGGCTATGAAGCCGACGAAGTCGATCTCGACGTAGTGGTTTATCTCGACACCCAGGTTCGCCCGGATCGTCTCCACCAAGAGCCTGGGGCCACCAAACGCATAGGTGGCGTTGATCCTGTCCTGGCCATGTCCGGGGATGTCGACCCAGAGATCGCGGGGGATGCTGAGGAGCTGCAGGGAGGACGACTCGCCGTCAACACGACCCAGCATGATGACGTCACCTCTCGCCCCGCCGACTGCTCCGAAATTGGTGAGATCGTCGAGACCCTCCCGGGAATCGGAACCAACTATCAGGAACGTCAGTGAGTCCCCGCTGGGCCGGTCCAGCACCTCCTGGACATCGGGGTCGGTGTTGGCGGTCGCCAGGATCCGGTCCGCCTTCTGCAGGGCCCAGACCATTGCGAGCACGGCGAGGTTGGCCACCACCAAGACAGAGATCACCGTGATCTTCATCCAACGGGGTAGCCGACGACGTGACGGAGCGCGTGATGCGGATTCGGGCATCGGAACTTAGACGCCGATAGGCTAGTTGCAGTTCCTGAGCAGAGCCAAAGCCCTCTACGACCTCAATTATCCTCTTGAGAAGTCCTACAGGAGGAAAACCTTGGCTGTGCTCGCCCACGAGGGGACATACCCCATTCTCTATGGCCGCTGGCCGATCCCGGTCGGCACCACCCATCGTGACGGTTACATAGCCCGGCCTGACGAAGCCGGCCGATTCCCCATCGTCGCAGTGCTGCCGGGCCTCAAAGGGCTGAGCAG
This sequence comes from Acidimicrobiia bacterium, assembly GCA_033720975.1. GTDB lineage: Bacteria > Actinomycetota > Acidimicrobiia > Spongiisociales > ZC4RG35 > JAWWBL01. Next base: position 3,351 of record JAWWBL010000025.1, on the reverse strand, counting down.
CTTCGAGAAGGACATCTGTCGTCGTCTGGCTCGCGCCGGATTCGCGGCCATCGCACTCGACCTCTATCGACGCCACGACGACCCCCTGGCTGCTTACAACGATCTCACCGACCGTCGAGCGATGACCGACCTAGACGAGTTGCATGAGTTCGTCGACTCGGCTGATGTCGAGTGGAATCAAGGAGCGGAGATCGGCCTGTTGGGCACGGACGTGGGTGGCCGCGTAGCACTGCTAGGAGCGGCAACCCGCCCTTGGGTGAAGTCAGTCGCGGTCGCGTATGCGCCTCTGACCGGTGACGAGGGCCGGGAGCATCAAGTGGCCGACTTTCTGGGCAATTTGCCCATCCCGGTACTCGGCCTCTACGGCGCCCAAGACGAATTGATCGATGCGACCTCCGTGGACGAAGCCCAGGCTCGCAACACTCACGGGCAGTGGCTTCTCTACGAAGGGGCCGGTCACGGGTTTCTCGACCCGAACGCTGACACCTTCGACCAGGGTGCCTCCGACGACGCTTTTGCGCGCATCGTTGCCTTCTTCAACGCAACGCTGCCGGCGCCAGAGGTGGAAGACCTGGGTTAGCCCCTCATGTGGCGGACCGCGCCCGAGTAGAGAACCTCTTCCGAGCCGTCAACGCTCACGACGAGCCCGCCGTCGTTGGCAACATCGACCGCGAGGCCCGACCCGCCCGGCTCCCACGAGATGACACGGCCCAGGGTCTGGCACAACGCCCGATACTCGTCATGGGGCCAGCCTTCCTGGTCCAGCAGGCGCATCATGTTTGCGGTCCAAACCACGGCAACCTCGTTTGCGTGGTCCTCTCCCGGGTCATCTGGGAGCAAACAGCCCATGCCGTCCGGAGGATCATCCCACCAGATGTTGAGTCCCATGCCGATCACTGCGACGCCGCCGGACTTCTCGACGAGCACCCCGCCCACCTTGACATCGCCAAGCATCAGATCATTGGGCCATTTGAGACGGGGGGTTCCCGTAACCCTCACTGCGGCCACACCCGCCATCAGAGACAGCGGACGGTGATCACTCTCGGCAGGATGGGCAGCCAGCGAGACGGCCACCGCCCTGTCCGCGTTCAGCCAACCCGACCCGGACCTCCCTCGGCCTGCGCTTTGGGCCGGTGCGGCGACGGCAACGGGCAGCGCATCCAGTCGTGACTTGGCTTCATCTTGTGTTGATGCAACCGTTTCCAGCCGCACCTGGAAATATGGTGTAGCCATCTCGTCCTCGGGCGAGTCTGAATTGCGAGGATACGGAGGAGTCGTGGGCACCGAGGCTCGTATCGAGCAACTGCGAGAAATGCGCGACGCCGCTCTCCATGCGGGCAGCGAGCGCGCCGTGGCGCGCCAGCACGAAGCCGGCAAGCTGACCGCCAGGGAGCGAATCGACACCCTGCTCGACAAAGGCAGCTTTCAGGAGATCGACCAGTTCGTCCAACATCAGGCATCGGGCTTTGGGATCGAAGACAAAAAACCTCTGGGCGATGCAGTGGTCACCGGTCACGGCACGATCGACGGCAGGCCCACATTCGTTTTCGCCGAAGACTTCACCGTTTTCGGGGGAAGCCTCGGCAGTGTCGTGGCGGACAAGATATGCAAGATCCTCGACCTGGCCCTTCAGACCGGGGCGCCTGTCATCGGCCTGAAGGACTCCGGCGGTGCCCGAATTCAGGAGGGTGTCGCCTCCCTCGACGGCTATGGGCGCATCTTCGAGCGCAACGTACGCGCTTCGGGTGTCATACCGCAGATCTCGGTGATCATGGGACCGTGCGCTGGTGGCGCCGTCTACTCACCAGCCTTGACCGACTTCGTGGTCCAGGTGGACCAGACCTCACACATGTTCATCACCGGACCGGACGTCATAAAGGCGGTCACAGGTGAGGAAGTGACCATGGAGGAACTAGGTGGTGCCTCGACGCACGCCTCGAAGTCGGGTGTCACCCACTTCGTGTACCCGACGGGGAAGGACGCTCTCGAGGCAGTCCGCTATCTGATGTCGTTCCTGCCTCAGAACAACATGGAGAGGCCCCCGTTCTTCGCCCCGGGCGATAGACCGGACCGGCTCGACGACTCGCTCGATGGGATGATCCCCGATTCTGCTAACCATCCCTACGACATGAAGGGCATCATCGAGACCGTCCTCGACGACGAGGAGTTCCTGGAGGTTCACCAGCACTGGGCGCAGAACATCGTTGTCGGTTTTGGCCGCCTCGATGGGCACGCCGTGGGTGTTGTGGCGAACCAGCCGGCCGTCCTCGCGGGGACTCTCGACATAACCGCGTCCGAGAAGGGTGCACGCTTCGTGCGTTTCTGCGACAGTTTCAACATCCCAATCCTCACCTTCGTCGACGTACCCGGGTTCCTGCCCGGTGTCGACCAGGAGCATGGAGGCATCATCCGGCATGGAGCCAAGCTGCTCTACGCGTACTGCGAAGCGACCGTTCCTCGCATCAGCGTCATCACGAGGAAGGCGTATGGGGGCGCCTATCTGGTGATGAACGCGCGAGGCATACGAGCAGATCTGGTTTTCGCCTGGCCTTCGGCTGAGATCGCGGTGATGGGCGCCCAGGGCGCCGTCAACATCATCCACCGACGTGAGCTCGCCGCCGCCGAGGATCCTGAGGTCAAGCGGGAGGAGTTGATCGCCGACTACGAGCGGAAGTTCAACAATCCCTACGTGGCAGCTGAACTGGGCCTTGTCGACGAGGTGATCGAGCCACGCCAGACCCGTGTCAAGCTCATCCGGGCCATGGAAATGCTGCGCACCAAGCGCGAGAGCCTCCCACCAAAGAAGCACGGCAACGGGCCCCAATGAAGTCGCTCTTGATTGCCAACCGCGGCGAGATCGCGGTGCGGGTCATTCGTACCGCTCGCGAGATGGGCATCCGGACGATCGCGATCTACTCGGAGCTCGACCGCGACGCCCTCCACGTGAGACTCGCCGACGAGGCGTGGAACGTGGGGCCGGCACCGGCGTCCCAGAGCTACCTCAATCAACAGCGAATCCTGCAAATTGCTGAGGAGGCGAAAGCCGAGGCGATTCACCCCGGGTACGGCTTCCTGTCCGAAAACCCCCTTTTCGCTGAAGCTGTCGTCGACGCGGGGCTGATATGGGTTGGGCCGCCCGCTGACGCCATCGAGGCCATGGGCGACAAGATCACGTCGCGGCGCAACGCCGAGGAGTATGGAGTGCCGACAGTACCCGGCATCACCGATCCGGTGGAAAACGTCGCGGAAGTAATCGAGCTCGCATCCCGATTTGGATACCCCATCGCGGTCAAAGCCGCTCACGGTGGCGGAGGCAAAGGCCTGCGTGTCGTCGAATCCGAAGAAGACGTC
>JAWWBL010000024.1:0-20507 GCA_033720975.1 Acidimicrobiia bacterium | reverse complement strand
CTGATACCAGGGGGGCCGACCCGGACCGCCAGCGAGATGGCGGGGCTCGCCGCGGTGGGGCCCGATATCGAACTGATCGGCATTCACGACGGAGCCCGCCCCGGGACAACACCCCAGCTGATTGAAGCTTTGTTCAACCGAGCGGCGGCCGTTGGCGGGGCCGTCCCAGCCCTGTCGCCGGAAGGGTTTGCGATCGAGCGAGAGTCCAAGCAGGTCATCAGCGACGTAGTCACGGTGCAGACACCCCAGGTTTTCCGCGCCGAAGTGTTGCGGGACGCCTACGCCTGCGCAGCCCGGGAAGGTGTGTCGGGCCAAGACACGGTCGAGTTGGTGCTCCGGTTCACCGACAGCAGGGTCACAACCGTTCCAGGAGAAGAGACGAATATGAAGATCACCTATCCGACCGACCTCACCCGGGTTGAGAGCGCTCTCCTAGATCGAGCTGATACCGGACCTCGGTGACCTGCATCCCTCCGATCTCCTCGAGCTTGAGCTGAGGAGCGAGCTGCCACCCCTGCCTCTCGTAGAAGGAGCGCGCCCTCTCGTTCCTGTCGAGAACCCACAAAAACACACCGTCGTATCCCAATTCGGTCATGTCACGCACAGCGGCTGCTAGCAGCCGGTGCCCGTGACCCTCACCCCATGCTTCAGGATGGACGTAGATCGCGTACACCTCCGCCCAGTCCTCCTCTTCTTCGTCAGCCAGAGGTTTTCCATACCAGCAAAAGCCCTTCGGACGCTCGTCGGGATCGACAAGGATCGACGCGCCGCTGCCGATCCTTGCCTCGAACCACACCGCACGGGTCCCTCGGTCCAGACTTTCGAGGAAGTCGTCATCGAAGACGCCGCGGTAAGTGGCCTGCCAGGAAGTGACGTGGACGTCGGCGAGCGCGGCCGCGTCTTCGGGCGCGGCTGGCCGCACCATCACTCCTCCTCGGAGGAGCCCTCTGTCGATCCGCCGTTGTCCGCCCCGCCCAGCGCCCAGAATGCCAGAGCCGACAATGCTGCGGCGGCGAGGGCGAGGGCCAGCCAGCCGGACTTGCGGGTCTCTGGATCCAGGCGCTCCCCATCGGAGGGGGCGGCGTCCCCGCCGCCCACCGAGAAGTCTGCACCCATCTCGGCAAGGCTCTTCGGATCTGAGAGGGCGCCCTCGGGCCCGAGGACTTCGAACACGACTATGTAGTTCTTTGGCTCGAGCTCGGTCCTGATTCCGAAAACGCCACCGCCGCGGTCGAGGAGGGACACCACCTGCGCCTCCTCACCGGGCAGGGAGAGGTGGGCGACAACGGCCTGCGCGCTCACGGTCACTTCGACGGAGATCTCGACTGTCATCGACCGGGCATCGATCGCGTCAACGGTGGCGGTAGCAGCTCCAAAGGCTCCTCCCAACTCGACTGCCGCCAGAACGGCGGCTGCGATCACTCTCATTTGGGCCACTCACCACGCTCGGCGAGAACCTCTTTGAGGACATCGATTCGATCGGTCACAACGCCGTCAACCCCGAGGTCCAACAACCGTTCCATCTCGTACCGATCGTTCACCGTCCAGACGTGAACCTGAAGCCCGGTCTCGTGCGCCGCCTCGATGAGCTTCTGGTCGACGATGCGGACGCCTCTTATCTGAGTCGGCACCTGCAACGCCTGCGCGGCACCGCCTGCTCCCCGTCCCATGCGGGAGGCGATAACCCAAAGACGTGTCAATGCAGGACCCGTCGAAGTCGCCACCCCCCCACCGCTCGCCTGCCGAAACATCTCGAGCCGGTCATCGCTGAATGCCCCGACAATCAGGCGCTCCTCCAGCTCGAGGCGTCGGATCAGTGAGGCGAGAGGCTGGACGACGGAGTCAGCCTTCATGTCAACCACGAAGGACGCCTCGGGAAACTTGGAGACGACCTCTTCGAGGCTGGGTACCTGCGCGCCCGATTCGCGGAATCCATAGCCACTCGGACCATGGTGGCGATACCCGGCATCCAGTTTGGAGAGCTCGTCGAAGGTGAACCGTTCCACAGGGCCGCGGCCATTCGTTGTTCGGTCGACTGTCGGATCGTGAATGCACACCACAACACCGTCGGCCGTGACGTGGAGATCGGTCTCGAGATGCCGGTAGCCGAGCTCGGTCGCTCCCTCGAAGGCCACCATGGTGTTCTCGGGCCAAAGAAGGCGACTGCCACGATGCGCTATCGCAACGGGAGGGCGCCAGCGGTCGGGGTCAAGTCGCATACGTGAACGGTACCCCGGGCAGGTCTCATCTCAACTGGGCAAACAAAACGGCGGGCCTGGGGCCCGCCGTTCGCATATGACCTTAGAAGGCCCCTACATCGCAACCCTGTCCTTCAGGCCTTTCGAGGCGCTGAAGTGGGCATACTTCTTCTCTGGGATCCAGATGGTCTCACCGGTGGCAGGGTTGCGGCCCTGACGGCCGGCGCGTTGTTTGGTGCTGAAAGTGCCAAAGCCCGTGATGTTGACCTTGCGGCCGGCGTCGAGCTCGACGGCGATTATCCCCTCGCCATCCTTGGTCGAGAAGATGTGTTCTATGATCTCGCCCGCCTTGGCCTTTGAGATGTCGGCCTTCCCCGCGAGCTTGTCAGCCATCTCGGATTTGTTCACGGCCCCTCCTTTGGGTCGGTGATTTCGCGCTATCTGGTGCGGCGACTGAGGGACACGTTAGGGGAAAAGCCCAACCGCGACGGCATTTCTTGCGATTTACGATTCGCGAGATTGAGGAGGCAAATGAGCACCGAATATCGACTTGAAACAGACGTCGCGGTGGTGACCCTGAATCGCCCGGACCGATTCAATGCGATAAGCGCCGAGATGTCGGCATCGCTGGTAGCGGCCTTGGAGCGGGCGGGAACCGAGGCGAGGGCCGTCGTGATCACCGGGGAGGGGAAAGCCTTCTCATCGGGCGCAGACCTGGCCGAGCTGCTCGAGGACTATGAATCGCATGGCCCGGACCTGGGGCGGGTCCTCGACACGGTGTTTCACCCCGTGGTCGCAGCCTTGACCAACTGCCGGGTGCCCACCGTGGCGGCTGTCAACGGTGTTGCCGCGGGCGCAGGGTTGGGTGTGGCTCTGGGATGCGACCTCAGAGTGATGGCAAAGTCAGCATCGATCACCATGGCGTTCACCGCAATCGGCCTGGTGCCCGACTCCGGCACCACGTGGCTGCTGCCGGCTCATGTCGGCGTCTCGCGAGCCCTGGAGTTGGCCCTGACTAACCGCCGGCTGCACGCCGAGGAAGCCCGTGAGCTGGGCCTCTGCCTCGATGTCGTGGAAGACGACTTGGTGGTCGAGAGGGCAGTGGAAGTCGCAGCCTCGGTGGCTGACCTCGTCCCCGACTCGTTGGTGACGACCCGCAAGCTGATCCGTGGGTCAGCCGAGGTCGGCTTCGATCGAGCATTAGCGGCCGAGAGGGAGGAGCAGGCCCGTCTTGGCGCCACCCCCGAGCACATGGAAGGGGTACGCGCCTTTATGGAGAAGCGGCTCCCCAACTACCGCGAACCAGGGAACTGAAGCCGTTCAGGGCTTGACGACGTAGATGGTGAGGGTCAGTTTTCCGGACTCCCCGTGGCCAAAGGCCACGCCAATCTCATCGTTGAGCCAAGAGAGATCATCGTTGCCTGTCTGGAACGTGATCAGTTCCTTGGGATCGGCGGACCGATCGGGGTTGGCAATGGAGACGCCGGCGCCCCGGTAGGAGACGGCCTCTTTCTTCTCGCCGATCACGCCGTGAATGTCGAGATCCATGTTCCCGTCGGCTCTCACGGTCACATAGTCAATGCCCTTGATCGGGCGTTCCCCTTCCCAGTGAGGGCCGGTGGCAGTTCCCTCAAACGGGAAGTCGATCCGCATTCCGGCTGGCGACTTCCCGAGCACGCTCATGCCGACGCTCGCCTCGACAGTGCAGAGCAATTCCAATGACGGCACGGCAATCCTCCCTAGTGGCAAGGCCGCAACCGTAGCTCAGTGAATGAGGAGGCTCCTCACCTCATCGTCTGTCGTCTGCTTGAACTCGTCGTACCAGGCACCCACCGCGCCAAAGAAGCGGGGCGTCTCGAGCACAATGACTCGATCGGCCTCATTCTCCATGACCTCCTTGGTGTCTCTGGGTGCCACCGGGACAGCCACCCATACCTGGCCGGGAGACCTCTCCCGCAAAACGGCGACTGCGACCCTCGCGGTGGCGCCTGTCGCCAGGCCGTCGTCAACCACTATCACCGTCTTGTCCTCAACGTCCACAGGGCCGGCGTCCGGCCGGTATAAGGCCAGACGCCTGGTCAGCTCGGCTTCTTCGCGCATCACCACCTGTTCGAATTGAGCCGGAGACACACCCGCCAACCGGAGAACCTCGTCGTTGCGCACAATGGTCCCTCCCTCTCCAAGCGCACCCATCGCCAGCTCCGGCTGGTGAGGGACTCCCAGCTTCCTGATGACCAGGACGTCGAGGTCACAGCCGAGGGCCTGGGCCACCGGTGCTGCCACCGGCACTCCCCCCCGGGGAAGCCCCAACACGACAGGCCGAATCGGTCCCAGACGGGCCACAGCCTCGCCGAGCAGAGCTCCGGCTTGGCGACGGTCGGTGAATCTCACGTCATCCGTACCTCGCCACATAGGCCTCCAACCAAGGCATCACGTCATCCAAGTATGAGGCGGCCTCATCCATCGGCAAGGTTCGGGCCGCGTAATTCATGAGCATGATCTGCCGGGCGGCATGGAAACCGTCCAGTTGGCTCTCGTCGGCCAGCGGCCACGGAGCTACGGTCTCAAACCCCTTGCGGAAGGCTCCACGTATCTCTTGCTTCTGTGTGCTCCGCCTAGACGAATAAAGGGAGATCGCCGCGTCCTGGGCGGGCAGCGCAAGCATCACGTCCTCGAAGTCGAACGCGTACAGCCTGCTGCCGGCAATGTGAACGTTCCATTCGTGGAGGTCTCCGTGCACGACCTGAGCCTGTGCATCCGACCAAGAGTGCTCGATCACGGTTCCCGAAGCCGTCGCCGCTTTGGCGATCGTCGAGCGCCGGGGGACATCGAAGAGGTGGCCGTAGTTTGGATCATTGATGATCACGGGGTCTACGTCGGAGCCGTAGTAGAAGACACGATTCCATCGACGAAGCTCGACGGGCTCATCCGGCCACCAGTCCCGACCGTGGAGTTGAAGACTTGCCGACATCTGGCCGAGAAGACGGTATCCAAACGAGCCCGCCCCTTGCGCCAGCGGAGTTCCTGGTATCCAGCTGAATAACACGCACGATCTCTCCTCACCCAGGTCGTCGTCGAACTCGTCGACGATCATCTCCCCGTCCGCGGTGTGGATGGGTCGAACGACCTCGAGTGAAGTGTCCCGGTTCAACGCATCGAGCCAGGCCACCTCCACAGCAATGTTCGAACGTGTGTTGGCATGGGGCGTGCCCACCCGCAAGACCATTTGCGTCCCATTGTCCGCGACGACCCGGTACATGACGTTGGAGTGGGTTTCGAGATGTTCAACCGTGCGTGTCACGAACGGATAGCGGCGCAGAACCCGTCTTGCCAGTGGCAAGAGCCTGTTGGCTTCGGCTGCGAGTCTCGATTCGTCCATGGCAGGCGCCCGGGCCTATTGGACCAGACCAGGACGCTCTCGACGCGTTCTCGGGATCACCGGGCCCGCACAAGTGGCCGCCTGCCCGAGGTTTGCGGGTCGCACGTCCCGGGCCGTTTTCAGGAGGACCCGGAGATCATCGAGCCGATGAGGGCATCGCCATTTCGACGGTGGTACCGATCCCACAGCGCCAGCATCGAGGGCAGGACCAGGACGGAGGCTGCCAGTGAAAGGCCGATCGCATACACGGTGACCTGCCCCATCTGCCTGAATGGGATCAGGCTGGCACTTATCAGAACCCCGAACCCGGCCATAGTCGTGAAGGCGGAGCCCGCCAGCGCACCTCCTGTGTGCCTCATGGTCGACCGCATCGCCTCGTTCAACCCGGAATGGACTTTCCGATCTTCCTGGAATCGCCGCGCGATGTGAATCGTGAACGGGACACCGATTCCGATGGCTAGCGCGGCAAGAGTCGCCGTTACTGGGCCGAATGGAATTCCGCTGGCAAACATGAGGCCGTAGGTCCAGAGCACGACCAGGGCAACCGGTGCGATCGTGATCACGCCGAGGAACCAGCGCCTGCTCTCGATGATGAAGTTGATGATCAGGACGAGAGCTGCAGCCGCAATGGTTATGAAAAGAGACTGGCTCTGGGATGCTGTCAGCTCGGAGATGACGACATCACCGATGATGTTCTGTGAAGTGTCGATCGCGTATGCACCAAGGTCGTTGATCGGCTTAAAGGCGCTGTCCAGGCCAACTCTGAGGTCATCGACGTCCTCCCCGGCGGTCGTGGTGATGTCCCAAAGGAGTGCGTCCACGGCCCCGCTCTCAACGGAAACAACACGTGCAGCCTGCTCGGGGGCGATCTCCAGAAGCGCTCGATAAAGGACTGCTGGATCGGCATCGGCGGAGATGGTGAGATCGGGTTGCAGGCCCACCTGCCCCGCTGCTGCCAGCAGCGCCGGCGGCGTCGCCTCCGGGCCCCCCTGAAGCATCTGACCGAGGAGCCCAATCGGAGAGGCTGCGTTGGCAAACTTGCCGAAGCCGGTGTCGATGGTCGAGACATCCTCGATCTCGGTAATTTCCGAATTGGCCGCGACGAGCGCATTGTGAACCGCAGCATCGATGCCGCGGTCCGCGGTGGCCTCCACCAGCACCTGGGTTTGTTCCCCGAAACCACCACCAAACTCGGCCTCGAGCAGATCGAGAGTCTGGATATAGGGCGAGTCCTCGGGAAGGAAGTCGGTGAATGAGAACTCTGTCTCGAGTTGGGTGAAGCCGTAGTAGCCAGCGCCGCCAAGGGCCAACGCCAACAACAGCGTAGGGATCGGCGCCTTCTCCGCCAGGACGGAGAGCTTCTCCATGATCCGAGGCAGGGCCCGGTCCCCATGGCTCCGCAGCGATGCAACCGGGAGCGTCCCGTCGCGTTCTGCTCGCCGATCGGCAAGCATCCTGATCGCCGGCACGAAGGTGAGCATCAGAGCGAACGAAACAACGATTCCGACCGCCGCCAGGATGCCGAAATCCTTCAAGGCGGGAACGGGATTGAAGACATTGGTGAGGAAGCCGATCACGGTGGTGACAGTGGCAAGAGCCAACGCGATGCCAACTGACTTGATCGCACCGGTCATCGCTTCGTCGACCTCCCCTCCCTCGCCCACCTCCTCGCGATATCTCGACGTGAGGTGGATGGCGTAGTCGACACCGAGCCCGATGAGCAGGATCGGGACGATCTGGGTTGGGGCGGAGAAGGCGCTGATCACACCGGCGTCCTCGAGGAGGACTCCGATGCCCTGCATCCAGGTGATGGCCATCCCAATCGTGGCGAGCGTGATCAGGGTGTCGGCGATGGTCCGACGCGTGGAGGCAAACCTCGACCCTTCGCTGCCCGGCGCCAACCAGAAAACGCTCAGGAGGATCACCAGGATGACCGCCGTTGCCATCCCAAATAGCTGGCCCACCTCCTGGGTGAAGTCATCAGAGCCGGTGAGCAGAAGCGGGAATGAGAAGGGGCGAACTTCCAGGTCGGTTTCGATCGTGGCCAGGTCGGCAGCCATCGCCGACTCCTCGTCGACCTGGGCGTTGAACGCCTCTTCAGGATCGCCTGGGAATCCGCCCAGAAATGCGAGCGTCATGCCCGACGAGGCGGTGTTGGTCGCAGGGTCGAAGTCCTCGCCGACCATGGACAGCAGGAATTGGGCCTGCTGAGCTGCCTGGGGATTTTCCGGGTTGGCGCTCGGATCGATCGAGAGCGCGAAGAACTGCTTGACCATGTCATCGGTCATCGCTTCGAGCGGGATCTGTTGTGCGGCCATCACACCCTCGACACCGCTCAGGTAGTGGAAGACCCCGGGCCGATCAGCCCGATCGTTGATGTTGTCACCCACCTCAGACGAGCGGATCGTCGACGAGATCCGGCGGACCGTCTCGAGACCTTCGAGTGTGATCACGTCCCCTCCCTCGTCACGGACGATTACCTGAAGGGTCGACTCCGCGGTGTCGTCGCCAAACTTCTCGGTGATTGTCTCCGAGGCGGATATCTCAGGGCCTTCTGGGGCAAAGCCCTCATTGCCCGACGCGATCTCCACGTCTCTTGCAAAGAAGCCGAACACGCCGCTGAGCGCGAGAGTCAGGGCGATTACCACCCAGGGCAGGCGCCGGGCGATCACAGCCAACAGGCTGACGACAGATTTCAAGGTCTACTCCTGGAGTGGGATCGGGGAATGGTTGTCAGACCGCTGGCTAAAGCCAAATCATTCCGACACGGTGTCGAGCACCTCGTCGAGCACGCCGACGAATCTCTCGTTCTCTACGGGGGCGCCCACTGTCACCCGCATCCAGCCCCCTGACATCGGCCGGATGATCACGCCCCGCTTGGTGAATTCGTCCGAAGTGGCCTTCGAGTCGCCGCCGGGAGTCTTGAAGAACACGAAGTTGGTTTGGCTATCGGCGTAGTCCAGCCCCCGCTCGGCCATCACACCGAGGAGGTGGTGTCGTGCGGCAGCGTTCGCCTCGACCCGCCGGCGCAGCTCCTCAGGCTGACCCAACGACGCAAGTGCCGCCGCTTGGGCCGCCTGATTGATGGTGAGCGGAGCCTGCGCCTTTCGAATCTCAGAGAGGGTCTCGACATGGCCGACCGCGTACCCGATCCGGTGAGCCGCCAATGCGTACACCTTGGAAAAGGTGCGAAGCACTACAACGTTGTCCAACTCGAGGGCAAGCGGGATTGCGGTCCGGTAGTCGTCGTCAGTCACGAAGTCGTGGTAGGCCTCGTCGACCACAACCAGCACCTCGGGAGGAACAGACCTGATGAATCGCTCGATGTCATCAGACGACCTGATCGTCCCGGTCGGGTTGTTGGGATTGCATACGTAGACCACGCGAGTCGAATCGTCCACGGCGTCGCGCATGGCAGAGAGGTCGAGCTCGAACGCCTCGTTGAGCGGCACCTCAGAAGCGCTTCCCATCGCCCACGTCGTTACGAACCGATACATGAAGAAGCTGGGCCAGGCATAGATCGCCTTGGTTCCCGGCCCGCCTAGAGCCAGGGCGATATCGGCGAGGAGGGCCACGCTTCCTGCGCCGAAGAGCAGGTTCGACCGGTCGACTCCGAGATACGCGGACAGTGCATGCCCCAACTCCCAGACATCGGGATCGGGGTAGCGGTTGGAACCCCCCATCACATCCGCAACGGCGTCGCCAACCCCTGGGAAAGGGCCGTCAGGGCTCTCATTTGCAGTCAGGCGCACGATGGTGGACGGGTCGAGGCCAAGCTCGCGCGCCACGTCGGCGATGGGGCGCCCCACCTCGTACGGCGTAAGCGCTTCGATCTCCGGCCTGAACCTGGGCATCGGCGCAAGTTAGTGCTGTGGCGACCGTCGGACCGTCAGCGATCCGATGTCAGTTGTGGCAGACTCGCAACATGAGTCGTTTCGAGACTCTTTCGATCATCGACCCCAAAGGGAACCTCGTCAGTGAGGATCCTCGACTCGATCCTGAGATCTACCAGAGGATGTACCGAAACATGGTCCTCGCCCGGGAGCTCGACCGACGCATGCTGGCCCTCCAACGTCAAGGGCGAATCGGGACATACGCCATGCTCGAAGGACAGGAGGCCGTCCAGATCGGATCGGCATTGGCACTGGAGCCCCACGACTTCGTCTTTCCGAGCTACCGGGAGCACGGTGTGCAGATCACGAGGGGCCTCCCGCTGGAGGTCCTTCTTGCATATTGGAAGGGCCTTCCCAACTCGTCTTGGGATCTGGAGCGGTACCGGACGGGCATCGTCACCGTACCCATCGCCAGCCAGCTGCCACATGCCGTCGGGTACTCCTATGTGACCAAGCTCCGCGGAGAGGACACGGTCTCTGTCGCCTACTTCGGGGACGGGGCCACCTCCGAGGTGGACTTCCACTCCGGTATGAACTTCGCAGGGGTCTGGAAGACACCGACCATCTTCATATGCGCCAACAACCTGTACGCGATCTCCGTCCCCTTCGAGAAGCAGACGGCATCGGCGACCATCGCCCAAAAGGCCGAGGCCTATGGGTTCGAAGGATTGCGTGTCGATGGCATGGACCCGGTTGCGGTTTACCTGGCGACGCGGCTCGCCGCCAGACGCGCCAGGGAGGGGAAGGGCCCGACCCTGATCGAGGCCATGACCTACAGATACGGCCCCCACGCCACGGCCGATGACCCCTCCTTGTATCGATCCGACGAGGAGGTCGAGGAGTGGAAAGCGCGCGATCCCATCGAGCGGATCCGGCTCTTCCTCGAGAAGAGAGGTGAATGGGACGAGCGCGCCGGGGAAAAGGTTGCGATGGAAGTGAGTGACGCCGTCGAGGCCGCCATCACCTCCATCGAAGCAGAGCCCCTCCCCACGAGGGACGATGCCATCCGCCACGGATACGCCCGGATTCCCAGACACGTGGTCGACCAGCTGCATGCGATGCAGCGGGCACACGGCGAGCCCGAGACGGACTTCGCCAGGGACGAAATTTGGAGTCTCGAGCCAGACCAGGTCCCGCACGGGCCGACCAAGCCAATGACCATGGCCGAAGCGATCAATGCCGCCCTGCACGACGCAATGGAGAACGATCCCAGCGTGATCGTTCTCGGCGAGGACGTGGGAGTCGCAGGTGGGGTCTTCCGCATCACCGAAGGACTCCTGGCCAAGCACGGGGAAGAGCGCGTCATCGACACCCCCCTCAACGAGTCCGGCATCGTTGGCACCGCCATCGGAATGGCCCTGGCCGGGGCCCGACCCGTAGCCGAGATCCAATTCGAGGGATTCGTCTACCCGGCTTTCGATCAGATCGTCAGCCATCTCGGGAGATTCAGATTCCGCACAAGGGGTACCTCGTCGGTGCCGGTCGTCGTGCGATTCCCAAACGGAGCAGGCATCGGTGCCCACGAGCACCATTGCGACTCACCTGAGGCGTACTTTGTCCACGCGCCCGGGCTGGTGGTGGTATGTCCCTCGAGCGCAGTCGACGCAAAGGGCCTGCTCACCGCAGCTCTCGAAGGGGACGACCCTGTGATCTTCCTGGAGCCAAAGGTCCTGTACCGGACGGGAAGGGAAGAAGTCCCCACCGAGCGCTACACCCTGCCGATTGGGAGCGCCAGGGTTCGCAGACCGGGAGCCGATCTGACGCTCGTCACCTACGGCGGGATGGTCCCTGTCGCCCTCAAGGCCGCAGAACAGTCGGATCACTCCGTCGAGGTGATCGACCTGCGCACCCTCTTTCCCTGGGATCGGGAGACAGTGCTGGAGTCGGTGGTCAAGACCGGGCGCCTGCTCTTGGTTCAAGAGCCCCAGGGAACCGCCGGAATCGCTGCCGACGTCGCAGCCGTCGTAGCCGAGGAAGCCCTTTACGACTTGGAGGGCCCCATCCTCCGGGTTACCGGATATGACGTCCCCTGGCCCCAATTCGCCATAGAGAAGCATGCGCTCATCGACGTCCCGCGGATCGCGGCCGGCATCCAGGAGGCGATGGCGGGCTAGTCCGTGCCCTGGAAACCGACGAGAGGCGATCTAGCCTGACTATGCAGCAATGAGCCACCTCCGCCCCGAGGACATGACCGAGCGTCGCCGCCGTGCAGCCTGCCGGCGCGGGAGGCACAGTTATGGAGCGGATCAGCACATCGGCGCCGGGATCATCCGACGTGTCTGCGACGCGTGCAACTCCGTGAACATCGACCTGACCGAAGTCGAACTGACGGCACCAGTCATCCAGACCGGCGACAACATCCTCAAGCTGGCCGCGGATCGCCGCTGACGGGCCCGCCTAGATCTAGCCTCACTTCGCGTGACACGAGTGATCCGAGCTGCCGGTGGCATTGTCTTTCGCGTTTCGCCCAAGCGAAATCTGAAAGTTCTCCTGGCCCATCGCCCTCGATACGACGACTGGGGGTTCCCAAAAGGCAAGGCTGACGAGGGTGAGACCCCTGAGGAAACGGCCATTCGGGAGGTCCTCGAGGAGACCGGCTATCACTGCAGAGTCGTGGCACCAGTCGGCACGACCCGTTACCGGATAAACGGTGGGGCGAAAGAGGTCCATTGGTTCGCGATGCGGCCGTTGCCCGACAGCCCGGGGTTCAAGAAGAACAAAGAGGTCGACGCCATCAAGTGGGTGACGCGCAAGAAGGCCAAAGAAGCGCTCGACTACGAGAACGACAGGCTCCTCCTCGGCGGGGCGGACCTCAAGAAGCTCTCGCAAACCGGAACCATTCGGCTGTTGAGGCACGCCGCCGCCGGTAACCGGGAGAAGTGGAAAGGCAACGACCGGGAGCGCCCGTTGACCAAGAAGGGTAGGCGTCAGGCAATCGCGGTCGCCGAAGCCCTGGCGGGCAGCGGGATCGAGAGAATCGTCACGAGCCCGTTTCTTCGCTGTGTGGAGAGCGTTGAGCCTCTTGCCGCGGTGACCGGGGCCAAGATCGAGATCAGTGAGGCGCTGGCCGAGGGGCCGGACGTCGACGCTGCATACGACCTCGTCGATTCCCTGGTCGGCTCCAACGCTGTGCTCTGCTCGCACGGCGACGTGATTCCGGCAACTATCAACCGGCTGGTCTGGCTGGGCCTGAGCCTCGAGTCGCGCTTCTACTGCTCCAAGGGGTCAATTTGGGAGATCGAGGTCGACCGCGGAAAGTTTGGGTCGGGCCGTTACGTTCCCCCGCCGGAAGTCTGAGTCTCTAGACGCTCTTGGTCCCGGCTACCCAGTCGCGGTGCAGCCCGGCATAAACCCCGCCACGATCGATCAGGCCCTCGTGAGCCCCGCGCTCGACCAGCATTCCCTTGTCGAACACCAGTATCTCGTCCGCCCCCTCGGCGGTAGAGAGCCGGTGGGCGATGGTCACCGAGGTGCGGCCCTCGGTCAACTTGTCGATGGCATGTCGCAGCGCGACGTCGAGAGCAGGATCGACCGCCGAAGTCGCCTCGTCGAGCACGAGAAGGTCTGGTGAACCGATCCAGGCCCGCACCAGAGCAACCAACTGGCGCTCACCGGCGGACAGGTTCCCCCCGCGTTCACCCACTCTGGTCTCGAGGCCATCGGTGAGGCGTGCCACCCATTCCCCTAGACCCAGTTCGTGGAACGCGGTCCACACCTCTGCATCGTCCGCTTCAGGGCGCCCGTATCTCACATTGTTTGCGATGGTGTCGTCAAAGAGGAACCCCTCCTGAGGCACGAATGCGACACGATCTCTCAGCTCCGCCAGGCGTATCTTTTGCGCGGGCACGCCACCGATGTGAATGGAGCCTCGGTCCGGATCGAGGAGCCTCACGAGAAGCTTCGCAAAGGTCGTCTTGCCTGATCCTGTCTCGCCAACGACCGCAATACGGCTGCCCACCGGTATCTCGACGGAGACGTCTCTCAGCACTTCCGGACCGTCTCCGTATGCGAAGGTGACGTCCTCGAAGCGGGCGCTCAACCCGCCGGGACGGAGACCTTCGGGCTCATCGGGCTCGACGATCTCAACTTCGCCGTCGAGAACCTCCATTACCCGGCGCAGACCAGAAGCTGCGGATTGGGCGAACTCAAGCGTCTCCACGATGATCTGCAACGGCTCGATGAGAAGATTGGCCAGAAACAGGAATGCGATCAGCGTCCCAGCAGAGGTTCCCTGATTGATTCCCACCAGGACTCCGACGATGAGCAGAGTGGCTGTCAGTGCGCCGGCGAACACCTCGGCGCTCGAGAACAGGATGTTGCCGAACCGAGCAGTCTTCCACTCGACTTCGAATCGCCGTTCGAGGGCGCCGGCCACCTTCTCGGTTGTCAAATCCTCGGTTCCGTAGGCCCTGACAACCGGGATGGCTGTGATCGATTCGCTGAGAACGCCGAGCGAAGCCCCGACTTCCTTGCGGACCAGGTCGTACTTCTTGGCGAGGATGCGTTGGAACCACCTCATCATGAACAGGTAGATCACGACGCCCCCCACCGCGATGAGAGCCAGGAGCCAGTCGTAGATGAACATCACACCAGTCGCCAGGAGGACCTGGCTGGTGGCGACGATCAAACCCACGCCGCCCCACTCCATGAACTCCTGAAGAGTGTTCACATCGGAGGTGACTCGCGACACTAGGTTGCCCCTGCGTTCCGCCTGGACATAGAGCACGGACTGCTTCAGGATGTGGCCGAAGGTCTTGGTGCGCAGGTCCGAGAGCCCGGTTGCAGATGACCGAGTCAGCCGCAAGAGCGCGATACGACCTACCCAGATCCCCACCACGAGGGCAAGCAGTGCCAACGATGCCTTCTGGACGACGCCAACCATGTCGATCCCGGCGGCACCGAGGATCTCTTCGTCGATCACCAATTGGATCACAACCGGGGTGACGACTGTGACTGCCTGACCGGACATCGCCAGGGTCAGTGTGACCCACAGGCCACGACGCAGAGTCGGCGCCTCGACAAGAGCACGGCGGATCAGGGATCCGGTCGAATAGCTCTCGTTCACGACGCCTCCTTACGGAGCCTGATCGACTCCTCCTCGTAGGCCTGGACCAGTCGCGCGTACCCGGGCACGGTTCTGAGCAGCTCACTGTGGGGCCCGTGGCCAAGGATCTTTCTCTCGTCGACGTAGACGACCTCGTCGGCCAACCGGATGGAGGCCGGTCGGTAGGCAACGACCACAAGAGTCGATGGGAGCTCGGCGCCTTTGAGCGCCCTGAGGATCTCCGCCTCTACCGATGGGTCCACAGCGGATGTGGCGTCGTCGAGGATCAGGAGCCGCGGCTTGCGGATCAGGGCGCGGGCTAGGGCGATTCTCTGCCTCTGTCCACCCGAAAGCGTCGTTCCCCTTTCCCCCAGTTGGGTTTCGTAGCCGTCGGGGAGCTCGGCGATGAAGCCTGCCGCTCCGGCAAGACGAGCGGCCCGCTCGACCGCTTCGTCGTCGAATTCGGCGTCGAGGGTGATGTTCTCCCGCACGGTGGCATCGAAGAGAAACGAGTTCTGTGACACGTAGGACACTTCTTTGGGCAGCTCTGAGCGAGCGAACGAGCGCAGCTCGCGGCCGTCGAGATGGATCTCCCCTGAGTCGGGGTCCCAGAGGCGAGCCAACAGCAGGCAGAGAGTGGATTTGCCAGATCCAGTCGGGCCCACCACGGCAAGAGTGGTGCCCGCAGCGAGATCGAGGCGCAGGCCAGAGAGCACGGGCTTGGAGTCGTAGGCGAACTCGACCTGCTCGCCGAATACCGGTGCCGGGCCCACCGAGGGCCCCGCGCTCGTCTTCCCGTACTCCATGAACTCGTCGGCGTCGAAGACCTGTTGCACCCGCTGCCACCCGGCGAGGCTCCCGGCGAGGTCCCAAAGGACGAAGCCAATCAGCTGGATTGGGAACGCCAGTAGGGCCAGAAGATAGGCGACCGTCACCACGTCACCTGGTGTGATGACACCCGCCTGGATGCGGGCCGCGCCTACCACCAGGAGCACAACGACGAGAACCTGGGGAAGGGCGCGGATGATCACCTGATACTTGATCCATGTGGAGTTCACATCGATGAGGCGGTCTCGAAGGGTGTCACTGGCTCGGGCGAAGCGGTCCTCGACGTAGTCCTCCCGTCCAAGGGCCTTGACCGTCAGGGCGCCGTCGAAGCTCTCGTGGGCAACGGAGGACACCTCGCCCCTGCGGCGTTGCACTTCCTCCCACAACCCATAGGTGATCCAGCTGCCTCGGATGTCGATCACGACTACGACGACAAGACCGATGACTGCCCCGAGACCGAGCCAGATGTCGATGATCGAGATCAGAGCGATCGTGCCTACGAGAAGGAGCGAGACGCCCGTCGCATAGGGCAGCGGGCCGAGCACTCCGGTCCCCTGGTCGGTGTCGGAGTCGGCGACGGCGAGGAGATCACCTGTGGCATGACTCTCGAACCACGCCATCTTCAGGGAGAGTTGGTGGGCAAGCAACTCGTTCCGGACATCCTGGCGCGTCTTGAACTGCAGCCACCCGGCGGCGGTTCTCCGGACGACGATGCCCACTGCCTTGAAGACCGAGACGCCGACGATGACGGCTCCAGCTACGGAGAGAAGGTTGGGATCCTGACCCTCGTCGAGTATCGGGATGATCACGTTGTCGGTGACCCACCCGATCACGATCGACGACCCGACGATGGCCGCGGCGAACATTGAGGCGCCGAACACCGCCAACGCAAAGGAACCCTTGTGGGCCTTGACGAACTGGGCGATCAGCAGGGTCCCGTCGCGCAGAACCGACCATGGAGTGATTTGTGGACCAGGCATGAGCGCATCCAACGTACAACTTGAAGTCCGGTTGAAGTCAACCGGCCACCCCAGGCGGGGCGGCTCTCGTCAGGTTACGGCCCGGGCTATGAGGACTCAGCACAATTTTCGTTGTACCTTCGGTATATGGACCCCGACCGTGGTCAGCTCTACATCGGAATCGAGAGAGACGAGCCAATCGAGCCGCTCCTCTATGACTCGGCGACCCTCACCACACACGGCGTCATCGTCGGGATGACCGGGTCCGGGAAGACCGGCCTGGGCTTCAACATCCTCGAGGAGTCGTTGTTGAACAGGATCCCCGCGCTGATCCTCGACCCCAAAGGCGACATGGGCAATCTCCTGCTTCTGTTCCCCGACCACGACCCCGAGGAATACGAGCCCTGGATCGATCCCGCGGAAGCCGAGAGAAAGGGATTAACGGTGGCCGAGTTGGCCACGAAGACGGCAGCGGAGCGTCGAGACGAACTCGCCGACCACGGCATAGATGAAACCCGGCTCGCCCGACTCCGGGATCAGACGGACATGACGATCTACACGCCCGGGTCTTCAACTGGAGTGGGCCTGAACGTGTTGGGGTCGATGGAGGCCCCCGATTTGGATTGGGCGGAAAATGCCGAGCTGATCCGGGACGAGATCGAAGCCCTGATCTCCTCCCTGCTCCTGCTCGCCGACATAGATTCCGACCCGATATCTGGCCCTGAGCACATTCTCCTCTCAACCATCGTCGAGACATGGTGGCGGCAGAACAAGGACCTCGACCTGGCAACCCTCGTCGGGCAGATCCCGAAGCCCCCCTTCCGAAAGCTGGGGGTCTTCGACCTCGACACATTCTTCCCACGGGACAAGAGGACAGACCTCGCCCTGAAGCTCAACGGCCTGTTGGCCTCACCGGCGTTCTCGTCGTGGCTGGAAGGAGAGCCTCTCGACATCGAGTCGATGATCAACGGGGGCGACAAGACCAAGTGCGCCATCGTTTACATGGCCCATCTCACCGATGCCGAGCGGCAGTTCGTAGCGACTCTCATCCTGTCAAAACTGGTGACCTGGATCCGCCGGCAGCCCGGTAGCAGCGAGCTTCGGGCTCTGGCCTACCTCGACGAAGCCGTCGGATACGCCCCTCCCACCGCGGAGCCGCCCTCGAAGAAGCCCATCATGACGATCCTGAAGCAGGCCAGGGCTTTCGGAGTCGGAATGATCCTTGTCACCCAGAACCCGGTCGACCTCGACCACAAGGCAATGTCCAACTCCGGTACCTGGGTCGTGGGTCGGCTACAAACCGACAACGACAAGCGTCGCATCCTCGACGCCATGGAGACCACAGAAACGGACCTGGACACACTGATCTCGGACCTCCAGAAACGGCAGTTCCTACTCCACGTGGTGAAGAAGAAGCGCCCGAAAGTGTTCAAGCGGCGCAGAGCGATGAGTTTCCGCGTTGGCCCGCTCACACGGAATCAAGTGGCCTTGCTGATGGACGGAAAGAAGCCGGTGAGGGCCACCGACGGGACCGGGATGGACCTCGTCGCGGAACCCGAGCCGGACGACGACCACCAAACCCTGCCTGTCGCACCGGTCGTGGCCGAAGGAGTCCCGGTGCGATACCTCGATCCGGCGGCTCCGTGGGCCCGCGACATCGGCGCCGATCCGACCGGTACCAGATTCGAGCCGGCTGCCGCAGTTACCGTCCAGCTTCTGTACGACGACACCCGTGCGGGTATCCACCACAACGAGACCTACGAAGCCGTGGTGTTCCCGCTCGACGCCACCGTCGACCCCGCGGACGTCCATAAGGTCGACCACGACGAAAGGGATCTCACAGACGATCCACCCGACTTTGCCTCCTACGCCACGTCCGAGGTCAAGCTGCAGAACAAGTCGTTCTGGACAAGGCTCCAGTCAGACATCAAGGGCCACCTTCTCGCCAATGTGGCGCTGGACGTGTTCCACAATCCGGACCTCGGGATCTACTCGCGGGTCGGTGAGACTGAGGAGGAGTTCCGCGCCAGATGTGCTTCAGAGGCAGCCACCAGGGCCGACGCCGAGATGGCCAATCTGACCGCCCGGTACAAGACAAGGATCGAGAGGGTCAAGGACCAGATTTCCACGGCTGATGCGCGGGTGGGTGAGCTCGAAGGCGAGGTCTCGGCCAAGAAGCAAGAAGAAGTGATGTCGGGGGCCGGGGATCTGCTCGGAGCCCTCCTGGGAGGGCGGAAGTCCTCTAACCCACTGGGCAAGGCGGCGACGCGCCGAGCAGCGACGCGCAAGGCAGAGGCCCGAGCCGACGCGGCGGCCGAGCGGCTCACGGACAAGAAGGCCGAGCTAGTGGATCTCGAGGCTGAGCTTGCAGAGGCACTGGCTGACATCGCCGCCACCCACGACGCCATGGCTGACAATCTGGAGTCGACCTCAATTGGCCTGGAACGGACCGACATCAGAGTGGCCGAGGTGAAGCTGGTCTGGATACCCGTCGGCTAGAAGGTGTCAACCAGGGCTACGAGCAGTCCCGGACTGAGAGAGCCAACTAGTGGGGGCGACTCGATCCGTTGTCACATCTGTAGGTTTTGTTGTGTCTCTCCGAAGAGATGAGCACAGTCGTGGCGCGAGTCACCCACCCAGAACGGCTGGCGGAAGCCGATCGAGCACTCATCGACGCCCTATACCCCTCGCTGCGCAGGTACGCGGCAGTTGTGGGCTCTTCCGATATCGAGCCCGACGACCTCGTGCAGGAGGCGTTCTACCGGGTTCTGCGTCGTGGCGGGTTGACAGACCTCGCCAACCCGGGCGCCTACATGAGAAGAACCATTGTCAACATCGCCTCGAATGAGCGAAGGCGCCTGGGGGGTTTGAGGAGGATCCTTCCCCGGCTGGCTGAAGAAGTGACCGTGGATGATGCTGACCCGTTCGATGTCGAGGAAGTATTCAATCTTCGCCCGAGGGACCGGGCAGTTCTCTACCTCTCGGCGGTCGAGGGTTACTCCTACGCCGAGGTGGGCGAGGCGGTGGGGGTCACCGAGGCGGCGGCTCGCCAGATCGCATCGAGGGCAAGACGCAAGCTCCGCCGTTTGTTCGGCGAGGAGGGAGCGCACTGATGGAGCGGCTAACCCGGACTCTCGAGGCGATGGCGGCCCGTGGCACCCCGCGAGGGTCAGTTGACCTGATAGACAGGCTCGAGGCCGAGCTGGTACGGGTCCGGCGCCCCAGGCGGTTGACGCCGATCGCGCGACCAACGCTTCGGTGGTGGCAGGGAGTGGGCGTGGCTACTGCCACCGCTTCGGCGATCCTCGTCATCGTCCTCGTCGGCATCGTGTTGATCAATCTCACCGACGAGGAGCCCGATGCCGTCAATCCGTCGCCGACCACGCTGGTTCCAGGCCCGGAGCTCTTCGAGGGCGTGATAATCCCGATGGGGAGCTCCATCGAGATCGTTGGAACGGACCAATACGTGGCATTGCTGGAAGATCTGTGCTGCCCAGTCAACGTCTTCAGTGACCTGACCGGAGGAGTTGTCTTCCAAGAGGACAACTCATCGATCTTGTGGTCGAGATCGGGGCCGGAGGGGATCGCACCGCCCAGCCCAGTCCTCCGAGCGAGTGCCGGAAGATCGCTCACTCTCGAAGGTATTGCGGTCATAGGCGACGAGCCGACCTTGGTCGTTCTCGATACCACGACGACTGAAGCGGTTGAGCCCGCGAGGGTTCTCACCGTCGGCCTCGACACCGGCACCCAGGCGTCGATCGACCTTCCCTACGGCGCGGAAGTAACCGTCGATCGCGTGTCCTACGGCGGCGATTTCTTCGTTGTCTCGTTGATCGACAACACCGGGAACAGCCGTTTCGAATTTCTGAATCGAGATGGGAGCCCAGCGCCAGTGAGCGCCAATCCACACGCCACTTCCGGGGAAAGCCTGGTCCGACAGGCTGTGCTCAGCGAGGACGGCTCATTACTCGCCTACATCGAACGCCAACCATCTGCCCTGACCGGTGGGAAGGCGGATCTGGTCATCGTGGAAATGGAATCGGGAGGCGAGGTAGACCGGCGGCGCGTGATGGATCTGGGAGATCGAATCGTCGCCTTTGACGGCACGTTTGTTGTGATCGCGAGGCAACTGTCGGACCCGACTGCAACCCCGGTTGTCGTAGTGCTGCATCTTCCGTCCGGGTCATGGGCGGGATCAGGAGGCTT
>JAWWBL010000023.1:0-21789 GCA_033720975.1 Acidimicrobiia bacterium | reverse complement strand
GGGCAGCCGCGGAAGGACTTCAGCATTTCAGGGGAGTGTCACGGCGCTGGGACTTCCGCGGCTCTGTGGGTGGAGTGGACTTGTACGACGATTACGCCCACCATCCAACAGAAGTAGCAGCAATGGTTTCGATGGCAGCCG
This sequence comes from Acidimicrobiia bacterium, assembly GCA_033720975.1. Taxonomy (GTDB): domain Bacteria; phylum Actinomycetota; class Acidimicrobiia; order Spongiisociales; family ZC4RG35; genus JAWWBL01. The sequence goes on along the minus strand of JAWWBL010000023.1, from coordinate 21,648 downwards.
AAGTTGCCGATGGGCGGCTGGTGGCTGTGTTCCAGCCTCACCTCTATTCGAGGACCGAGCGATTCAGCTCGCAGTTCGGCACCGCTCTGGCCCCTGCCGATGTCGTGGTTGTCACCGACGTCTTCGGCGCCCGTGAGGAACCGGTGCCTGGCATCACCGGGGAGCTCGTGTCCGACGCTGCCCGTGGATCTGGAGCCAAGGAGGTCCATTACGTGCCACACCGAGCCGACCTCGCTGCGTATGTCGCTGAGCTGGCTGGCAGCGGAGACCTCGTTCTCAGCATGGGCGCCGGTGACATAACGCTTCTCCACGCAGAGTTGGCGCCGCTCCTGGGGGCCGTGTGAGCAGAATCGATGATCTGGTGAGCCGGGGCGTGGTCAGAGAACGTGTCCCGCTCGGGCCCATGACGACATACAAGCTTGGTGGCCCCGCTGCGTACTTTGCCGACGTTGTCGACAGAGAGGCCTTGGCCGAGATCGCCCAGTCGGGTGTCGCTGCCTCGCTGCCGACCCTGGTGATCGGGCGTGGATCCAATCTCGTTGTGGCCGACGGCGGTTTCGACGGACTGGTCATCCGGCTGGGTGAAGGGTTTTCCCAGGTGTCTTTTGATCCGGGGGGTCAGACAGTCACGGCCGGGGGAGCAGTCCCACTCCCCAAGCTCGCCAGGGCGGTCGTCGACGAGGGTTTCACCGGTCTCGAGTTCTTTGTAGGTGTTCCCGGGTCCGTGGGTGGGGCGGTGCGCCAGAACGCCGGTTGCTTCGGCCAGGAAACGGCAGACCGTTTGGCCGTCGCCGATTTGTTCGACCTCTCCGGAGGGGGAAGACGACGGGCCACTCCGGAGCAACTGGAGCTTTCGTACCGTCACTCCAACGTGGGTAGCCACGAAGTCGTCATGGAAGCGTCGTTTTACATCGATGAGGGCGACTCGGAACAGGCTAGGGCCGAGATGCGCGAAATCACGCGTTGGCGACGGGACAATCAACCCGGCGGGACCCTGAACGCCGGAAGCGTCTTCAAGAATCCTGACCACATTTCCGCCGGCGAGTTGATTGACTCGCTGGGTTTGAAGGGTCTGAGGGTCGGCGATGTGGAAGTCTCGAACAAGCACGCCAACTTCTTCGTAGCCGGCCCTGATGCCACCTCAGCCCAGATCGCAGAACTCATCGCCCAGGTCAAAGACCGCGTTCTGGAGATGTCCGGGACCAATCTTGAGCCCGAGATCCAGATGGTGGGATTTGAACAGTGACCGTTGACCCCAGGCTCGTCGAGCGCCGGAAGGCAGTGGCCGAAGGGCGGGCCAAGAACAATCTCCGGCGCACCCTGATCGCGACCGTTCTATTCGCGTTGGCAGGGAGCGTCGCCTGGATGGCTCTGTCACCCTGGTTCTCTGTGAGCCGGGTCCGGACGGCCGGTGTTGTCTCCAGCGATGCAAATCGAATCATGGCGGCTGAGGGTGTCGTGGCGGGCACCCCGATGATCCTGATAAGGGCTGGTCAGGTGGTCGATGCCCTCGAAGAGGACCCGTGGGTCGCGCAGGCTCAGGTGCATCTCGCCTGGCCCGACGAGGTGGTTGTTCGTGTCATCGAGCGAGTTCCTGTTGCCTGGGTCCGAACCGCAGATGGTTGGTTCCGGCGGGCCATCGACGGCGTGGCTCTCTCGGCGTCTCCATTCCCCGATGAGACGCTTCCCGTTGTCGACGTCCCTGACGTAGCGGGCTCAGATGCCGAGGAGTCAGAGGTGGTGCTGGCAGCAATCGAATTCGCCGCAGCGATGGCCCACACCAACCCTGACACATCGGTACGAGTGGTAGGCGGTGAATTGTGGGCTCTCGTGGCTGGTTTCGACGTCAGACTGGGCCGCCCGGAGCAGATGCTGGCCAAGGCTCGCAGCCTGGGTGCCCTTCTGGAAATGGGGGTGGCGCCTGGCTCGGTGATCACCGTCATCGCGCCTTCTCATCCCGCGGTTCGGGCCCCGGTGGACCAGCCCGAACCGGAGGAGTAGCGGTTCGAGCGAACAATCCCGCCGAGTCTAAACGTCAGGTAGAGCCTTAGGAATCGGGGGTTTACTTACTGGGCCGCCGAGTGTAAACCTCTACTTCAGGTTTCGATTTCGCGAGTAGCGGGAGGTTATATGAGCAGTTCGAGCGGCGGCTACCTCGCCGTCATCAAAGTGGTCGGCATCGGAGGCGGTGGCGTGAATGCCATCAACCGCATGGTCGAGTCGGGTGTCCGTGGCGTGGAGTTCGTCGCCCTGAATACCGACGCACAAGCGCTCCTCATGAGCGATGCCGACGTGAAGCTCGACATCGGGCGTGACGTGACACGTGGTCTCGGTGCCGGGGCAAACCCTGAGGTGGGGCGGGCCGCCGCCGAAGAGCACCGGGGTGAGCTCGAGGACGTCCTGAAGGGCTCGGACATGATCTTCATAACAGCCGGAGAAGGTGGTGGCACCGGCACAGGCGGTGCGCCGATCGTGGCGGAGGTTGCACGCTCGCTGGGGGCACTGACCGTCGGTGTGGTCACGAGACCCTTCGGGTTCGAGGGTCGGCGTCGTGCGGTCCACGCCGAACAGGGGATCGCAGCGCTGAAGGACGCGGTCGACACGCTCATCGTCATTCCCAATGATCGACTGCTTGATGTGGGTGACCCGACAGCCCCGATCGCAGAGACCTTCAGGCTGGCCGATGACGTGCTGATGAGTGGTGTCACTGGCATAACGGACCTGATCACGACTCCGGGGCTGATCAACGTCGACTTCGCAGACGTGCGCACGGTCATGGCCGACGCAGGGTCCGCTGTGATGGGGATCGGACGAGCTACCGGTGAGAATCGGGCGAGTCAGGCGGCCGAGCGTGCCATCTCGAGTCCGATGCTCGAGAGCTCGATGGATGGCGCCAAAGGCGTCCTCCTGTCCGTGAGCGGACCGTCCTCCATGACTCTCCACGAGGCCACCGAAGCCGCGCGGGTCGTCTCGGACCACGCCGATGCCGAAGCCGACATCATCTTTGGCGCGATCGTCGACGACGATCTCGGTGAGGAGATGAAGGTCACCGTGATTGCAGCCGGGTTCGAAGGTCGTCGCCGTCCGAACCGGGCCGCGCGCGCGGCTGCGGATCGGCAGGCGTCGGCGGACGACGATCTCGATATTCCCACCTTCGTCCAGGGATGATTCAACCCCCGGGTTCTTCCGGGGTGGCGTTCAGCGAGTCCGACGACGGGGATCTGCGCGGCGACGCCAAGGCTCGGCAACGAGCCAGCGCAGCTCTCGGGATACCCGGTCTCTGGGCCAGCCTCGATCAGATCCACGGAAACGACGTGGTCAGGGTGACCAGGCCGGGCAGTGCCGGAGCGGGAGACGCCGTCTGGACCTCAGAGCCGGGCTTGCCGCTGGCGGTGTTCACCGCCGATTGCTTTGGGGTGGTGCTTCGATCGAGCCAGTCGGTCGGGGTTGCGCACGCGGGATGGCGTGGGGTCGAGGGATCCGTCGTTGGCGCATTGCGCTACGAGATGGAGTCGTCGGGGCTTCCCCCTGACGAGGCGTACGTGGGCCCGGGTATCGGGCCGTGCTGCTTTGAGGTCGGTCCCGAGGTCTCGAGGCGTTTCCCCAATTTTCGCCGGGTCACTTCGTGGGGATCGGAGTCGGTGGACCTCCCCGGTGCAATAGCGTCGGAGTTGGAGGGACTGGCTGTTTGGACGGCAGGGGATTGCACCCACCACGACCCCGGGTATTTCAGCCACCGTCGGGACGACGACGCGCGGCGTTTGGCCGCCATTGGGTGGGTTCCGTGAGCTACAGCGACGTCCTGAGCCGGATGGAGCAAGCCGCCCGCAGAGCCGGACGTGACCCCGACGAACTCACACTCGTGGCCGTTTCGAAGTCGAAGACACCCGAGGACATTCTCGAGATCTATCACCAGGGGCACCGCGACTTCGGGGAGAACAGGGCGAACGAGATGGCGGAGAAGGCCACTCAGCTCCCATCCGACATACGGTGGCACTTCGTCGGCAGTCTTCAGTCGAACAAGGCAAGGTTGGTCCGGCCGAGGACGTGGCTTCTCCACTCGATGGACAGGCCGAGCTTGGCTCGCGCCTGGATGAAAGGACCGGGGGTTGCCCCGCCCGCGCTCCTTCAAGTGAACATCGCCGGCGAAGACACCAAGTCCGGTGTCACTCCTACCGAAGCCGATCAAGCTCTGTCCGACCTGGTGTCATTGGGTGTGGAAATCCGGGGTCTCATGGCTATACCCCCGATCCCTTCACGCCCCGAGGAGAGCAGGCCACACTTCCGGAGGCTCAGGGAGTTGGCCGAGTCGCTCCACGCAGAGCACCCTGATTTGAGTGAATTGTCGATGGGGATGAGTGACGACTTCGAGATAGCTATTGCCGAGGGTGCAACGGCGATACGCGTGGGACGGGCTATCTTTGGCAGCCGCAACTGACCGGAGTTGACCAATGTCTTCCCTTTTCTCCAAAGCACTCGTCTACCTGGGACTGGTCGACGAGGACCAACTCGAGGGAGATCTACAAGATGGGGATGCCCACGACCAGCCCTCGCTGGAGGCTGTCCCTGCCGGACGAAGAGTCGAACCGCCGCCAACTTCTAGAGCCGCCACTCGGCCATCAGTTCGCCCCGAGATGTCGGCATCGCAGATGGTCCGCCCGGTCGAGGTTCGCTCCGACATACTGCTGGTAGAGGAGTTTGCAGACGCTCGAATGCTCGCTGATCGGGTTCGCGACCGGGTTCCGGTGGTCCTCGATCTCCGCTCGGCGGATCAGGACTTGGTACGCAGGGTCGTCGACTTCTCCTCCGGCCTGATCTATGCCCTTGACGGAGCAATGCGCCGTGTTGGAGAGGGACTGGTGCTGGTCCTCCCCTCGCGGGTGGCGTTGAGTCGAGATGAGAAGAAGCGGCTTGCCTCTCTGGGAGCCTACGAGCTCGACGACTTCGACTGAGTGGACGTCTCAAGCCTGATCCGGACGATCCTCGACCTCTTCATCCTGGCCGTGGTCGCCTGGGTGATCCTCTCTTGGGTGACCGCTAGCTCGACACACCCCCTAGGCCGGTTCCACGCCTTCCTCGACCGTCTCATCCATCCGATCATCGCGCCGATCAGAAGAGTGATCCCGCCCATTCGGTTTGGTGGTGGCGCCCTCGACCTGTCGCCAATCGTCCTGATCATCGGGTTGAGCATCCTCAGGGGGCTGTTTCGCTGATTCCTTGGAGCGGAGCCCCTTGATTCGTAACCTGGGGCAAATGCCAACGAGGCGACATGCTGACCCCATCTGATATCGAGGAAAAGACGTTCCATAACTCCCTGCGGGGCTACGACATGCACGAAGTCGATGACTTCCTCGATGAGGTCGTTGCCACCGTGAGGGATCTGACCGAAAAGCTGGAGGAGGCAAGGTCCAAGACCGTGGACGCCTCTGATGAGAGTGCAGTTGGTCGGGCGCTCGTTGCGGCCCAAGCCACGGCCGATCGCATCATCGCTGACGCCAACGACGAGGCGGCGAAGATCATGGATAGCGCCAAGTCTGAGGCCGAGGACTGGATGGCCGAACGCGAGGAGAAGAAGGCAGCGGCCCTCGCGGAGATGTCCGATCTGAAAGAGCGCGTCCAAGCAGTGCGTGCCCGGCTAGCCGAACTTGCCGAGGCAGTCTCCGGTCGGCTCGACGAGATGGAGGAGGTGATCTCGTCCGATCAGCCGGACGAAATCGAAGGGGCTGACGAAGAAGTAGAGGCCTACGCAGACAGTGTTGGCGACGAGGACGCCCCAGCGATGGAGCTTGGCGAGTCGAGCGACAGCGACGACGAAGAGGAAAGCGGCGCCGACGACGACCGCGATCCGTGGTCTGAGCCTTTCGGAAACGCCGTCCAGGGAGACCAGAGCTAGCCAACTCTCAAGCCGCTGGCGGCGAGTGCCGGGGGATTCTCAGTCAGCGACTGCGATACGCGGCGAGTCGAGCGACTCGTCGATTTCTAGGGAAACCGCCAGCACTTCGGCAGCGATCCAGTCCGCATAATGATCGACGAGTTCGTCGTATGCGGCGGGAAGCCACAGACGGATCCGATCTGTCAGCTCCAGATCTTCCGTCTTGCGTTGTTCGTTGAGTGAGCGGATCAGCTCGAATGCCCGTCCCTCGCGTATGAGATCATCGTCAAGCTCGGGATCGAGAGCCACGCTTATACCGTCATCGTGGCCCACGACCCATCCTTCCATGAGAGTTCGCTCTGTTCGGATCACCTCATGGGACTCCAGCCTCTCGCCAGCCACCACGACCGACCCGTCGTCGGCATGCTCATAGTCACCACGGGCCAAAGCTGCGGCTACTTCTTTCACTTTGGGCCCAAGCCTTGGACCGAGCGCCGGGAAGTCAGGTTTGAGCGTCACCTCCACGTCGCCGGTGTCGTCGAAAGAGAGTTCCTTGACCCGGAGCTCCTCCTTGATCTCCGCGGTATGGCGCTTGGCGAGCTCGGCTCCTCGCACCACTGCACTTCGCAGAGGTTGGCGCAACTTCAGGCTGGCTTCCATGCGCGTGCGCCGGCCAAGCTCCACGACACGGCGAGTGACGGCCATGGCGTCGATCAGGCCCTGGTCGATCGCGACCCGTGGCTGCGGCCACCCAGCCAGATGAATGGAAGTCGGCGCCTCGGGACACGGGCCCGAAACAAGGCTTCGCCACAGGTGGTCGGTTAGGAACGGCATGACCGGTGAGACGATTCGCAGTGCCGCGACAAGCGCGACCCACAGCGTCCGAAATGCACCCTCGTCGAAATCGTAGAACCTGCGGCGGTTGCGACGGATATACCAATTGGACAGGTCGTCCAGGTAATTCTCGAAGTCGGTGATCAATTCGTCGACCCGCCACCGTTCCAGCGATTCGGTTGCTGCCCGGATGGCCTCCGCTGAGCGCGTGAGCATCCAGCGGTCTATTTCCTGGAGCTCGACTTCGGACGGACCGGTGATCAGGTCGGAGTAGGTGGGTTGGAATCCCTCGATGTTCCCGTAGTCGACGAGGAAGCGGGCCGAATTCCACAGCGTGAGAAGTTTCCGCTGCACCTGATGAGCACCCGTATAACCAAACTTGAGGTTCCGATCGGGTGGGTGCGCACAGAACATCCATCGCATGACATCGGCACCCATCTTCTCGAAGGCCTCTTCCGCCTCGATCAGGTTGCCCCACGACCCATGCATCTCTCGTCCGTCCTCGGCCACCATCTTCTCGTAGCCGAGGACAGTCTTGAAAGGTGCCTTGCCCACGAGGGCGACCGACATGAACAGCTGGGAGTAGAACCACAGCCGGACCTGTTCACGCATCTCACTCACCCAGTCGGCGGGGAACCACTGCTCCCAGTAGGAGTGGTCGGGAAGGTCGGCACCGGTCAGGCCCGCGGCTGCGCCGGTGGCATTGCCACCGGGGATCCATTCCTCGTTATGCCACCCGAGAGTTGAGAACGGGACAATGCCGGCATCCAGCCACACATCGCCGACTTCCGGTATCCGCCTGACTTCTTTGTCTCCACATTGCACACAGCGGATCGTCACCCTGTCGATCCACGGCCGTCGCAATTCCTCGAGCTGATCCAGCCCGTCCGTGGCGAGCTCTTCCAGCTCAGATCGGGATCCGACGACCGTGACGTGCCCGTTGTCGCAGATGTAGATGGGCAATGGCAGGCCGTAGTAGCGACGACGGGAGATGTTCCAATCGCCCATGTTCATCAGCCAGTCATCCATCAGTTTTCCCATGTACGGGGGCGTCCACTCGATCGTCGAATTGGCCTCGATCATTTGTGGACGGATGTCGGTGACATCGATGTACCAGTCGTCTGCGACGCGGAAAATCAGAGGCGTGTTGCATCGCCAGCAGTGTGGGTAGGAGTGGACGTAGTCGCCCGCCTCGACGAGGACTCCGCTCGTGTCGAGATGGCTTACGATCTCGTCGCGCGCCTCGACGGTCGACTTTCCGGCAAGCCAGCCGTACTCAGGGTAGAAGCGGCCCGACTCGTTGACCGGGCTGAGAATCGCCAGGTCGTGAAGGCCTGCCAACTCGAAGTCCTCGGCCCCGCAGCCCGGCGCGATGTGAACCACCCCGGTGCCCTGTTCCAGGGTGACGTCGTCCCAGGGGATGACCGTGTGTTCCACCCCTGCCCCGGGAGCTAGATCGTCGAACGGTCCGCGGTAGGACCATCCCACCATCTCCGAGCCCATGATCCTTTCGGAGAAGTCCTCATCCGGATACAGGTCGACGGCTACCCACTCGCCGTTCTCCCTCCGGCCGTACTCGTACCCGGGATGAACCGCAGCGGCCACGTTGGCAGGAAGAGTCCACGGTGTGGTGGTCCATACCACCAGCGACTCTCCGGGACGGTTCGTCAGCGGGAGCCTGACATACAAAGAGGGGTCAGTCTTTTCCTGGTAGACCCCAGATTGGCCGGTGATCTCATGCTGGGAGATAGACGTGCCGCAGCGTGGGCACCACTCGGTGGATCGGTGGCCGAGGTAGAGCCAGTTTCGCTCGTGCAGCGTTTTCAAGAACCTCCAGATGTACTCGATGTTGTTGTCTGAGAAGGTGAGGTAGTCGTTGCCCCAGTCCATCCAGTAGCCCAGCCTCTCGGAGCCGCGAATCAATTCCTGCACCGACCAGGCAACCTTCTCGCGACAGCGCTTGGCGAACTCCTCGAGGCCGAACTCTTCGATCTCCCGCTTCGAATTCAGGCCCAACTCCTGCTCGACACCGACCTCTATCCATAGGCCCTGGCAGTCGAACCCGTTTTGGAAACGAAGTTGATGACCCTGCATCGCCTTGTAGCGCTGGAAGACGTCCTTGAGGGTTCTGCCCCATGCCGTGTGCACACCGAGGATCTTGTTTGCAGTCACGGGGCCGTCGATGAAGCTGAAACGGGGGCCGTCCTTGGTCTGCTCCCTCAGCTTGTTGAACACCTCCTCCTGATCCCACCACTCCAGGATTCGACGCTCGAGGGAGTCGTGGGAGGGGACGTGCTCTAGTGGCGTGAAAAGGGGCATTTGGGGCGGGATGGTAATGGTGCTTCCTCGGAATAAATCTGAATTGACTCAACCCGAAATCGGGGGAATGAGTTTGGTTGGGCGGCCGTTCATGTGTCCGGTTGTCAACTCGCACCCACGACCAAGAAACTCCTGGTAGTCGCCCGGCGTTGGTAGGGTGCCCGGCCAATTCAGGTAGGTTCAGAGATGGCTAGAAAGCTCGCGAAATCCACCGTAGACCGCTTCAGGACCCGTCTAGAGGCCGAGCGGGAGCGACTTCAAGAGCTCGTCGACGAGTACGAGCGGGAGATCGAGGTGGCACGAATGACCGAGAGCTCTTCGGATCGGAGTCCCGATCCGGGCAACGCCGAGGCGAGCTCGATGAAGCTCGAATACGCCAAAGAGCTGTCTATCGAGCAGAACACGCTAGATCTGCTCAGCAAAGTGGACCGGGCGCTGGCCCGCATCGAGGCCGGCGAGTACGGGATCTGCGAGAGCTGCGCCAAGGCAATCCCCGTCCAGCGACTCGACGTCCTCCCTTACGCGACGCTGTGCGTGGAGTGCGCGGCAAAGTCCCGTTGACCCGGCGCTATCTGACCGCAATCGGCGTAGCCGCCGCCGTTGTCGCCGTCGACCTACTGACCAAGAGGTACGCCGCAGCGACATTCGCAGACAAACCGGAGACACTCATCCCTGGTTTCTTGCTCCTCACCTACACGGAGAACCCCGGGGCTGCGTTCTCATTGTTCACAGGAGCAGGTCCCTATCTGGGGCTGGCCGCTATTGCGGTGTCCGGTTTCGTCTTGGGTGCGCTCAGGGCTGCCAGGCCCAAGATAGAGGTCGTGGCGATGGGGCTGGTCTTGGGAGGCGCCCTCGGCAACCTCGCCGACCGTGTGTTTCGGGGTGATGGCTTTCTCGACGGGAAGGTCATCGACTGGGTCGAGCTTTGGCGTATCCCGACTTTCAATGTCGCCGACGCCTCCATCACGGTCGCCGTCGCTCTGTTACTAATCCACGCATGGCAGACGAGGTCGTAACCCGCATCCCAACCGAACTCGATGGGCAGAGGGCCGACAAGGCGATTTCGGTCATATTGGGCGTGAGCCGGTCCGTGGCGCGCACGCTCGTAGATGGCGGAGCGACGTTGGACGGCGTCCCGATGAAGGCGGCAGACCGCGTCTCGGCTGGAGCCGTGCTCAAGACCCTCAGCCCTCCGTCCTCAGATGAGCTGGAGCCCCAGCCGATCGAATTCGATGTGCTGTACGAGGATGAGCATCTTGCAGTCATCGACAAGCCGGCGGGACTGGTCGTCCACCCCGGAGCCGGCACGGGATCGGACACATTGGCGGCGGGCCTCCTGTACCAGTACCCCGATATCCACGGGGTTGGAGACTCCGGCCGCTGGGGAATCGTCCATCGATTGGATCGGGACACGTCTGGAGCGATGATCGTGGCTCGAAGCGCCGACGCATACACCAGCCTCAAGGCGATGATCGAGCGACGGGAGGTTGAGCGGGTCTACGACTCACTGGTAGATGGCGAGTTTTCTGCCCCGACCGGCACCATCGACGCTCCGATCGCCCGCGACCTGGATCGTCCGCGACGCCGAGCCGTGATGGCAGAGGGCAAGCGCGCCGTTACCCACTACCAGGTGATCAGGACATTCACCAACGAGAACTGCTCTCTTGTGGCGGCCAAGTTGGAAACGGGCCGCACCCACCAGATCCGGGTTCACTTTGCCGCAATCGGGCATCCGGTCATTGGGGACAAGACATATGGAAAAAAGACCACCAGGGCGCAGTCGCCCCGGCAGTTCCTACATGCCAGGACGATCGGGTTCCGACATCCCGTCACCGGAGAGGCTATGAATCTCGAGGCGCCGCTCCCGGCGGACCTCCAGGCGGTCATCGCGAAGCTTTCCTCTGGGTAGACCCGACTATCCGATACCGTCGGCTTTGTGACCCAAGATCACTCAACCGAGGCTCCGGTCTGCTATCGCCATCCCGGGCGGCACACGCTTCTGAGCTGCACGAGGTGTGGACGCCCGATATGCGCCGATTGCTCGATTGACGCATCGGTTGGGCAACGTTGCCCCGAGTGTGTGCGTCAAGAAGGAACCCAGAGAGTCATCCCTGCCGCCACGCGGACCCGACGAGCTGCCGCGTCCGGTGCGCCGGCGACGGTCACTCTCATTGCGGTCGCTGCAGCTTTCTATCTGTTCACGAGCAACGGCTCCGGCGCGTCGGTAATCGATGCGCTGATCCAGGACAACCGTCTCGTCGCCGCTGGCGAGTGGTGGCGGATCTTCACTCCGGTGCTGCTCCACGCCAACATCACCCACATCCTCGTGAATATGTGGGCGCTTTGGGTGCTGGGCCCACAGATAGAGCGAAGCGTCGGTGTCCCCGCCTTCCTCGCCCTCTACCTCGCTGCAGCCGGCATGGGAGGCGCCTTCGCCTTTTTGATAGGGCGCGGGGGAGTGGGCGCCTCGGGGGCCATCTTCGGGTTGTTCGGGATCTGGGCCAACCATGCGGTGAGGCGGAGAAACACACTTCAGGGGAGGATGATGCTCCGCCAGATCGGGTTCCTCTTGCTACTCAACGCGGCGATCCCGATCTTCATACCGATCGTCTCCTGGGAGGCGCACCTTGGTGGATTGATCGCCGGCTACGTGATTGGGGAAGCATGGTCTCGGATGAGCAGCCGGGCCTCGACGGTGCAGCGGGTGGCGGCGGCGCTGGCAGTCGGTGTGGTGGCCGTGGTGGCTGTCATCTTGTGAGTTGGATAGAGCCCGATTTCGCGACGTGGCCGGTCGAGTCACGCGCTGCTAGATTCATCAGAACTACACAGTTGTAAGTTTCCCTGGCTCGAGTCGTGTCATTCGCCCATCTCCATCTCCACACCGAGTACTCCCTTCTCGACGGCGCCGCCCGTATCAAGGATGTGGTCCGGGCCGCCGCGGCTGACAACCAGCCTGCGATAGCCATCACCGACCACGGGAACCTCTACGGGGTCGTGGAGTTCGTGAAGGCGGCGAAGGCCGCAGGCGTCAAGCCGATCATCGGCATCGAGGCGTACTTTGTCGAGGGCTCCAGGTTCGATCGCCCTCTCGGTGACGCCAACCGACGGTTCCACATGAACCTCCTGGCCGAGAACGAGACCGGTTATCGGAACCTGCTGAACCTGGCGTCCAGGGCTTACCTCGATGGTTACTACTACAAGCCGAGGATGGACGCCGAGTTGTTGTCCCAGAACGCCGAGGGGATCATCGCCACCTCTGGGTGTCTCGGTGGCCTCGTCCCTCAGCTACTCGCGCCGGATGCTCCGAGCGAGGAGGGCGCCAAGGGCGCGATTCGCGACTTCGAAGCTGCGGTAGCCGCCGCAGCGCGCTTCCAGGACATCTTCGGAAAAGACGGTTTCTACATCGAGTTGCAGGACCATGGGCTGGAAGCTCAGCGCAGGATCATGCCGGATTTGCTCGAGATCGGCTCCCGGATTGGTGCTCCTCTCCTCGCCACCAACGACGCCCACTACACCACTCGTCAAGAGCACGAGGCCCACGACGTCCTGCTCTGCATTCAGACCGGCTCGCTGAGAAACGAGCCGGGCAGGCTCCGGTTCGAGGGGTCCGAGCATTACCTGAAGAGCGGTGATGAAATGCGTCGGTTGTTCCCTGACACCGAGTATCCAGGAGCCTGCGACAACACACTCGTCATCGCGGAACGGGCTGATGTCACCTTGGACCTGGGGAACATCCTGCTTCCCAACTTTCCCGTGCCGGAAGGTGAGACCGAGTTGAGTTATCTCCGCCACCTCGTCGCCCAGGGAGCGGCGGAGCGATACGGGTCGTCACCCGAAACAGAAGTCTGGGAGCGGGTCGAGCACGAGCTCAAGATCATCGAGGAGATGGGGTTCCCCGCCTACTTCCTGATCGTGTGGGACCTGATAAGGCATGCACGGGAGAACGGCATTCGGGTGGGACCAGGCCGGGGGTCGGCGGCCGGGTCGATCGTTTCCTACTGCCTGAACATCACCGACATCGACCCACTGGAGTACGGCCTCATCTTCGAGAGGTTCCTCAATCCCGGGCGCAAGTCGATGCCTGACATCGACATGGACTTCGACGAGCGCTACCGGGCAGAGATGATTCGTTATGCCGCGGAGAGATACGGCCATGATCGTGTTGCCCAGATCATCACGTTCTCGACCATCAAGGGAAAGCAGGCGATCAGGGACAGCGCCCGGGTCCTCGGCCATCCCTATTCGCTTGGGGACCGGGTGGCCAAGGCGATGCCCCCATCCATCCTCGGCAAAGACCCCACGCTCGACCAGGTCCTGACCCAGCCCGGGCCTGGCGCGTCGTCAGAGGTGCGGGACTGGTATGCCAACGCTCATGGGTTGAGGGAGATGTACTCGGCTGACCCTGCCGTCAAGGAGATCATCGATGCGGCCAGAGGTCTAGAGGGCCTGCGGCGGCAGGATTCGATCCACGCCGCCGCGGTTGTGATAGCCCCTGAGCCCTTGACCAACATCGTGCCGGTGCAGCGCAAGGGTGAGGGCGCCGAGCTGGTCACCCAATTTGAGATGCACGCGGTCGAGGATCTCGGCCTCCTGAAGATGGACTTCCTGGGTCTTCGCAACCTGTCGATCATCGAGCGCTGCCTCGAGCTGGTCGAGCGGACGACCGGCAGCAGGGTCGACATCGACAGCATCCCGCTCGACGACGCTAAGACCTTCGACCTCCTCCGCACCGGGAACACCATTGGGGTCTTCCAAATGGAAGGCTCGGCGATGCGGGCATTGATCCGGTCACTTGAACCCGACAGCTTCAATGACGTGATAGCTCTGGTTGCCCTGTTCCGCCCTGGTCCTATGGGGGCGAACATGCACAACCTCTACGCAGATCGAAAGAACGGCCGTGCCCCCGTGGAGCACCTTCATCCGGCGCTTGCCGAGAAGCTGGCGGACACCTACCAGATCATGGTCTACCAGGAGCAGGTGATGGCCGCCGCCCAGGAGATCGCCGGTTACTCGGTCGCCGACGCCGACAATCTCCGGCGGGCGATGGGGAAGAAGATCAAGTCGGTGATGCAAGCCGAGGAGGCCAAGTTCGTTCAGGGGTGCATCGATCAGGGCCACTCTGAGCAGATGGGGCGTGACCTGTTCCGTCTCATCGAGCATTTCGCGGGATACGGCTTTCCAAAGGCCCACGCCGCCGGGTACGGGCTGGTTGCCTATCAGACCGCATACCTGAAGGCGCATCACCCCGCCGAGTACCTGGCGTCTCTTCTCACGGCGACCAAGAGAGACAAAGACCGCACCGCCATCTATCTGCACGAGTGCCGACAGATGGGGATCGAGGTGCTCGTGCCGGATGTGAACGAGTCCGACTCCGATTTCACTGTCCATCAGGGGCGCATCCGGTTCGGCCTGTCCGCGGTGCGAAACGTCGGCGAGGGAGTGGTCGAGCACATCGTCGTGGCCCGTGAGGAGGGCCCGTTCGAGTCGTTCCAGGACTTCGTCGACCGCGTTGACACCACGGTCCTCAACAAGAGGACTGTCGAGTCGCTCATCAAGGCAGGCGCCTTCGACGGCGTCGGCGAGACCCGCAAAGGCTTGACCCTGGTTCACGAGCAGATCCTCGATGCAACGGTCGAGCGGCGCCGCAACGAGGAAATCGGCCAGTTCTCCCTGTTCGAGGGTGAGCCCGGGCTGACCCAGGACGCCGCGCCCACCATCCCGCGCCATGAGTGGCCCAAGAAGACCCAGCTGGCGTTCGAGAAGGAGATGTTGGGTCTCTACGTGTCTGACCACCCCTTGCTGTCGATGGGCGCGGCGCTCGAGTCGGCCACGTCGCACCGCATCGGCCATCTAGCCGAGTTGACAGATCGCGCCTCGGTGACGGTCGCGGGGATCGTCGGGTCCATCACGCGGCGTTGGACCAAGAACGGCGACCCAATGCTCTTCTTCCAGCTCGAGGATCTCGAGGGCTCCGTGGAGTGCATCGCCTTCCCGAAGACCGTCGCCGACTTCGGCCCGCTCATCGTCGAAGACGCGATCCTCGTGGTGGCCGGCAACCTCGATCATCGAGGTGACGAAGTCAAAGTGGTGTCTCGGGAGATGAAAGAGCTGGAGATGAGGGACGACCAGTCGGTGCGGCTCACGGTGCCCTCGGTCCGGCTGACACCCGAGGTGGTTGTGAGCCTCAAGGCGATCTTGAGGAATCATCCCGGATCGGCCCAGGTCTATCTCCACATGACGGACAACGGTGACACCAAGATCCTTCGGCTCGGGGACTCTCACAAAGTCGAGCCTCGATCGGCATTGTTTGCAGAGCTGAAGGAACTGCTGGGCCCCCGGTCGATTCTCTAGGCCTTTATCGCTCGAAGAGATCTGAGGGGAGCCCTTCGGCATCATCGATGAGCCTTGCGAGGCCCTCGAGGTCGGTGGGCGCGAGGGGTGACCAGGGGAGCGTTGCCACACGGGCCCCATATCTCGCGGCGAACCCGGCGCGGACATCAGCCTGGCGTACGGTCTCCGCGCCCCACCTTTCGGCGTTGGCGACCAGCTCCGCTGGTGCGCCGCTCGGGATCTTGGGGTCCACCCAGCTGATTGGCAGGGAGCGATTGAAGACCACAGCGGCGGGTCGAGTAGCGATACCGGGCAGTTCCCTGAAGAAGCGGACCGCCTCTGCCACTGGGGCCGGCTCCGCGGTGGTCACCACCAGTATGGAAGCCCCACCAATGACTCGTTCGATTTCCCGGCCCCGCTGGGTGACTCCGTCGTAGGTGGTCCTCAGGTCGACAAGGAACTCCGCCACTCGTGACAACAGGTCGGAGCCCAAGACGCTGTCGGCTAAGCGCAGCACTGGTCGTGCTGCCCGGTCGTAGAAGAACCTCCGTCCGGGGAGCGAGCCGCCGGTTATCCAGCGAAGCAGCCGCCCACCCACCAGGTCTGCCATCTGCGCAGGAGCAGCGAAGAAGTCGATGCCGCCCGCCGACGGAGGAGTGTCGACGACCACCAGATCCCAGGCTCTTGCCTGAACGAACGTGGCTGCCTGGTCGGCCGCTGCATAGGACTGTGATGCCGGGAAATGCTCGGAAGCAGCTGCAAAGAACTCGTTGTCGACCAGTCGGGCCGCGACTTCGGGTTGCGCATGCCTCTCCGCCACCGCCCGCCAGGAAGCCGAGGCATCGAGCATGGCTGCCCAGAGGAGGGGCTCGTCTTCATGAGGTTGCGGCTCGTCTCCCAGATTGCCCAGACCGAGCGCAGAGGCGAGCCTCCGTGCTGGGTCGACGGTGACAACCAGAGTGCGTAGACCGGCTCGGGCGGCACTTACGGCTGCAGCCGCCGCAACCGTGGTCTTGCCGACACCCCCTGCTCCCGCTATCAACACGGTTCTCGTCACGCCAGTCTCTCCAGGTGGTCCGCCATCTGCGCCGCCACCTCCGAAGGGGTGAACAAGCCGAACATGTAGGGCAACTCAATGGCGGGTGGCAGTTCGCTGAGCCAGAAGCGTTGCTGGGACCATACCGATCGGTGGAGCTCGGCCATCTCCCCGACAGGGCCGGGAATGGTGGCATCACTTTCGATCTCAGGAAGCACCCGGTTTGCGACGACGAGCGGCTCGGGTACGAGGGCCTTGGACTGGAGCCAGGCGAGAGTCTCCTTGGTCTCGGTCGTGGGAAGCTCTTCGGGGATGGTGACGATCAGCGTGCCGGTAGTGGCCTCGTCGGCGAGGATGGCACGCATCCACTCCGCTTGTTCCCGAATCCGCCCCGTCGGAACCAGCTCTGTGATGCTGGCGGGGGCGCGCAGGTACGAGCCGATCTGACCTGTCGGTGGGGCGTCTGCCAGCACGAGGTCCCACCTGTCTTCCCTCACCTCCCAGAGGATCTTGCCGATGGTGATTATCTCCCGAACAGCTGGCGCTGCGGTGGCTAGAGCGTCGAAGGCACGGGCAACTGCGCCGAATCGTCCCATCCCGGGTAGGCGCAATTGCAGGCTCAGGTACTCGAGGAGTGCCTCGGAGCGCACGACGTGGAGCGCATGTAGCCCAGGAGCAATCTCTCGTTCCTTGAATCCCAGTGGCCCGGTGCCGAAGTGGGCAGAAAGGCCTCCTGGTGCTCCAGTCTCGACCGCAAGTACACGGAGGCCGTTTCGCTGGGCGAGGAGGGCGAGCCCAGCCGTGACGGCAGACTTGCCGACGCCGCCCTTTCCCGAGACGACTACCAGGCGCTTGTCGAGCACGCGTCGGCTGGTCAGTCGCCCGACCCGCCGAGGGGTATCCGTAATACCAGTCGATCCTCCTCGACAGACCAATCCGCTCCGCCGATCAAGGCGAAGTCGGTGTAGTCCGTTTGGGCCTGAGAGATGAACTTCTGTCGCTCAGCCCCCGCAACCGGAGGGAGAGGGCGGTTTCGAACGGCCTCCGCACGCTCCCGGAATCTTTCGATCATCGCGTCTACGTCGAAATCGGCCATGGCAAAGACGTTAGACAATCTGGCTGCTCAGGCACCTTTGGCTCCCGCGGCCTCACGTCGTCTCTGAGCTTGTCGCTCACTGTCGAGACGTTCCAGATCGACATCGGAGAAGTCGACATAGCTCATCGAGTCTGCGATGAGCCGGTGGCCGGCAGTCTCTCGGATCGCGGCATGCATCTCGTGGGCAACTGCCCGGTATGCCGGGTGACCCGCCGGCTGGCTGCGCAGCTCTATGAGGTGGAACGCTTGACGCGGGTTCATCTCCATCACGAAACGGATGTTGAAGGCGAACGGGACCACGTACTGGGCGACATCGGGACCAAGCTCGTCGCGTAGCTCCTCGTAGAGGACCGCTGCCTCGTCCATGAGGCTCGACCATTGCCCGGCCAGGCCGCGATCCTCGATCTGCGGCGGCAGGTCGTAGCCGAGGCGTGTCGAATACCTCTGCCATTCGAGGGTCATCAGCCGGTGCCGCTGGAGGTCCCGGAAGGCTCCGATGTCACACTTGACGTCGAATCGGTAGGTGGTGCGCTCCATCGCCCTGCCCGGCTTGTGGCGTCGATTGCCTCTTTCGCCCACCATGTCGGCGACGACCGCTGCTCTCTCCTCCGATGTCATCTGCTGGGCGATCGAGAGAAGCCGGTGGTCGGGGAGCTCCGACACCGCGTACAGGGCTGCAGCCACGATCTTCGTCTCTGCGAGGGGGTCCCAATCGGTGAGGGTGACGGAAGGGCCCTCGTCATCGGGAGGCGCCAACTCCTCGCCCTGTCTTTCCAAACGCTCCCTAACGTCCTGCAGGTACTGGGACCACCTGACACCTCGGTCCTCGAGGTCGACCCTGGTCAGGAAAGATGGGATGACCTTGCGGAGCTCGGTGAGCATCATCTCCCCGTAGCCACGGACCTCCTCCAGGGGACTCGACTGCATCCGCACCAGAGCCATCTCGTAGGCCTGGCCCGTGGCATAGATCCCCACGTTCGATGTCGTCGCAATTGGAAGCAGGCCTCGGACGGTGTCGCACGCCTTGGCCCTTATGGTGGCCTTCCACACCCAATCGGGATCGGAGGGCTCTTTGGGATGAAGGCCGGCAAACAGGTCGGTCATCGAGGCAACCATCTCCGCGTAGGTGTCGAAGACCCTCTCCATGTGAGCGCGGTAGCCCCCGGCGAACCGAGATCGGGCTATCTCGTCGGGGACTAGGTATCGGTAGTCGTCACCGAGTCTGGCGTCGTATCTGATGTAACGAGTGGATTGCTCCAGGTAGGCGGCCAGACGTCCCCATTCGAGTACCTTGGTGAGAAGGTTCGAGGCCTGCTCACACGCGAGGTGAGCTCCTCCCAATTGGGCTACCGAGTCGTCGCCGTAGTCGAAGAACACCCGCTTGTAGAGCTGTTCGGCCCGCTTTGTGGCCACCATCGGGTCCGCGCCTGCCGTGGCGATTGCCTCTATCCCGGTCTCCGGGTCGGCGACGAACTCATCGAGGAACAGCCGGCGGAGTGACTTGGGGGAGCGCGAGTACCTGGCGAAAAGCGCTCCCTTGACCACCTCGGGAAGATTGATGAGTGCAAAGACGGGAAGGTCCGAGTTGGTGAAGAACCTCTCGAGGACCTGGACTTCCTCTGGGGTGAACGACTCCTGGTGGTACTCGGGCACTGAAGGTCGATTGTATGACCGACCGCGCACCGGTGAGTCGCGTCAGCAACAGAGAGCAATCGTGATGTCAAGGTTGGCGATGCGTTCGTGGATCCATGGTGTGGGAAACCGGGAGCGGTACCGTGTTCGTTGTATGGCCGTGTTGCTGATACGAGTTGCCGGGGTTCTCATGGCGCTGGCCGCCATAGGCATAGCTGCTGTGCCCTTGCTCGTCCTCGTGGACCTCCTCGCGGGTGGCACTGGCTACGGGCTTTGCGCCGGCGGGATCGAGGGTTGTCACCGGCCGTACTCGGCGGGTCCCGAACTGGCGCTGATGATGGCTTCGGCCCTGTTCGCGTTGGTCCTTGGGTTCCGAGTGCTCATGAAGCTGGCAAGGCGCCTCGAAGACGACTCGCGCACGACGCTCAGTGAGCAGGGGTGACCGCCTCCGCCTGTTTGAACGACTGATCGCGCTGAAGAGTGACGACCACGAGAATCGCGGCAAAGATGAGGGCGGCTCCGATCCAGCCTTTGGCGTCCAAAGTCTCGCCGAGCACCACCCAGGCAGTGGCCACACCAAAGGCGGGCTCCGCCCCGAGGATCACCGCTGCCGTGCTGGCGCCGATCACCGTCTGAGCCCAGACCTGGAGAAGGAACGCCAGCACGCTGACCCCGATACCGGTCATGATCAGCGCGCCCCACACCGACCGGGCAGGAACCGATATGCCCTCGACGGCAAAAGCAGCGACGAACGCGAGCAGCGCGGTGACACCGAGTTGGACTGCAGTGAAAGGGACGACCGGGTGGTGTGGGGCGTACCGAGCCAAGGCGACGATGTGAAAGGCGAACGAGACTGCGCAACCCAGGGTCAGCAGGTCGCCACCCTGCAGGCTCAGCCCCTCCGTCTCAGTCAGGAGCACGAGACCCACGAATGATCCCGCGGCCGCCACGACCACCCACCTGCTGGGAGACCTCCGGTTGAACGCCGCTGAGAGAAACGGTGTTATCACGACATAGAGGCCGGTGATGAGCGCCGAATTGGACGCGGTGGTCTCCACGAGCCCCGCTGTCTGGAAGGCGTAACCGGCGAAAAGGGCCAAGCCGGCGATGCCACCGTGATACCAGAGGGCCCTTCCCCGGGGCACCGCAAGCAAGGCTAGGACTATCGCGCCGATCAGAAACCGCCAGGCAACCAGCGACAGTGACCCGATGTCGTCAAGGGCAGTCTTGATCACCACGAATGTTGCCCCGAAGAGAAAGGAGGCCGCCAACAGGGCGAGTACGGCTCGAGTGTTGGCGGAGATCGACATCGGGCGGGGAGCCTAGAGCCGGCCGATACTGTGCCCCTACATGCCGGGACGCAAAGCGAACGGAACGAGCCCTACGCCCGCTGAGCGAGGGAAGGCGAGAGCGGTGCTCAATCGGCTCGTGGCCCGATATCCGAAGATTGGCACCGCCCTCGACTACCGGAGCCCGTGGGAGCTTCTAGTCGTAACGGTGCTGTCGGCCCAGACCACCGATGAGAACGTCAACAGAGTGGCTCCAGAGTTGTTCGATCGTTATCCCGATGCTGAGTCGCTTGCCGAAGCCCGTCCCGAGGACGTGGAAGCACTCGTGTACTCGACTGGCTTCTACCGTCAGAAGACGAGAGCGATCATCGAGCTGTCTCTGGATCTCGTCGAGCTCTACGGAGGGGAGGTTCCTGCCGACATCGACGAATTGATCAAGCTGCGGGGCGTGGGCCGCAAGACGGCGTCGGTCGTGCTGGCCGAGGCATGGGGAGTGCCGGCCATCGCGGTCGACACCCATGTGAGACGTGTCACCCGCAAGCTCGGCCTGACCAGAGAAAGCGACCCGGTCAAGATTGAGCGGGACCTCATGGCGCTCTATCCCGTGGCCACTTGGTCGGGCCTTTCGATGCGCTTCATTCAGTTCGGCAGGGACGTCTGTGACGCCCGGTTCCCGGCCTGTGGGGCGTGCGAGTTGTTTTCACTCTGCGAGTGGCCGGGCCGCCATGAACGGGTGGGTGTCGGTTCAGAGGGGTGATGCGATTCCGGTTGCCACGGAATCGGTCTCTCCCTCACGCTCCGCATCCGTCTTTCGGACCGTGCGGCAACAGGTTTCAGGTGCGTAGGGTTCACGGGGTGACAATCAGAGATCGAAGAATGCGAAGTTGCGCTCTGCCGCTCGGCCCGTCTCGGCTTGTATCGCCTCGATTGTTTGATTGGTCTTTTGGTCCACAACAGGAAGGGAGAAACAATGCCCGAAGCTGAGGCTCCAATTCAGACCAGACTCGCCAAGCTCGGTTGGGTACTGCTCATGTTGGTGAGTGGTCTGTACCTGCTCAATGGCATCGCTTGGTTTGGTGCCGGTCCCGGGGCTCTAGTCGACAACCTGGCCGAGGCGCTCGGGACGACCGCCGGTGACCTTGGCGGATCATTCCCGGACGCCGTCTTTGCCGAGGAGCGAGAAGCAAGATGGGTTGCCATCTATCTGACCTCTATCGGCGCCATGAGCTTCATCGCGGCT
>JAWWBL010000022.1:0-21798 GCA_033720975.1 Acidimicrobiia bacterium | reverse complement strand
GCGACGCTGTGCAGCGCGAACGAGAAAGCCCGGCGTACGCCCTTGTCTGCGCTGCACCCGGTGGGTCTGAGCGCGACGCTGTGCAGCGCGAACGAGAAAGCCCGGCCCACGCCGTTACCCTTACCGGTTCACATGGCACGAGACATCCCCGAAAAGCCCAGCCTGGAAGGGCTCGAAGCCAAGTGGGACGCGCGCTGGGAACAGGACGGCACCTACCGATTCGACCGTTCCAAGACCCGCGACCAGATCTTCGCCATCGACACCCCGCCCCCGACCGTCTCGGGATCGCTGCACATGGGCTCGGTGTTCGGGTACGTCCAGACCGACGCACACGCCCGCTACCGCCGTATGTCGGGTAAGGAGGTCTTCTACCCGATGGGGTGGGACGACAACGGCCTGCCTACCGAGCGCCGGGTGCAGAACTACTACGGCGTCCGGTGTGACCCCAACATCGCCTACGACCCCGACTTCACCCCGCCCGAGACGGCATACGATCCACCGGTCCAGGTCAGCCGCCGCAACTTCATCGATCTCTGCCACGTGCTCACTGCCGAAGACGAGAAGGTCTTCGAGGACCTGTGGCGCGCAATCGGGCTCTCGGTGGATTGGTCGCTGACCTACGCCACCATCGACCATCACAGCCGTCGGATCTCCCAGAAGGCGTTCCTTCGAAACCTGGCCAGGGGCGAGGCGTACTCGGCTGAAGCCCCTGTTCTCTGGGATGTCGACTTCCAGACCGCGGTCGCCCAGGCCGAGCTGGAGGACCGAGAGAAGGCTGGCGCGTACTACAAGATCGCCTTCCGCAAGGCGGACGGGGAACCTGTCTACATCGACACCACCCGCCCGGAGCTGATCTGCTCCTGTGTCGCGTTGGTGGCCCACCCCGACGACGAGCGCTACCAGGGGCTCATCGGAGAGAAGGTGACCTCGCCGCTATTCGGAGTGGAGCTTCCCGTGGTTGCCCACGATCTCGCCGACCCCGAGAAGGGGACGGGCATCGCCATGATCTGCACTTTCGGTGACACCACCGATGTCACATGGTGGCGTGAGCTCGACCTGCCCACCAGGGCTGTCATCCAACACGATGGCCGATTTCACGAGGAGACCCCGGAGTGGCTCTCTGGTGAGGGTGCCGACACATATTCGGAACTTGCCGGGCTGTTCCCCAACCAAGCGCGGCGCAAGATGGCCGAGATGCTGGAGGAGGCGGGAGCCCTGGACGGCGAGCCTCGCGAGATCACACATCCGGTCAAGTTCTACGAGAAGGGTGACCGGCCCCTCGAGATCGTCACCAGCCGTCAGTGGTACATCCGCAACGGGGCCCGAGACGATGAGCTTCGAAACGATCTGCTGGCGCGCGGTGAGGAGCTTCATTGGGTTCCGGAGCACATGGGAGTTCGCTACAAGCATTGGGTGGACGGCCTCAACAGTGACTGGCTGATCTCGAGGCAACGGTTTTTCGGTGTCCCCATTCCGCTCTGGTATCGGCTCGACTCCTCCGGCGAGCCCGACTACGAGAATCCGCTCGCTCCGGATGAGGCGGACCTTCCCATCGACCCGTCGTCGCACGTTCCCGCCGGGTACGAGGAGTCGCAGCGAGGCAAACCCGGTGGTTTCGTGGGTGACCCGGACATCATGGACACTTGGGCCACGTCGTCACTGACACCGCAGATCGCCGGACATTGGGACGACGATCCCGACCTATGGGCCCGCGTCTTCCCCATGGACATTCGGCCCCAGGGACCGGACATCATCCGCACCTGGCTGTTCTCCACCACGGTCAGGTCGCACTTCGAGCACGGGCGCCTGCCCTGGGATACGGCGACGATCAATGGCTGGATCCTCGACCCGGACCGTAAGAAGATGTCCAAGTCGATCGGGAACGTGGTCACTCCGATGCCCTTCGTGGAGGAATATGGGGCCGAGGCGGTCCGCTACTGGGCCTGCAAGGGCCGGCCAGGAGCCGACACTGCCATCGATTTCGGGATCATGAAGATCGGCCGGCGGCTCGCGATCAAGATCCTCAACGCGGCGCGTTTCGCCCTCGGGTTCACCGACTCAGACGTCGACCCCGCAGCCATCAACGAAGACATCGACAAGTCGATGCTCGCCGGCCTGTCAGCGACCGTCGAGGAAGCGACCAAGGCATTCGAGGAGTACGACTACACCAGAGCTTTGGAGGCGGCCGAGAGCTCGTTCTGGGGATGGACCGACGATTACGTCGAGCTGGTCAAGGCACGCGCCTACGGTGAAGGCGCCCAAGCAGCGTCGGCTCACGCTGCCCTTCAGCTCGCCCTTGGCGTCTACCTCAGGTTGTTCGCACCCTTCCTCCCGTATACGACCGAGGAGGTTTGGAGTTGGTGGAAGGAGGGCTCCATCCACCGAATGCCATGGCCCGACGAGACCCAGCTCGCCACTCACACTGGTGAGCCAGCGGTTCTCTCGAAGACCAGCGAAGTTCTTGCCGCGGTGCGTCGCACCAAGTCGGATGCAAGCGTGTCGATGAGAGCAGAAGTTGAGCGGGTCTCGGTCACTGGGGACTCCTCCGACATCGATCTGATCCGTGCGGCGGAGGCCGACCTGAAGGCGGCAGCCCGAGCCGCATCGATCGAATACGCCGAGGGCGAATTCGGCGTGGTCGCCGTACTCACCGCTCAGTAACGGTCCCGACCGAACACGTCGTCGATCCTCTCCAGCGCCTCCCTGATCCGCTGCTCGGCTCCGCGGGTGCCCGGCACGAAGAGCACGGTCGGGTCAACCCCGTCGGGGAAGTACTGCTGATCGACGATGCCCTCTGGGTCGTTGTGCGAGTACTCGTAGTCCACTCCGTGGCCGAGTTTCGAGGCGCCGGCATATCCGGTGGAACGAAGGTGGAGAGGCACCACCGGCGAAGGGCCGTCCTGAACCAGCGATCTCGCCGCGCCAATGGCTCGTCCCACAGAGTTCGACTTCGGAGCGGTGGCGAGGAACAAAGTGGCGTGGGCGAGATGGTAAGTCGCCTCAGGAAGACCGACATAGGCAAGGGCGTCGGCCGCAGCCACAGCAACTTGTAACCCACGAGAGTCGGCCAAGCCAACATCCTCAGAGGCGAGGATGATGAGCCGGCGGGCGATGAACTCGGGGTCCTCGCCTCCTTCGAGCATGAGCAGCAGCCAGTAGAGGGCGGCGTCAGGGTCGGAGCCACGCACCGATTTGATGAACGCTGATATCACGTCGTAATGGCTGTCACCCGTCTTGTCGTAGCGGACCAAGCGCCGCTGCAGGGCTTCCGAGACGTGGGCCTCAGCGATCTCGCTCACGCCGTCCTGTGAGGCCAGTATCGCGGCAACCTCCAGGGCGTTGAGGGCCTGACGGGCATCGCCCCCGGTGCGGCCGGCCAGCTCGTCGGCCAGGTCGTCGGAAAGCGTGAGGCCAAGCTCCCCGAGGCCGTGCGCATCGTCGGTCAGAGCCCGGTCCATCAGGTGTCGCACATCCGAACTCGAGAGCGGCTGGAGCCGGAAAAGGGTCATTCTGCTCATCAGTGGAGTGTTGATCTCGAAGTAAGGGTTCTCCGTCGTGGCGCCTATGAGGACCAGCGTCCCGTCCTCGACACCGGGCAGAAGAGCATCCTGTTGGTTCTTGGCGAATCGATGAATCTCGTCGAGGAACAAAACGGTCCGTCTCTCCTCTTCGGCCAGTCGCTGTCGAGCCTCGGCCAGGACTGTTCTGATATCGCGGACCCCGGCGGATGTGGCCGAGAGTGTGCTGAAGTGGGCACCGGCCCCCGCGGCGACCAGACGGGCAAGAGTGGTTTTTCCGGTCCCGGGCGGTCCCCAGAGGAGCATCGAGATGGGTCTGCCCGCCTCTACCAGCCTCCTGAAAGCGGCGTCAGGCGCCAGCAATTCAGCCTGGCCGACGACTTCATCCAACTGGCGTGGGCGCATCCGGGTGGCGAGTGGAGCCGATGCGAGGGCAAGGTCTTCGGCGCGAGCCTCGAATAGGTCGCTCATAGCCAGACCGTATACGCGTTTGATCAGTTCAGGAGCACGTACGTCTTCACCGGATCTGCGAACCCCTTGAGCGATTCCTCAGTGCCAGAGTCGAACTCAAAGCCCGCTTCGGTGCCAATATCGCGAACCACATCGGAGACCTTCACCGTCCCGGGCTCGGCGGCGCCGCAGATCCTGCTTGCCAGTGTCACGGCGGCCCCGAATATGTCGTCGTCGTGATCTACAGGCTCGCCGGCGGCAAGCCCCAGCCGGATGGTGAGGTTTTCCTTTGTGTCGAACATGTCTCGAACGGCTGCCGACCAGCCGAGTGCTCTGCCGGCGTCATCGAAGGAGATCATGAACCCGTCACCGGTGTGTTTGACCTCGCGTCCCTTCCACGAGATCAGGGACTTCCGGATGGCCAGGTCGTGTTCGGTCAGCAAGACCATGTACTCGGCCTGCCCGAGGGTGTCGAGCAACTCCGTTGACCCCACGATGTCGGTGAAGGCAATGGTGCGGAAGGGGCTGGTGATCTCGCTGGCGTCCCGAGGGTCGTGAACCCGACCGAGGAACTTGACGACTTCGCCTTCCTGGACCTCGATGATCTCCGCGGGGACGAGCCCGTGTGACGCTTCGTGGACCGCCTTCATCGCGTCTCGCTCCGGAGCTCGGGCGAAGCAGAATACGGCGCCGTCGTTGTGGTCGAACCAGTAGGAGAAGAACTCGACCCCGAATTCGCCGGCCTTCTCGAGATCACTGACGTGTGCGTTGGCGACGTCGTGAGCGGACGCGCCGGGCACGTCATGACGGTCCATGAAGAGTGGCATGGGCGGGCAGGTTAGGCCGCCCGACAAGGCTGTATGGGCCACGATCCGGGTTACGCTCGCACCATGGATGCCGCGTTCGTCGGCTCGGTTTTCATGTGGGTGGCTGCCGGGCTCGCGGCCCTCGCCACGCTGCCTCGCTTCAGCCGACTTCTAGGCGCCGCTGCCGGATCCGGTGCGGTGTCCACGCTGGTTCTCGGGCTCGCTCTGCTAATCAACGACTTCGCGCTGGCGTATGTGGCCGAGACCTCGAGCCTCCAAACACCGTGGCCGTACCGGCTCGCCGCTCTTTGGGGAGGGATGGAGGGCTCGATGCTGTTCTACGCCTCGATGACGACGGTTGTTGCCTGGATAGGCCTTCGGAAACGTCGCTCCGCCCCTTTGGGCGCTGCTCTCTGCGCGCTCCTGCTCGTCTTCACGGGCTTGTTCTCCAACCCTTTCACCCGACTCGACATCCCCGCCGTGGACGGGAACGGGTTGCTGGCATTGCTTCAACATCCGGCGATGATCTACCACCCGCCCATTCTCTATCTCGGTCTCACGACGCTCGTGGTGCCATTCGCGATGACCGTTACGGCTGCCGCCCGACGTCAAAGCGGTGATTTGTGGCTGAACAGTGTCAGGCGATCGCTGTTGATCTCCTGGACTCTCCTCACATTCGGGATGGTCGCCGGCGCCAATTGGGCGTATGTCGAGCTTGGTTGGGGTGGCTTCTGGGCGTGGGACCCTGTCGAGAACACTGCATTGATGCCGTGGCTCGCCACGACAGTGTTTTTGCACGTCTCGCGGGTATATGAGCGTGATGGGCGGCTTCGCCGCTGGACCGTCGCCTTTGGTGCCCTTCCTTTCGCCTTGACGGTTTTGGGCGTCTACCTCACCAGATCGGGCTCGACCGGCTCGATCCACGCATTCGCCGAAGACCCGGTCATCGGACGGATCCTTCTGGTGGCCGCGCTGGCGACGGTGCTCGTCGTGGCTTTTGTGGCCCACCGGACGCCAAAGGGTGAGCCGTGGGAGCGAATCGGGCTGGGCCGTGACACCTGGCTGGTCGCGAGCGGGGTCCTCGTCGTGGCGGCCCTCATCTTCGTGACGATCGGCTCCGCATATCCGGCGTACGTGTCCGTTTTCGCCGGTGACGAAGTCGCCGTCGGGTCGCGGTTCTTCGTTTCGACGGTCTATCCGCTCACCCTGGTGATGGTTCCTCTCATGGGCTTGGCCTTCTCTACCACCTGGTCGGGCATGGCGACCACCAAGAGCGAGATCAACACGTTCGTTCTGGTGTTTGTAGTGGCGGCGGGGATCGCCCTTGCGGTTGCCGTGAGACGGCTTGCGCCGATCGCTCTCATCGCCCTGGCAATCTCCGCGCTGGTCGCCCTTGTCCGCTCGCTTGCCACACGACGGCCCAAACGAAGGATCCTGGCCGGCCATATGGCGCACGTCGGTCTCGTGATGGTCCTGATAGGAGCCGCCGGAAGTTCCCTCGGTGATCAATTCGAAGGAGCGATGCGGCCTGGCCAAGAGGTGGAAGTGGCCGGCAAAACGGTACGTCTCGAGGCCATCTCCACTGGCGAGGACGACCGGTTCATCTTCGTGCGAGCAACATTCGACGTTGATGGCGCAGCCGCAGAGCCCGAGATCCGCGCCTATGAAGACCAGTCGCTGCCCGTCGCCGAGCCTGCCCTGGTGACTGACCCCCTCGGCGACGTGGTCATCGCCATCTCGACGGTCACACCAGATGCATCCGAGGTTGATGTGAGTGTGTTCGTGAGACCTATGGTGTGGTGGGTGTGGGCTGGGGCTCTGGTCGTGGGGCTTGGGGGGATGGTCTCTCTCTCCTCGACAACCGCAGCCGCCGAAGCGCGACGTCCAGAGGCCAGAGCAGGGCAGCGATCAGAAGGAACAGCCATCTGAAGGACCTCTCGGTGACGCCATCGGGGAGGCCTTCGGGGTCGAACGCCTGGGTCGAAGAGATCTCTCCACGACCCCCGGTAGCGGTTGAGATGCTCGCCATCAAGTCGGAGTCGGCGTCTCCCGGCAGGAACTCGGCGGCGAAGGTCCGGGTGGCGATCGCCGAGAGGACCAGCGGGTCTCCCTCCGGGGTCTGGACATTGACTCCCACGGCGTAGGTCCCTCCCTGTCGCGCCGCGGTCGCCACTTCGAACTCGAAGTCCGAGGAGCGTTCCAGTCGCAGCTCCTCGCTCGTCCCGTCCGGATACGAGATTCTCGCGTAGGCCTCGGTGCCTGCCGGCCATTCTTCGGCACCCTCGAGCTTCACCGTGAGAAGCTCGTCGCTGATACGGGCACTTATCTGCTCACCCTCCGACCCTTCCAGCGGGAAGGTGTCCTTGACCACATCGGCCCAGAAGTCGGCGAACCCTCCCCACTCCGCCCAGTCCGATGCCCACCTCTCGCCGGCGTCGCTTGTCCAAGCGGTGGTCTTGCCCAACCCGACGCGCCAGGAGGCGAGAAGGGGATCCGACAGGTCGCCGACTCGAAGCTGGACATCGGCGGTGGGCTTGGCTGCTGTGGCGATGTACCCACGTAACGCAGGCGAGGAAGCAAGTTCCCGGACCGCCTCGGAAGTGCCGGTGACCGTCGGGTAGAACTCTCCTTCGTTGATGAAAGATCGAGCTGCAAGCCGCGCCTCCTTGACAAAGATCTCCGGGATCTCGTTGAGGTCTCGACCCGGGTAGAACCTCCCTAGACCGGCCTCCGCTACTTGCTCCAAGGCCGGTATCGCCCCCTCGCCCGTTCCTACCACCGAGACCGTGATTCCCTCGTACGCGATGTCCCGAACCGCTTCGATCAGTCGAGGAGAGAACCCGGTCGGCCCGGAGAACCCTTCCTGGGGCAGTTCGTTGGTGAAGCCGTCCGTGAAGAGGATGATGTGCTTCAGCGGCTTGTCGGACTGGCGAAGCGCCTCCGCGGCCTCTTCCAGCGCGGGCACTATGCGTGTCTCGCCGAATGGGCGGAGCGAGCCGATGCCTTGCTCGATCGTCTGCTGATCCGGGAAAACCTGGAGGGGGATCACCCACTCCGAGTTGCCGGAGAAGGCGAGGACCCCGACCTCGTCATGGACACCGAGGGCTTCGATGGCGCGGACGGCGGCCGACTTCGAGATGTCGGTCTTGTTGACGCCGCCTTCGACGGTGGTCTGTCCATCGTCGGCACAATGACATGCACCCATCGACTCAGAGGTGTCGATGAGCAGAACCTCCGCCACCTCAACCTCGCGCTCCGCGTCGGGCGGCTCGCTGTCGACCGGCAATAGCGCCTCCAGGGGAGTGTCTCGGTAGGCGCCTTGGCCAAACGAGCCGACCCCTCCGACTGCAACCAGCCCACGTCCGAGGTCCCGCACGAAAGTGTCGAGAGTGGCGACCCGTTCATCACCCAAATCCCGGGCACCCACATCGACCAGGACGACCGCCCGATAGGCGGAGAGCTCTTGAAGGCCCGGCATCTCTTCGGTCAGAACCCTGTCCACAACCAGGCCTGTAGACTCGAGCGCCCCCGAGAGCACACTGCCTCCCGCTCGCGATCCTTCAACCAGCAGGACCTTGGCCGGCCCTGCCACCTGGACGGCATTGACGGTGCTGTCGTTCGCCTCGGTATCGTCGCCGGGCATCGTCACGGTGGCTGTCAATCGCCTGAGACCGGGCTCTCCCGGCCCGATGTTGAACGACACGTAATTCGCACCCGGCTCCAGATCGACGGGCCTCGTAGCCAGGACGCCTGAATCGTCCCTCAACTGAACCTCGGCCGATGCGAAGATCGTCGAGAGGACCTCAACAGTCGCTGTGAACGATTCCCCCTGGTTCACGGTGTTGGGAACATCGATCCCGGCTACCGCCGCATCAGCTCGCGTCTCACCGACGATCGTGTGAACATCAACGATCATGCCGAGGGTCTTCAACCTGTCGATCTCGGCCTGGAGGTCGCCATTGTTGTTGCGCCCGTCGGAGATCAATACCAGTCGCTCCCTTGTCTCTCCGTCGAGGATGGACTCACCGAGGCGCAACCCCCGCCCTATGTTCGTAGCGTCGTCGTCTACCCCTCGGGCCCGTCGATAGCCGTTGGTCCCGAGCGCCGTCCCGACCCGAGCTTCGCGGCCGAACTCGACCACGGCCCACTCGGCACCCCCTGCCTCGGTGAGCGCCGACTCGACCCATGCCCGCGCTTGGTCCACCGATCCTCCCAGAGAAGCCGAGACGTCGACGACGAAAACCGTCGTTACATTGTCGGACCGTGTCGTGAAGATCGGGTTGACGAGCGCGAGTGCGACGAGGCCTACGATGACCGCCCGCGCCACCATGCCCCATCTCCATTGCCGGCGTGACACCCCACGCGTCCGGTAGCTGACGTATAGCTCGAAGGCGAGTAGGGCGAGCAGGGCGGCCACGAACCAGGGGAGCAGCGTGCGCGAGATGACTGCGACTCCCGCCGCCGCCTCCTCATCTTGTGGAGCCGGCCGGATCTCGGGAAGCGAAGTGACCGGCTCGAGGAGGGACTCCCCGGTATCCGGGTTGACTGCAATCTCGACCGGCTCTCCACCGGCCGGCTCGACGATCCAGAATCCCGCCTGGTCAGCGACGGGGCCCGAGTCACCGACCGAGACCAGGGTCCGGGCCCCGCGCGGGTCGATGACCGCCCCTCCTTTGACGCCGATCGGGATCCGCTCTCCGATACTTATCCCCTCGGCGACTCCTCCCGCAGAAGCGAGGCTGCCGACCATGCGGGCGCCAACGATCGGGAACGCCACGTTCACGGGGAGATTCGACTGCTCGAGGGTGAAAGCCAGATAGAAGAAAGGGACACCGCCGATGTCGCCGGAGACGATCAGCGGGACACCAGGAGCGCCGAGCAGGACTTGGCCGGCCGTGACTTCTAGGTCCTGGGCCTCTGCGATCGCTATCCGGCTGACATCGATGTCGTCGAGGAGGGGATGGTCGGCGACGAGTGTCGGTATTGGCTCGGTGACCCGACCCACCGGGCGGACTCCCTCGATGCCACCGGGAACATCGATGGCAATGAATGGAACGGCTTGACCGGGAGGCGCAGCGACTCCGACGAAGATCTCGAAGTCGACTTCCTCTCCGGGTGCGACCTCGGTGTCGACCTCGGGGATGGAAGCCAGTAGCTCATCGACGAAAAAGGTCGCCTCGCCATGAACACGCGCCTTGAGGCTCCCGATGACTGGGGCGCCGACGTAGCGCTGGTTGTCGTATGCGAGGAGGTCTTGGCCATCGAGGAACGCCGCGACCCTGGTTCCCGAGGGAAGCTCGTATGTCTCCTCGACCACCTCACCGCGCGGGATCGTGATCTGCTCGCTGAGGACCGTTATGCCGTCGATATCCAGGCGGAGTGTCTGTGTCGCCTCGGGGCCGCCTGTGGATTCGATTGTCACCCGGGCTTGGAGCCCTCCCGGCCCCGCCGTGACCGAGAGATCCGTTATCGCCCGGTTCGTGTCCGTCGAGCCAACCGACACGAACCTCGTGCCCAGCGGTGCGAGCCGCTGCTCGACCTCGTCGAGGTCGCCGTCGGAGACGAGGACGAATCCGGTTGGCCGCTCGGCCGTGACCAGAGACTCGGCGAGGCTGAAGGTACCCTCGAAGTCGATTCCACCGCCGGTGGTTGTGATCGAGTCGGCAGCCCTATCAAACGTGTCTGCGGCGTCGCCGTGCTGCACCAGCACCGAGGGCTGCTCCGACGCCACCACGAGGCTGGCGATGCCACCGTCGGGAATCTCGCTGCGGAGAGCCTTGACGGCCTCTATTGCGTCCGCGAGACGGTCGGGCTCGCCGTCGATCGCAGCCATCGATCCCGACGCGTCCACTATGAAAACGGTGTGCTCGGCCAGCTCGGCCGTCTCGAGGGTGGCCGGGCGAGCGAGTATCAGGGCAAACGCCAGAACGATCAGGAGCTGGAGGATGAGAAGAAGGCTCCAGCGGAGTTTCTGCCATGGCTCCGCAGCTGTGATGGAGTGCCTCAGACCGTCCCAATGGAGCAACGACGAGACCGGCGTAGGGGGTCGCCGCGGAGTGAGCATGTGAAGGACGATGATCGGAGCAGCCAGCCCTATGGCGAGCAGGCCGGCAGGGAGCAGCAAAGTCATCGGAGGAGCCCGGCCTCGCGCCAGGACTCGAGCAGGATGCTCTCGATGTCGTCCCGGGCGTCCACAGCCGTGTACAGCGAGCCGTTGCTGCGGGTCCAGTGGCGGACTTCCTCTCGCCAGCTGCCGACACGATTCCGGTAATCGTCGGCCACCTCATCAGTGACGCTCACGGTGAGGCGGTCCCCGTCTTCACGATCGACGAGCTCGAGGTCCCCGGAGTATCCAGGGTCGAGATCCTCCTCGCAGAGGATGTGGATGATCATCACGTCCGAGCCAGAGGAGCTCAGGCTCATGAGCGAGCGCCACTGGGGTGTGAGAAGGTCGCTGAGGACAATGGTCACTCCCGGAAGGCCCGGCTGGCTGAGAAGGTGCCC
The DNA here is from genome assembly GCA_033720975.1 of Acidimicrobiia bacterium. Taxonomy (GTDB): domain Bacteria; phylum Actinomycetota; class Acidimicrobiia; order Spongiisociales; family ZC4RG35; genus JAWWBL01. The sequence continues at coordinate 10,520 of JAWWBL010000022.1, read as the reverse complement.
GGCGGCTTCGGCGAAAGGTGTCAACCCTTCGGCGCCGAGGGTTTCGAGGTATGCGAAAAATGAGGGCACCGATGCGCGGCCCGCGAATCGGGGGGCTGGCCCGCTTGCTGGGAACGTGTGAACCGAAACGGCATCGTGCGCGGTGAGCGCCACGAAGCCCAGTGCGGCCGAGAGTCGCTTGGCCTGCTCGATCTTTCCCCCGACACCCATCGACGCCGAAGTGTCAACCAGGAGGCGAACGGTGACCTCGTCGTCGGCTTCGAACAGCTTGATGAGCACCTGATCGAGGCGTGCCAGAACGTGGTAGTCGATCCTGCGAAAGTCGTCGCCGGGGTGATATTCCCGGAAGTCGGCGAAGTCGATGGTGTTTCCGTAACGCTTTGAAGTGTGCTCGCCTCCGAAGCGCCCCACGAGCCGGCGTCTGCTTTGGACCTGGAGCGTCTCCAGTCTCGCCATGAGCCTGGGGCTCAGCAGGGTCAAGGCGCGCCCCGGATGTCCACCTTTGGCTCTGGAGTCGACTCGATGACCTCGCTGAGGATGACATCGCTCCTGATCCCCTCAGCCGTAGCCTCGTACCCGAGCACGAGCCGATGACGAAGGGCAGGCCGGGCAGCCCAGCGGATGTCTTCGGCAGTCACGTGAGGCCGGCCATCGACAACCGCTGCGGCTTTGGCTGCGAGGACCATCGCCTGGGCACCGCGGGGGGAGGCTCCCCACCGCACATACCTCTTCACGCTGGGGGTTGCGGTGTTGCCTTCCGGGTGAGTGGTCTCTACCAGCTCAGAGACGTATCGAATCAGGTGTGCTGCGATCGGCACGGTGGGCGTCAGCGCGATCATCGTCCTGATGGTCTCGAGGTCGGCGGCAAGCGGCACTTCAGGCAGCGATCCTGATGTGGTTCGGCGAACGATCTCCTCGAGCACATCGGCCGACGGGGGATTGACCGTCACCTTGAACATGAACCGGTCCAGCTGGGCCTCAGGAAGAGGATAGGTGCCTTCCAACTCGATCGGGTTCTGAGTTGCCAGCACCAGGAATGGCTTCGGCAGTTCCCTCGACTCTCCGGCGACAGTGACCTGACGCTCCTGCATGGCTTCGAGCAGCGCGGCCTGAGTCTTGGGTGTGGCGCGGTTTATCTCGTCGGCCAGAAGAAAGTTCGTGAAGACCGGTCCCGGGTGGTATTGAAAGTGGCGCCGCCCTTCTTCGTCCTGTTCCAGCACCTGGGTGCCGACGATGTCCGCGGGCATCAGATCGGGTGTGAACTGGACTCTCGCGAAATCCACACCGACGGCGGCGGCGAAGGCCTTCACGAGCTCGGTCTTGCCGAGCCCGGGCACTCCCTCCAATAGAACGTGGCCCTCGGCCAGAAGCGAAACCAGTGTTTGTCGGATCAATTCGGGCTGACCGGCGATCCGCTTTGCCACTGCTGATTCGATTTCCTTGGCGGTGGCGGCATATTGAGCGAGGCTCTTTTGGGTTGGCTGGGTCACGAAGGCTCCCTCCCTACTGTGCCGCCTGTGCCAGACGGTCGAAATAGCTCTGGACGATGGTTCTCATCCCCGGAGGCAGCCTCAGGGCTGCCAGGGCGTCTGCGGCTTCATTCAAGTACTGCGGCAAAACTGTGGCGTAGGGGACAATCGCCTCACCCTCCTGTGTCTCGGTGTCCTTAAGCGCGGTGACGTCGCCAAGTGTGCCCCCACCAGAGATGTGAACCTGGAGAAGGTCAGCTGCAGGTCCGGTGACCGCCGGGTCGTACACAGAGCTCGTATCCACCTCGGTGCCGTGGTCGTCGCCCTCGCCGGTGCCGACTGTCCCCTGGCCCCCCTGTCCGGACGCGTCGCCTGAACCGGGGGCCACATCCGAGATCTCGCCGCCGGGACTGGCTCCGCCGCTCTGTCCGCCCTGACCTTGCCCGGCGCCTCCTTGCGATCCTTCTTGTCCCTCGCCACCCTGACCCTCTCCGGCGCCACCGTTGCCCTCGGTGGGAGTCCCCTCGCCGGATAGGCGACTCGAGACTGCGGCAAGGGCGCCTTGCACCTCGGAGATGGCCTGTTGGCCCCTGGCCTGGCTGACTCCCTGTGTCTGGGACGCCGCGGCGTCGGATAGTGCCTGGGAAGCTGCGGCGAGGTTGCCGGACTGGAGCGCCGATGCCGCCTCCGACAGTTGACTGGCCAGGTCCGGGTTGCCGGCCGCCTGAGACGCCGCCAACTCGCCGAGGCGGTCCTGAAGCGCTCTCAACTCGGGCTCGGACAGCTGATCGAGCTCCTTGGCCAGCTCCTCGAGCTGGGTCGATGCGTCGAGGGAGGTCCCATCCACTAGCGGCCTCAGCGCGAGGTCGCTCGCCAGCCCTTGCACGGCTGCCTTCTGTGCAAGGGCGTTGGGGTCTTTTAATGCGTCAAGTCGTTTCTCTGACTTCTCGAGAGCCTCGAGAGCCTCCTCGAGCGTCTGCGCGGTCCGAAGCTCCTCAGCGAGTCGACGGAGCTCCTCAGCGAGTTCCTCTTTGTTCTCGAGGTCCTGGGCTTCGATGGCGTCCGCGATCTGTTCGAGCTGCTCGGCTTCCTTCTCGAGCGCGGTTTGCACGTCGACTGACAGCGCAGGCGTGTCGGAGAATGGTGGGATGAAAGCAAGCACGAGCGCAGCTGCAGCCGCCAGCGCGACCTGTCGAAGTCGATCGGGCCTCGGCTCGACCGGTATGGCGACCGCGGCGTCACTTGAAGCAGCAATCGAGTCTGCCTCTCGTTGGATCGCCTGGTGGACCTCGTCCTCGGGGTCGTTGAACTCGAGAGCAGTTGTGAGTGCGTCCCTGGCGTGCAGTCCCCTCTCGGCAGCTCTCGATGCGTCCCAATCGGTGATGCGAAGGGACAGGGATCCGACGACCAGCGCAAAAACGAACCCTCCGACCGCAGCCAAAGAGAACAGGGCGGCGTCATCCCAGGCCGTCAGCCAGTCGACGAAGAAGAGGAGGACCAGCAGCAAACCCAGATATGGGCCCAGCTGTTGTGCGGTCGCGGTGAGCCAGGCGAACCGGATTCGCCGCCTGATTTGCTTGAAGAATCGACGTCTTGTCTCGCTCAATGCCTGATCTCTTGCCTGATAGACGCATGTGGGGGGACGGACGGTTCCCGCATTCGGCACGGGATGTCACCGACTCCCGAAAGGATGAGTTAAGCAGTGTTTCCCTTCTGCGAGCGATGTAGGTGGTCAGCCCGAGGCCAGCGAATAGGACCTGGTGCCGGCAGTTCCATCAACCAAGACCACTTCGATGCGGTTTGCTCCGGCTCTGAACGCCTCCGGGGGCAGGATGGCCTGAAAGCTGGTGGTCCTTCCGTCTGTGTCGAAGGTTCGCACGACGGCCTCGACTCGCCCGTTCAGGCTGATGGCCAGGACCACGTCCCCGTTGAAGGCTGCCGAGCCCGTCAGGGTTCCTGTGACCTGGGCCGGGAACGGCTCGGCGGTCGGGTCCAAGTCGGAGTACTGGCTAGCGCGCCGGATCTGAACCTCAAGGCCGGTGTCGTCGGTCGGTCTGAGACTGGCGAGGCTCGTTCCGAGCAGGTCGTGATAGCCGCGTGGAGCGAGGCCGAACGGCTCGCCGTCTAGGAACCATGACTCCTTCCAAGCTGCGACCTCGAGCTTCTCGTTGCCACTGGCATCGAAGGTCACCGACCCTCGGCTACCGATCATCGTGCTCGATGTCCGGGTCGGGCGATCCGTCGAGAGCAGCGATGTTCCTTCAACCTCCCATGGGACAGTCATGCCCAGGACGTCGGCGATGGTCGGCAGCACGTCGGTCGTCTCAGCGCGGTAGTCATCCACGTGACCGTCCTTTTCACCGGGCATCTTCAGAAACATCGGCACGGCAGCTATGTGACCCACCGTCGCGTCCGTTATGGCCCTCCGGAAGTCGATGTCGGGGGCGTCGGCCGCACCGTGGTCCGCAACTATGAGGATCAAGGCATCGTCGTACACACCGCGGCTCTCCAGGGTCGCGATTATCCGGCCCACGATGGTGTCGGCGTATTGCACCTGAAGGAGGTGGCGTTGATAGGCCTGCATGACCAGCCACTCGTCGGAGGCCCAACCGATCGCAGTCGAGCCTGGTGCAGGAGTCTGGACCGAGTACGCCTGTCCGTTGGGGAGGTAGGTCCAAGGGACGTGTGGGAAGAGAAGGTGTGCGAAGTAGAACGTGGGCCGGTTCGTCGGCTGCGCGAGCATGCCGATGAATCTGGCGACCTGTTTGCGGCGATCCTCGTCGAGCACCTCGTTGAACCGGCCGATGAGGTTGAACTGCTCCCTCGCTTCGGGAGTGGCACCGGCGAAGTCGCCCCATGTCTGGCGGATCGAGGGAAGTCCCCGGGTCAAATCGGGCGGGAGAAGGAGATGAGCGGACACGATGCTCAGGTCACTGGCCAGCGTCGGCCATCGGTCGGCGGGAGGGCTGACAACCCGGGTCCTGTTCGAGCACGCATAACTGGGGCACAACTCGGTGACCGACTCGGAAGCTCGAATCTCATAGACATCAGCGAGAAGCGAGAACAGATTGAGCGGGTAGTCCGACGCAGTTGGTATGGCGTCACGATCCGCTGGATGGCGCCCGGTGAGGATCGTCGGAATCGCCTCTTCGGTTTGTTGCTCCACGCCAACGGCATTACGGAACCAAACGCCTTCCTCGGCGAGGCGGGCAAACGTCGGATAGATCCGTTCCGGAATGTTGCCTTCGGCGTCTATGAGCGAAGCCAGGGGAAACTCATCGAACACGACGAGTACGACGGGGACCGGGTTGTCCACGACCACCCCGGCGGGCTTCTCGAGTGGTCCGGCCGCGGACAAGAGCTGTGCCGTCGGAGAGAAGAGCGCGAAGGCAGCGGCAAACACAAGTGGTCCGATCGAGGCGAACCGAACTGCTGCCCTGGCCCAAGCGAAGTGGATGAACACATCCCACAGGGCCACTCCGACGAGCGCAGCCACTGCGAGTTCGGCCCAGTCGGGAAGCTCTCTTGCCGGTGAATGCTCGATCAGGGCGATCGCCATCGCGGCTCCGAGCACGGTGAAGATGATCGAGTGGACAACAGCGCCGACAATCGGGTGAATCGCCCTTGCGCCCCATGCGACCAGGGCGAGGAGCGACGGCAGGATCAATACCGCAGCTAGGACCACGAGCCAGATGTCGATCTTCGGAGCGGCGCGAGCAAGAAAGAACTCGGGATTGCGGCCCAGCAGGTCCAGGAGCGGCTGAGCAACTGCAAAGGCAAAGAGCACCATGACGGAGAGCACGAGGTCCCACGCCCCCAGTTGATCCACCCCAGCCACCCTCCGCCGAGCCCACCGCAGCGCGCCAGAGCCCAGCCTTCGGAGGAGCGTCATCGAGGTTGTAGCTCGAAGAGGACCCGCGAGCCGGAGCCGAGACTGGTCTCGGAGAGGATCTCGAACGAATCGACGAGGATGGAGCGGAACCCTTGCTCGTCTCGATCTTCGTGAAGTTCTTCGACCCGTTTGTTGGCTGTTAGAACCTCGACCATCTCGTCGTCAGGCGATACGAACTCGAGGACGACACGGCTGTCGAATCGCCGAAGCCATTGCACAACGGCGGCCGGAGGAATGCTCGAGGTGTAGATCAGATGGTGGATCAGCCCGTATGCGATCACGAGGTCGGGATCGGAGCGACTGAAGAGCGACCGGCGCTCGACACCTGCCCAACCCTGAGAAGGGCTGGGATTGGAGAGATCGGCGAGCACGATCGAGATGGCTTTGCCGGGGAGCCTCCGGTATGACTCTTCGAGTGTCCCTTCGTCACCGTCGACTGCCACGGCCATCGCTCCGGCATCGTGTGCGATCTCGGAGAAGTAGCCGTCGTTCGTGCCCAAGTCCAAAACCCGTCGGACCTGTCCGCGCGACAATGCCTGGCGGAGAAAGCTCGCCTTCTCGTCACGGTCTCTGCCCACGTGCTTGCAGGCGACATAGCCTGTCCATTCAGTGTCACCGGCATTCCATTGGAGCGATGAAACGAGATCACGCAACCGCTTCACGTTGTTGAGGATCAGCTGCGCCGAGAAACCTGCTCGGGCAAGGTCGTCCCGAACGGAGGCTCCGGACAGCTTCTTCTCCAACCTGGCCTGGAGCGATACATGCATGAGGCCGGCCGGGGTGATCCGCCTCCACAGCGGGAGCAGAGATCGCATCTCTGCTGCGGTCGGGCCCTCAGGGTCACCGCGAAGGAAGGGCTGAAAGCGTAATCCGGCCCAAGACCGCAGCATCAATGGGAAGAGGAACTGCCGGGTGAACTGGCGATACCCAATCCAGGGCTCGCCTTCGCGGTACTCCTGGAAAGAGCCGATGTCGATGAACATCGGGCGCCCGGCAACGAACTGAATGTTGTAGGGAGTGGCGTCCTTGATGGTGAGGCCCTCGCCCAATGCATCGGCGAGGAGGTCCAACTGGAGAAGAGCGGCGTCCTTGAGCATCGAGAACGTCCACTCGAACGGGTAGGTGATCATTGGGAGGCGCGGGTGTTCTACGGCACCTGCCGCTCCAGCGGGAGGATGTTCTATCTGGCTCGACTCGATCAGCCGGCCCTCATCCACTGCGCGACCGTGAAAACGCGACGAGGAGAGTCGCTGCCACGCCGCCAGGCCGCTTGGATCGAGCAAACGGATGATGCGGCCATCTTGGAACACGATCCGAGAGGCGGGGTCCCGGAAAGAACCCGGGTCGGCCGAAGTCATGTGACGTCTATGACTCGCCGCTGACGGCTTGCTCTTCCAGGGCGTCGGTTTCGGTCGAACCAGCGGCGGAGGCGCCCTTTCCGCTGATCCTTGCTCTCCATGCCTTGAAGGCCACTGCAATGCCCGCCAATCCGCCCAATAATGCTTGGAGCAGCAGGCTTCCCGACCCGGGGTCGAGGTAGGCAAAGATCATGAGAGTGTTCCTCCTAAGGCCGACGCGTACCGCGTCAGCCCCATATTCCCCCAAACGGCGACTGATGCCAACCTTTTAGCGCGTGTAGACGACGACCCCGTTCCTCTCGTCGCGCCGCACGCGACCCCTTCGATGCAGATGATCGAGGTGGGCGACTGTTTCCAGAAAAGCGAGTCGCGCCTGGATCGGATCGAGATTTGGGCGAAAAGATCGCAACATCACTTCCCAGGCCGTCGCATCACTTGACTTCACCAGCACCGACATGTCCAGCAGCCTGCGGTCGTGGTGTAACAGGATCTGGTGGGCGCGTTCGGCCCCGTTGTCGATGAGCGTCCCGTGGGCCGGGTAGGTGGTGGCGATTCCCAGGTCGACCAATCGCTGGAGCGACGACATGTAGTCGCCGAGCACGTCGCCGAACTCTGGGTCGAACATGACAACAGGAGAGATGCGTGGGAGCACGTGGTCCCCTGAGAAGAACACGCCGGTTACGGAGTCCCTCAGACAGATGTGGGCAGGCTCGTGCCCCGGTGTGTGAAGCACCTCCAGGCGGCGTGAGCCACCTAGGTCGATGTTGTCGCCATCGGAGACCGTGTGGTCCGGAGGATCGATGAGAGGCATGTAGTCGGGTCGTTCGTAGGAGGTGGTGGCCTCGATCAAGGACTGAGGAACACCGTGTTTGGCTGCTATCAACCTCACCCGCTCGTAGTAGCTGGGGGTGTCGTTGTAACGCTCGACTAGTTTCGACGCACGCTCGTGCATGACAAACCGGCACCCCCACTCGCGAACGAGCCGTGCCGACATGCCTACGTGGTCGGGGTGCAGATGAGAGACGACCAGGGTGTGCACAGCGCCCCGGTCGATACCCAACGTCTCGAAGCCCTTGAAGAGGGCGTCACGACCGTCGGCCCAATCGGCTCCACAATCGACGAGGAGAATGCCGTCGTTGGCCTCGACGGCATAGGTGTTCACCCATGGCGGGCTCTTGAACGGGAGGGGTACGGGTATCAGGTGGATCCCGTCGCCGAGCGACCGGGGCTCGGGAATCAGGTCTCGCACTGTGATATGAACTCGTTGAAGCGGCGGAGATCCTCCTCCCAACCGTCGCCCTGCGGTCCACTCATCCGAATCACGACATCCTTGATCTCGGCCGGAGCCACTTCGATCAATGACTCCGGGAGACCCAGGCCACCCGAAGCATGGACTTCGGACCACGCCTCGCAGAACAGCCGGACCTCATTGGCCGTCGCCGGAGGAGGTGAGGTGCTCGTACCATCATCCGGGACGGCGGGGCAGGCCGCCACGAGCAGTGCGAGAAGCAGAGTCGAGGCAGTCAGGGGAGCGCGTCGCACGACGTCGGAAAGTGCTCTAGCCGTGCTCGACCGGGTCCTTGATCCCGAACGTCACATCCAGGATCACCGAGAAGAGGGTTGGTGCGCCGGAAGGATCCACCTCGCCGCCAACCTTCACGACCTTGAACTCCTGAATGTCCGAGATGGTGGACGCTGCTCGTGCGAGCACCGTGCGAACCGCGTCCTCGATCGAGCCTTCTGCCTTTCCTGAGAGCCGGATGGTCTTGGTTATCGAAGACATGTTCCTCCTTGGGCGGCCCTGAAGTTAGCTGGTGATGACCTCGGCCAGGGTATGTGCGCCGTGCTCATGGAGAACGGTGTAATGGTTCAGGTCCTGGATATGGGTCACGCTCAAGTTCGGGTTTGCTCTGGCAGACTGCTCCGCGAGATCCGACGGGATGAAGCCGCCCGGTGCGTTGAGCATTCCTCGCTCCACCGTGACGATCGTTGCTGGAACCCCAACTCTCGACCAGGCTGTTTCTGTCTCTTCACTGAGGAAGGTGTCGCCGCCTGCCTGCCATACAGCGTCCTTGTTGATGCGGGTCACCCATTTCCCGTCGACCTCGTGGATGTCGTAGAGCCGTATGTCGTCCATCGACTCGGGCCAGGTGTCCACGAATGAGGGATGCGCTCGCCACCAGTCGAGGTATGCCTGGGGAGTGTCGAACTCGAGCTCGAGACGCTGCACAGCGGGGCCGACCGCCGCATCCATGACTTGCTCCGGTGTCAAGGACCGGTCGACTTCGACCGGGAGCCCACCGTCGACCAGAACCGCTGAGATGACGCGGTCGGGATGACGGGAGGCCGCGAGGGCGGCGATCCAAGCTCCCATCGAGTGCCCCGTGACCACCGCTTTGTCGAGTTCGAGGTGATCGAGAGCCCTCGGTATGTCATCGGAGACGGTCGGCAGATCGTAGGGCCCCGGCGCGAGCCAGCTTTGACCTCGGCCCCGCACGTCGATCGCCACGACGCCTACTTCCGTTGGAAGTGCCGTGATGAGGTCGGCGAAGGAGCGCGAAGTCGAGGTGAGGCCATGAAGAAGGACCGTTGTGATCGAGCCCGGGCCGGGGGCGCGATACCACACGTTGATGCTCCCGCCGGGGATGGGGACCGCTGTGTCCTGCATCAGACAGAAGGTAGTGGACACTGGCGATGTGTCGGTAGGGTCAACGGATGCGAAACCGCACGTGGGTGCTCGCCTTGGCCGTGGCCGGCGCCTGCGCTCCCATGGCGGTGGCCCCTCCTCCGACGACTGTGATCCCACAGCCGATTGAGCCTTCAACGACGAGTACGGCGATCTCGACCTCCTCGACGACGACCACCATCTCATCGACCACCACAACCACACTGAGCGTCTTCGCCAGGCCGGCCTGGCTCGGCACGCGGCCGCTTCCTCTGCGGCCCGACGGCCATGGTGAGGCCCTTCCCACTCCTCCCGAGCTCGTTGACCGTCAGCTGGAGACCCGCGACCTGCTCCCACCCCCGGCAGGGGACGGCTTCGAGTTCACGCTGGGGCCGGTGCCCGATGATGTTCTTGCCCGCTCCAGTTGGACCCCTGACTGTCCTGTCACCGTCGAGGAGCTGTCCTATCTGACGCTCGCCCACTACGGGTTCGATGGTCTGTTCCACTCGGGGGAGATGATCGTCAACGCCGCGTTTGCCGATGAGATCGTCGAGGTGTTTCGCACCCTTCATAAGGCGCGATTTCCCATTGAGCAGATGCGGGTCATCGCCGCCGAGGAGATAGATGCCCATCCCACCGGGGACTGGAACGACACCACCTCGTTTGTGTGTCGTCCCGCGGTCGGGTCCAATTCCTGGTCTCAGCACGCGTTCGGGTTGGCGATCGACATCAACCCCTTCCACAACCCCTACGTCAAGGGGGATCTGGTATTGCCTGAGCTGGCCTCGGCCTACGTCGACCGCGCCGACGTGCGGCCGGGCATGGTTGTCGCCGGGGATGTGGTCACGGAGGCGTTTGACGCCATTGGATGGGGCTGGGGAGGGCGGTGGAGCACTCTCAAGGACTGGATGCACTTCTCACATAACGGCCGGTAGCCCTCCGGTTGCTAGTGCAACATTCATCGGTTTCCGGGGGATGATGCAATAGCAACGGGGCAACCGCGGCGCCCCCGCATGTCGAACATATGTTCGATATAGTGAGGGCTTGACCTACGCCGAGCTTCACTGCCACACCAACTTCTCCTTCCTCGACGGAGCGTCTCATCCCGAGGACCTGGTGGAACGGGCCATCGATCT
>JAWWBL010000021.1:0-22706 GCA_033720975.1 Acidimicrobiia bacterium | reverse complement strand
TTGTCTCCGGTGAAGACCTGTTCCCTTATCCGGCGATTCTCTCCCATAACCACACAACGCCTTGAACCAGCCGCCAGCCCAGATACAGCACGGTCAGGACGATCATCAGCTTGAAGCTGAAAGGAGCCTTCAGCTCCTCTTCTCGCCTTTGGGGCTCGGTCATCTCCGTGACCGAGTTCTGGTGACGAAGTGGATCGGTGTCCCGGTGAAATCGTGTGACTCCCGCAAGCGGTTCTCGAGGAATCTGAGGTAGTCATCCCCGAGCTCACCACCGGAGATGAAGAGCACGAATGTCGGCGGCTCGATGCCTGCCTGAACCGCGTAGTGGATCTTGGGTCGGCGGCCTTTCCTGACCGGCGGCGGATGGGCGGCGGTCCACTGCCTCATCGAACGGTTGAGGCTTCCCGTCGAAACTCGTGTGGTTCTCGCCGCAAGGACGGCCTCGATCGCCTTGCCAATACGTTGCGTCCGAGCCCCCGTCTTGGCGACAATTCGGAGTGCGGGTGCCCACGAGACGAACGAAAAACGGTCAGGCAGCGACCTCTCGGTGATCTCCCGCTGCTCTTCGTCGATCGCATCCCACTTGTTGAGGAGAATCACCAAGCCGACGCCGGCATCCACCACCTCTCTGGCGATGCGCTGGTCCTGTTGGGTGACACCGTCGGTGGCGTCCACCATGAGCAGGGCGGTGTCGGCACTTGACAAGGCCTCCCTGGCTCGAAGTACCGCGTAGAAGTCGGCGTCCTCTGATATTTGAGGTTTCCTGCGGATGCCGGCAGTGTCGATCAGACGGTATTTGCTGCCGTCGATCTCGACGTCCACGTCGATCGGATCCCGGGTGGTCCCTGGGACATCCGAGACTATGACGCGGTGCTCCCCGACCAGGTGGTTGAGAAGCGTCGACTTTCCCACGTTTGGTCTCCCCACGATCGCTATACGCGGAGTCGGATCGTCGTCGTCTTCCGCCACTGGCTCAGGAAGAACGGCGACCAGGCGGTCCAGGAGGTCACCGACCCCTCTCCCGTGATAGGCCGAGATCGGCTGAGGCTCTCCGAGCCCGAGACGCCAGAGTCGGTCGAGATCCCCGCTGGCGCCCGCGTTGTCGATTTTGTTGGCAGCCAGTATCACGGGGACGTTTGAGGCACGAAGAACCGAGATCACCCCGGTGTCGTCGTCGGTAATCTCGCTGGTGCCGTCTACCACGAGTATCACGGCGTCAGCTCCACTTAGCGCAGCTTCTGCCTGCTCTCGTATCGACATCTCGAGATCACCGTGCGGGCTCAGCTCCCATCCGCCGGTATCTACGATGATGAAGCTCCGGCCCGCCCAATCAGCTTCGAATTCCCGCCGGTCTCTGGTCACTCCGGACATCTCCTCGACCACGGCGGAGCGGCCTCCGACGACCCGATTGACCAGGGTCGACTTCCCGACGTTGGGCCTACCGACGATCGCCACCACGGGCAGAGGTCTCATGGGACGGCCATTTTGGTCGGACGGTGTCTCAGGCGTTGATGAGACTGAGCGCCTCGGTCGCCGTCCAGTCCCTGTCCCGGTCCAGCCAGGACGCGCCCGTGTGGGGCGTGGCCGTGACGCCTGCTTCGACCAGCGACTGCAGGGTGAGCACAAAGCTGCGGAGCTGGGGAGGAAGCGGAAAGTACTCCTGTTCTTCGATGGTGCTCCACAATTCGAACCCAAGCGTGGGTGCCACCCGATCGATCACTTGTTGAACCAGGTGATCAGGCGCCGATGCGCCTGCCGTTACACCAACGGTTGTGACACCTTCCAGCCACTCATCTCGTACATCCGCCGCAGAATCCACCCGATGTGCTGTCGTGCCGTTCTCTTCGGCGACGCGGACCAACGCCTGCGTGTTCGAGGAGTTGGTCGACCCCACTACGAGGATCAGGTCGCATTCGTCTGACAACTGGCCCACGACCTCCTGGCGATTCGTGGTGGCATAACAAAGGTCGGACTTGCGCGCCGTCCTGATCTCTGGGAACCGTTCCGATGCATCATCGAGCACGCTCAACCACTCGTACATGCCAAGGGTCGTTTGTGCCAGTAGAGCGACCTTGTCCTCGTCTCTCGGCGTGAAGGCGTCCAGCCCACTCTCAGGTTCGACGAGTGTGATCGCCTCGGGCGCCTCTGCCACCGTCCCGACAGCCTCGTCATGTCCTTCATGGCCCACGTAGATGATGTCGTAACCCTTCTTCGCCATCATCTTGACCTCATGATGGACTTTGGTCACCAGAGGACACACGGCGTCAATGACCACTGCCGCCCTCTCCGCTGCAGCGGTGACGACCTCGGGTGCTGAACCGTGTGCTGACAGCATGACCGGGGCACCCTCTGGCACCTGGGAGATGTCGTCGACAAAGACGACACCAACCCGCTCAAACGCGCGAACCACCCACTCGTTGTGAACGATCTCGTGATAGCAGTAGACCGGGCCCTCGAAGATTCGTGTCATCCAGGTCAGTGCCTTGATCGCCATCTCGACGCCTGCGCAGAAGCCGCGTGGCTCAGCCAGGAGCACTCTCTCAACCGCCATCTGACCAATGGTAGGGCGGGTGGGAAGTCAGGAATCCGTGGGGATGAGCCCGAGGACCGCCTCGACGACCTCTTCGAAGGTCATGTCGGTCGTGTCAATGATGATGGCGTCCTCGGGGACCGTCAGGGGCGAGGTCTCACGCGATGAGTCGTAGCCATCGCGCCGAGCGATATCCGCGAGCACATCGTTAGGGTCCTCACCCGACTGGGCGGCGCGACGGCGGGCCCTTTCCGCCTGCGAGGCATCGAGATAGACCTTCACGCTCGCGTCGGGGAAGACCGCGGAACCAATGTCACGACCTTCGACCACTCCAGATCCCCCTCGCGCTTCGATCCAATCTCGCTGATGGCGCACCAGCGTCCGGCGCACCGTCGGGTAGGCCGAAACCCGAGAAACCGCGGACGTCACCGGATCGTCGCGAATCTCGGCGCTGACGTCCTCCCCGTTGAGATACATGACGCCGTTCTCCTGGCCGAATATGGCCTCCTCCACCACGCCGGCGACCTTCTCCTCGTCGTGGAGGTCGGTTCCGGTCCGAAGCGCCACCAGAGTGGCAGCCCGATAGAACGCCCCGGTATCGAGGTGAGGAAGGCCTGCGCGTTCGGCAACGACTCGACTGACGGTGCTCTTCCCACTTCCGGCCGGCCCGTCGATCGTCACGATCGTCCCTTTCACGACCGGCGAGCCTAGGACACGCCCCGGCCCGGGCTCACCGGAGAGCCTCTCCAACATCTCCCAGAAGCCGGGCCATGTCTTGGAAACCACCTCGTAGTCGGTCACGGCCAATCCGGGAATGCACAGCCCGGCGACTCCTAGTGCCATCGCCAGGCGATGGTCGCCATGAGGGTCGATCAGCACCCCTCGACGCTCGCGGGGTGTGATGGTCAATGAGTCCGCTTCGGCGGAGACGTCCGCTCCTAGTTTCCGAAGCTCATGCCCGATCGCAGTAAGGCGGTCGGATTCCTTGTGCCGAAGGCTGCCCAGGCCCGAGAGTCGGCTGGTGCCACTTGCGAAGATGCACGCCACTGCGACCGCTAGGGCCCCGTCCGGAGCGTGAGACAGGTTCGCTTCCACCGGTAATAGGCCGGTTCGCGGACCATCGAGCAGCAACCCGTCCTCGCTCTCGGTCAGTTGGCATCCCATTGTCACGAATGTGTCGACGACAGCGATGTCGGGCTGGCGGGATCGACTGCTGAGACCCTCGATGGTCACCGTTCCGCCGGTTATCGCCGCGGCCAAGAGCGGGTACGCGGCAGATGAGGCGTCCGGCTCGATCACTACATCGGTGGGGCGGTAGCCCTGTTTCGCGATCTCGAACCCCGTGATAGTGGGAGATACCTTCGCCCCGAATTGCTCCATCACATTGGCCGTGAGTTCCACATAGCCGTGAGAGGACTCGAGGCCTTCGGTCACAATGTTGGCTCCTTCCTCCATTAGAGGTGCCACCATCATCAGAGAGGTTGCGAACTGGGAGGTCAGCGACGAATTCACCAACATCTCGCCACCCCATAGCCCGCCGACCCCTTCAACCGTGACTGGAAGGAACCCGTCGCTCGTAGAGATCGCGGCTCCTTGAGCCTCGAGACTCTCGACAAGAGCGCCGATCGGCCGGGCACGGAGCCGCCCCTGGGCCTCGATCCTCGTCACCCCGTCGGCGTGCGCCGCCAGGACCAAGGCAATTCGGGCAGTCAAGCCGGAAAGGCCCACATTGATCGGTGAGTCCGGAGCCCGAAGGGCTCCACCGGTGCCAACCACGATCCACGGCTCGGCTTCGGTGTGTGTCTCAATACCGAAGCCACGAAGCAGATCGACTGCGGAGTTGGTGTCGTCCGATCTCAGAGCTCCGTACAAGTGGGAACGGCCTTCTGCGAGCCCGGCCACCACCAAAGAGCGGATGGTGATCGATTTCGACCCTGGGGGCCGAATCCGTGCTCGGATCGGACCGTTTGCTACAGCGACTGGGCGGGCGCTCAACCCGCTCCACCCGCCTCGAGCATACGCCTGATCTCTCTAGATGACAGCTCCCGGTATTCACCGGGCGTCAAATCGGGTGCGGACAGCGGCCCAATCGCAGTTCGTACCAGCCTTTGAACCTGGTGACCCACAGCAGCCATCATTCGACGAACCTCGCGATTGCGGCCCTCCACCATCACGACTTCAACGAGAGATTTGCCCTGATGCGATTCTTTGAGCGTTGCCGACACCGCTCGTGCCGGACCATCGTCGAGCATCACCCCGCTACGGAGTCGAGCGAGCGTTGCCCGGGTTGGGGTTCCCTCCACGTGGGCAAGGTATTTCTTGGTGATCCCATACCTTGGATGGGTGACTCTGTTGGTGAGTTCACCGTCGTTGGTCACGAGTATGAGGCCTTCGGAATCAGCGTCCAGGCGGCCGACCGGGTAGACCCGCTTCTCGGTGTCGATCAAGTCGATCACTGTACGCCTGCCCTGCGGATCGCTCGTTGTGCTGACCACCCCGGGGGGTTTGTAAAGCAGGTATGTGACCAGGTCAGGAGCGATCGGCACCGGGACTCCGTCGAGGGTGAGCGCCTCACTCGCGACGTCGATTCGGTCGCCGAGCACCGCTTCCCTTCCGTTGACCTGCACCCTCCCCGCAGCGATTGCCTCCTCAGCTTCTCGCCGCGACATCAGCCCTGCGTGAGCGATCGCCTTCTGGATGCGGATGCGATCCGCCATCGGTCAGCCGGTTCCTGGCCGGAGTGTCTCCTCGAGCGAATCGACGAAGTCCGGAGGTGGCACATGGTCGGCGAGAGGTGGGAGCTCGGACAGAGCAGCTATCCCCAGCTTCTCGAGGAACTGGCTCGTGGTCGCGTAGGTGGCGGGATTGCCCGGGATGGACAAACGTCCGCTCTCTTGGATGAACCCAAGCCTCTCCAGAGTTCGCACCGAGGAGTCGGAGTCGACGCCCCGGATCTCTGAGATCTGAGTCCGGGTCACCGGCTGGCGATAGGCCACGACTGCCAGAGTCTCCAAGGCTGCGCTGGAGAGCTTTCTCGCAGTGGCGGACGATGAGAACCTCTCCAGATAGGGGTAAGCGTCCGGGTGGCTGTAGAGGCGCCAACCACCCGCCGCGGACTTGAGAACCAGGCCCGACCCGACCTCTCGAAGACGGTCGTCCAACTCTGCCAGGAGCTCTGACACTCGTTCCGGTCCGACCTCCAGAACCTCAGACAGCTCGTTGACAGGGACCGGGGACTCGGTGACAAACAGGATGGCTTCCAGCGCGGCAAGCTCCCTCATGACGCCCACTCCGAAGTGAGGTCGATCTGTCCCGAGTCGAGGTGCCGCACTGTGATCGGGGCGGACCAGTCGTCCTGGCTCACTTCGATCAGGCCCCAGCGCGCCATCTCGAGAAGGGCGAGAAAGTACGCCGCGACGTCGACCGGTCGCTCACAGTGTTCGGTCAGTTTGTCGAAGCTGGCAATCGCTGCCATCTCTATTCGCTTCTGGAGGTCCTCGATGGCCGCCTCTACCGAGGGGAGTTGGAGGTCGAGGTGGTCGAGGTCGGGTTCGAGCGCAGCTCTATGCAGGATCTTCCCAAACAATGCTCCGAGATCCTGTGCGTCGACCGGGAGACCCGGAGGCACTGACGGATGTTTTACGACCTGATCGATTCCCGACGTCCTCGGCACGTATCGGTTGCCATCCTGGAGTCGGCGCAGGAGGACAGCGGCGACATCTTTGAAAGTGACAGAGGCGAGCAGACGCGAAAGGAGCCGATCGCGCTCTTCGGACAGTGCCAGCTCCTCCTCGAGATCGAGTTCTCGGGGGCCAGGAAGGAGCGCTTGTGCCTTGAGCTGGACGAGAGTGGCCGCGATCAGGAGAAACTCGGAAGTGACCTCGATGTCGAGTTCGCGCATCTCGTCTAGAAACGAGAGGTACTCCCCCACCACGCCGGTGAGACCCACGGCTGTTATCTCCAATTGATGCTTGGTGATCAGCTGGAGAAGCAGGTCGAGAGGACCCTCGAAGACTGTGGTGCGAACGTGGAAGGACATCTTGATCCGAGGTTATCCCCGGCCCTTCCGGTGGCCGGGGTTTTGGGTCAGGAGGCGGCTTTGGTCTTGCAGTCCACGCAGAGGATGGAGGATGGCCGGAATGCCAGTCGGTCGGCACCGATCTCGTTGCCACAGTTGTCACAACTGCCATACGTGCCGGCCTCGATATGGGCGAGGGCCGCGTCGACTGCCTCCAGCTGAGTCTTGAGCGACTCCACCAGGCCAAGGACTTCCGTGCGCTCGGCGGTGACAGCCGCAGCGTCCGCAAAGCTTCCGCCGAAGTCCAAATCGGCCCGCAGGTCACCGGATTCGGCCGCCCCGAGTTCGTCGAGCTGGTGGACCAGCTGCTCCCGTTCTTCTTTCAACGCCTTCTTGGCGGCCTGGATGTCGAGCGTCATCACCTACTCCTTGGATGAGCTTCTATGTAGATCTCCATCACGTGGGCGGGGCTAACCCTCGTATAGACCTGGGTTGTGGAAATCGTAGCGTGACCGAGCATCTCTTGAACAGTTCTCAGGTCGGCGCCTCCCTCCACCATATGTGTTGCCGCCGAGTGCCTCAACACATGAGGTGAAACCTTCGCCGGCTCTATGCCCGCTCGAACTGCCGCTTTCTTCACGATGTCGAAGGCCCCTTGGCGAGAAAGTCGGCCCCCTCTCAGGTTGAGAAACAACGGATCTCCGGACTGATCCCGCTTGACCAACTCCAGCCGGTCGGGAAGCCAGTTGCCAATGGCCTCGATCGCCTTGGTGCCCAGAGGCACCAATCGTTGCTTCGCGCCCTTACCGGTGACCAGGGCGTGGCGATCTTCGAAGTCAAGCTCTGTGAGATCGATGGCCACCGTCTCTGAGACGCGCGCCCCGGTCCCGTAGAGAAACTCGAGCAGGGCACGGTCGCGGCGCCCCGCGGCGGATGAGATGTCTGGGGCCTCAACCAGGGCGATCGCCTCGTCGACGTGCAGGGCTTTGGGGAAAGGATCGGGTTGGGTTGGGGTGTCGACCAAGACGGTCGGGTCCGACGAACGTAACCCTTCGATGACGAGAAACCTGTGCAGCCCGCGAACTGCGGCCATCTTCCGGATGATGGTCGAGTCAGCCAGACCTTCCTTCCTCAACTCGGAGACGAAGTCCTCCACAAGAGCGACCGACGGCTCCTTTCCTTGGAGGAACTCGGTGTACTGGCGAAGGTCCCTGGTGTAGGCCTCGAGAGTGTTCGTGGCCATGCCCCGCTCCACGCGCAGAGTCACCAAGTACTCCTCCAGGCAATCGCCCAAAGGCGGAGTCGGCGCGCTCAAACGCCGGCTAGTGCCTCGGATACCGGAACATGGCCCGCGCCCAGGCTCTCGGCGACGGCGGGGTGGCACAGACTGCTGCCGACCATGTTGACACCGGCCTGTAGCTCGGGGTACTTGGAGACCGCGTCGTTGACTCCCATGTCGGCCAGGGCGATTGCGTAGCGAAGCGTTGCATTGGTCAACGCATAGGTCGACGTGTGGGGCACTGCTCCAGGGATATTGCCAACCGCATAGTGGAGCACGTCGTGGACCGTGTAAACCGGGTCGGTGTGAGTTGTCTCCCGGGACGTCGCGAAGCAGCCACCCTGGTCGATCGCCACGTCCACCAGAACCGCACCACGCTTCATCGCTCGAACCATGTCCTCGGACACGAGTTTCGGCGCGGCAGCACCTGGTACGAGTACGGTCCCTACGACCAGGTCGGCGTCCAGCACCTCTTGTTCGAGAGTCAGCTTGTTGGAGTGGAGCGTCCTAATCCGGCCCTCGTATATCGAGTCGAGCCACCTGAGCTTGTTCAAGTCGTTGTCGAGCACCACGACGTTTCCCTGCATTCCCATCGCGATCGCTGCCGAGTTCGAACCTGCCATCCCGCCGCCGATCACGACGACCTTGCCTGGGCTTACTCCGGTGACACCGCCGATGAGGACCCCACGGCCGCCGTGGGCCTTCTCGAGGAAGTAGGCCCCGGCTTGTACCGCCATGCGACCGGCGATCTCAGACATAGGGGCCAAAAGGGGCAAGGATCGATCCGACATCTGAACGGTTTCGTAGGCGATGGCCACGATCCCCTTATCAGCTAGCGCTGTGGCCAGGTCCGGGTACGCGGCCAGGTGGAGATAAGTGAACAGGAGTTGACCTTGGCGGAACATGCTGACTTCCGAAGGCTGTGGCTCCTTCACCTTGAGAATCATCTCAGACCCAAAGAAGACATCCTCGGCCAGCGGGACGATCGTTCCTCCCTGCGTCTCGTATTCGGCGTCGAGGATGCTCGAGCCTTCGCCGGCTCCTTTTTCGATCAAGACCTCATGACCCCGGTCGGTGAGCTCGCGAACGCCAACAGGGGTCAAAGCAACGCGATGCTCCTCTGTTTTGATCTCTCTCGGCACACCAACGATCACGGGCTTTCCTCCTTGGTGGCAACTATCTCTCGATGGGGGAGGCTAGACCGCCGTATTGAGGCGTGTATCAGTCGACCCGGATCTCTTCGGAGGCACTGAGCGTGCTCGATCGCGAGGCCTTCAGCCTCCCTGCCGCCTCGATCAATCCTGCAAAGAGTGGATGCGGGATGTCGGGCCGAGAGCGGAACTCAGGGTGGGCTTGTGTTGCAACGAAGTAAGGGTGGTCCACCAGCTCTATGTATTCGACGAGGTTGTCGTCCGGTGAAAGTCCCGAAAGCCGCATCCCCGCGCCCTCCAAATCCTTCCGATAGCGGTTGTTCACTTCCCAACGGTGGCGGTGGCGCTCGTAGACCAACTCATCACCGTAGAGGGCACGGATCCTGGATCCTTCCTCGAGTTTCGCCGCATAGAGGCCGAGGCGCATCGTGCCTCCCATGTCCTCGACGTCCTCCTGGCTCGACATGAGATCGATGACAGGGTGGGGGGTAGAAGGGTCAAACTCGGTGCTGTTTGCATCGGCGAAACCCAGTTCGGTTCGTGCGAATTCGATCACGGCGCACTGGAGTCCCAGGCAGAGCCCCAGAAAGGGGATTCCCTTCTCGCGGGCGTAGCGACTTGCCTGAATCTTTCCCTCGACGCCGCGGTGGCCAAACCCCCCTGGGATGACGATGCCATCCAGGTCTTCGAGATAGGAGTCGGACAGGAGGCCAGTGAGCTCACCACTCGGTATCCAACGTAGGTCGAGCTTGAGACCATGAGCAGCGGCGCCGTGGCGAAGTGCCTCAGCAACGGATAGGTAGGCATCGGGAAGCTCGACGTACTTCCCGACGATTCCGATTGTCACTTCGTCGGTGGCAGCGAGCGCCTTGTCGACCATTGCCTGCCACGCATCCAGGTTCGGCGGGCCAGTGACGAGTCCGAGCCGATCACAAACGACGTCGTCAAGTCCGCCTGCGTGAAGAACGAGAGGAACCTCGTAAATGTCCCGGGCATCCGGTGCAGCAATCACAGCGCGAGGCTCTACGTCGCAGAAAAGGCTGATCTTCTTCCGGGAAGCCTCATCGATCTCACGGTCGGACCGGACGAGGATGACATCGGGGTGGATGCCTTTGCTCCGCAACTCGGCAACCGAGTGCTGGGTCGGCTTGGTTTTGAGCTCCTCTGAAGTGGCGATGTAGGGGACGAGCGTCACGTGCACGAACATCACGTTGGAGCGGCCGACATCGTTGCCGAATTGGCGTATTGCCTCCAGGAACGGGAGACTCTCTATGTCTCCCACAGTGCCTCCCACTTCGGTGATGACTACGTCGACATCGTCTCTGCCCACGCGTCGGATCCGCGCTTTGATCTCGTTGGTGATGTGTGGGATCACCTGGACCGTGTCGCCCAGGTAGTCCCCTCTCCGCTCCTTCTGGATGACGGAGAGATAAACGGCTCCCGCAGTGACATTGGATGTCCGCTTCAGGTTCTCGCCGGTAAACCTCTCATAGTGCCCGAGATCGAGGTCAGTCTCGCCACCGTCGTCGGTCACAAAGACCTCGCCGTGCTGGAAAGGGTTCATCGTGCCGGGGTCGACGTTGATATACGGGTCGAGCTTCTGGTTGACGACCTTCAACCCCCTCGACTTCAGCAACCTGCCCAGCGACGCTGCGGCGATTCCCTTGCCGAGGCTGGAAACGACACCTCCGGTTACGAAGACATAGCGAGTCCGCGTGGGGTCGGGTCGGGGGGCCTCAGGTATGGATTCTTCGCTGAAAAGAGGCCCGTCCATGACGGGATGCCAGAGTAGCACCGCCGATTGGCGACGCCATCATTCTCAGGGGAGCCCGAACTTTCCTCGGATGACCCCGGGGAAGGACCGGTCCCCGAATGTGACGAACCGAGCCGCTCGGTCTCCGCGTGTGATGATCACGGTCTCGTTGTGCCCGAGCTGCTTGAGCCCTACCTTGTCCACCGTGGCCTTGACAGGCCGGTCCCGCGAAACGGTCACCCTGATCTCGACATCCGATGGCAGGACTATCGAACGGTCGAAGAGGGAGTGCGCTGCGACGGGCGTCATCACGAGCGCGTCGACGCTCGGGTCGATGATCGGTCCTCCAGCCGAGAACGAATAGGCCGTCGAACCAGTTGGCGTGGCGACCACCAGCCCATCTGCCTGGTAGGTGGCGAAATGGGTTCCGTCGACGGTCACGGACAGGCCAACCAGCCGCGTGCTATCGATCTTCTCAACCACCACGTCGTTGACTCCAGTGGCGGAGACTCCACCGGTCGCGGCCGTCACGGTCAGCCGGGATTGAATCCCAAAGTCACCGCCGATCAGGCGTTTCACGGCTTCGTCGGCCTCGTCTTTCTCTGCCTCCGCCAGGAACCCGAGAGTGCCGAGATTGAACCCGAGAACAGGCACATCCCAAGTGAGTGCCCTTCTTGCGGCTGCGAGCATCGTTCCGTCGCCTCCCACCGCCACGACGACGTCAGGCTCCTCTTCCAAGCCAACCACTTTCCCGCCGCGATCGCGCACCATGGCTCGCAGGAGAGTCGCGAACTCCTCGGCTGCAGGGCGCCCGGCGCGAACCTCGAGCCCGAATCTCACGCGCTGTCGGCCTGCTCGAGGATCGAGGCGAGAAGGGATGCCAGATGTGCCGCCGGCTCTGGAAGGTCGGCGGGGTCGAGAGTCTCGAGTTGAGCCAGGGCGGACTCGAGCTCTTCCATCTGCCTGTCGGTTATGTCCATGAAAGGATTATCGCGTGAGTGGTGCTCCGGTCACGATCTCCACAGCCTCGAAAAGATCGGCGGCTATGTGCTGGGCCTCACTCCCCGTCGTGTTCGCGCCAGCCTCACCGGTGAGCACCAGAATCGACTGCCATCCTGGCTCCTCAGTGGCTAGAGCGATGTCGGTATCCCATCGGTCGCCCACCACCCAGGCCATCTCCCCCACCCTTTCCTTGAGAAGCGCCCGCATCGGTTGGTGAGGCTTGCCAGCGACCTGAGGCGCAATGCCGGTCGTCGTTTCGATGGCGGCGACAACGGCTCCGGCGCCCGGGAGAGGTCCCGCCGGTGACGGATAGGTGGCGTCGTCGTTCGTAGCAACGAATCTCGCGCCGTTTCGGATCGCAGTGGTCGCCTCTACGAGCTTGCCATAAGTGAGGTCGCGGTCCATGCCCACCACGACGACAGATGCCTGTGCCGGATTCGTGGTCTCGGCGATTCCAACCTCCTCGAGAGCTGCTCGTATACCGGCTCCTCCGACGACCACGGCCGGACCAGGATCGCCCTCCAGCAGGGTGGCGGCAGCCTGAGCAGACGTGACCACCTCCTCGGGCTGAACCTGGACACCCACGACCCTGGTGATCTTTTCTGCCGTCTCGCCAGGTGTCCTGGTCGAATTGTTGGTTGCGAAAACGATCGTCCTCCCGGCCCGTTTGAGTCGCTCGAGAGCTTCCGGCGCTCGTGGCACCGGCCGGTCTCCGACATAGACCACACCGTCTAAATCACAGATGACCGGGATCATTCGGCAGCGAAGTGGTGAAGTATCAATTCGTAGAGGCGGGTGGTTCGCTCAACGGATCCGATGGACACCCTTTCGTCATGACCGTGGAACAACCCGAGCATCTCCGAGAATGTCATCTTGTCGTCGTAGAGACCCACCCCGTACGCGGTGGCCCCTCGACGGCGCCAGAAACGGGCGTCTGTTCCCACCGTCATCATCACCGGAAGGAGGTTCCTGTGTCCTTCCATGTCCTCGACACTGTCAGCGATTGCCTCCCAGAGCGGATTGTGGGTCGAGCTCACTGTCGCCTCGAGATCCTGCATTGGGACGATTTCCACCTCGTCACGCGCGCTCCCCATGGCCTTGTAGAGGTGTGAGTCGACGAAATCTCGATCCATTCCGGGCAGTGCGCGGATATCGACTTCGGCTTTTGCCTTGTCGGCGATGATGTTGGTCTTGGTGCCTCCCTCGACCCGGTTTGGGGAGATGGTGAGATGGGTCAAGGCGTGGGCGTAAGCGGCAAATCGAGGGTCGTCTTCGGCGAGCTTTTCGATCGCGTCATCGACGTGGTCCGGATCAACCAACGCTGCAGCGAGCTCTGAGGCCAGGTCGAGATCGGCGACGAAACGCTCCCACTCCTCGCCAATGGCCACAGGACTCGGCGTGGTGAAGAGGCCCTCGAGCGCCACGGCGAGTTTCGCTAGGGCGTTGTCAGATCCGTAGGGCATCGAACCGTGACCCGGTGTCCCTGACGCGACGAGTGATGACCAGAACACGCCCTTCTCCCCCACTGCCACCGGCACGATGGTGTCCCTGGCCAGGTCAGGCGGGGGATACGCCACTTCGGTCAGTAGATAGGGAGCCCCCACGAGGTCCCAATGGTTCTCGGCCAGATACGATGCTCCGTAGCGCCCCCCAGCCTCCTCATCCGCCACGAATGCAAGGATCAGGTCAAACCTTGGCGTCTTCTCGCCATTTATGTAGGGCTTGGCGGCGGCAGCCATCGCAGCCGATACGTTGAGCATGTCGATCGCACCTCGCCCGTATATGAATCCATTGATTGTCTCTCCGGCGAACGGGTCCACGGACCATCCGTGCGCATCGGCAGGGACCACGTCCAGGTGGGGCACGAGGGCCAGGGCTGGTGAATCCGGGTCCGTTCCCTCGATTCGGTAGACAAGAGACTGACGGCCAGGAGCCGGCTCGAAGATGTCGCCTTGCTCCCCGAAGTACTCGACCAGTGTCGCCACCGATCGATGCTCGTGCCCGCTGGTTGCGGTGCCGTCGTTGACGCAGGCGTTGCGTATCAGCTGCTGAAGGAGCTCGACGACGTTCATCGCCAAACCGCTTCTATCAGCTCGGCCATGGTTGGCGTCAGCTCATAATCACCCAGGCGGTCTCGGTGGACCCATGCAGCATCCTGCGCATCGTCGCCGGCCTCGAGGCGACCGCCTGTGACGACTCCGTCGAGGTCGATCAGCACGATGTGGGTGTCGTCGCTGATGATCTCGCCAACCCACACGACGTCGCCCACTTCGACCTCCAGGCCTGTCTCCTCGAAGACCTCTCGACGCCCCGTTTCTCTTATTGCCTCGCCGCGCCGGACTTTGCCTCCCGGCACGGCCCAAAGTCCCCGATTCGGGTCCTTGGCTCGCTTGATCAGAAGCAGCTCCTCGCCTCTTCGGATGACAACTCCAACACCGACCAAGGGACTAGCGGACACGGTTGTCGTCATGATGCATGATGATCGACCGGGCGCTGAACCCACCCGACTCGAAGAAGTTCTTGGCCAGCCGGTGGCCGGGCAGAACGTGTGCGTCGAACTTTGATATGCCTCGCTCGCGCAGGATCTCGAGAGCATGCTCCCTCATCGCTTCCCCAACTGCTACTTCCCGTGCGTCGTGATCAACGAAAATAAAGCGAATCGACCCCTTCCTCTCACCGTTTGATTGACTGAGCAGCGACTCGACCCTGGCGATCAGGAATCCGAGGGGATAACCGTCAATGGTGCCGATGAGGACCACGGAGTCGGGGTCGTCCAACTCGCCTTCCAGCGATTCCCCCACCGGTTCGTTGAGACCATCGGCGATCGGCCACATCGGGTGAAGAGCGGCCATTTCATCCTCGAGGCCCCTATACAGAGCTTCCAAGACGGGGATATCCGCCGCGGTGGCCACCCTGGACTCGGCTTTCATCGGTCAGGCGACCGTAGTCGTCCCACGATGCGACCCAATCCCCACTTCGTCACCAGCCACATTGCCTCTGCAACGATCGAGACTCCCATTTTGGACGTGCCTCGAACCCGATCTCGGAACACAACCGGGACCTCTTCGACTGTCAAGCCACCGACGTGGGCGTGCCATGCCAACTCGACCTGGAAGCCGTACCCGGATGCCTGCGCCCGCTCAAACGGCAGTTGCTCGAGAGCACCCCTCCGAAAGGCGCGAAATCCGGCAGTCATGTCCCGTATTTGAGTCCCAAGCATGCGCCGGGCGTAGAGGTTTCCTCCCCGCGAGATAGCCCTTCGATAGAACGGCCAATCAGGCGTGGATCCTCCGGGGACGTATCGGGAGCCGATGGCCACGTCGGCGCCCGCCGCGATGGCATCCACCAGACGGGGCAGATCGGCGGGGTCGTGCGAGAAGTCAGCGTCCATCTCGATGATCACTTCTGCACCTTCTGCCAGTGCCCGCTCAAACCCCTCTTGGTAGGCGCGCCCGAGACCCTGCTTTTCCTCACGGTGCAGGACTTGAACCCGTTCATGCCGGTGACTGAGATCATCCGCGATCTCGCCTGTGCCATCCGGCGACCCATCATCCACGATCAGCACTCGATAGCCGTGGTCGAGCACGGCGGCTGTGACCGCCCCGATGTTCTCTCTCTCGTTGAAGGTTGGAAGAACGACAGTGACGCTATCAGGCGACACAGTCGTTGCAGATCATCTTGCGCTTGTTGGCCAGTTGGCTGGTCCTTTTGACCATGAAACATGACTGGCAGACGAACTCGTCCGACTTGGGGCTCTGGGCGTCGACGTTCATCGTGAGCTCTTCACGCCTCATGGCACGAAGCTCCTGAACCTCGTCCACGAGCAAGGCTTCGTTGGCCTCCTCGTCGAGGAGCTGCAGCTCTTGACTCTCCAGCTCTTCTAGAGCTTCTGCCGTCTCCTCATCGTGGTCTTCGTCCTCGGTTTCATCGTCACCGTCGTCGTCCCCGTTTTCCTCGTAGTCGTCGTCCTCCCCGTCGTCCAGGTCGTCTTCGAGGTCGAGGTCCGAGTCGTCGAGATCGAGATCGTCATCCTCGAGGTCCTCGAGGTCAGCCAGGTCCTCTTCGGTCTCCTCGGTCTCTGGTGCTTCTTTTTCAGCCATTCCTTGGTCTGTCTCGTGTGAGGGCGCGGGAGTATAAGCCGGGCCCGTTCAGATCTTTAGGCGTATCGCGCCGGGCACAACCCGGCCACGCACGGGCGTATTCCCCAGCCAGTCCCCGTCGGCCTCGATCGGCCAGCTGTGCTCGGTCTCGATGCTGAACTCAGATGCCGTGAACCGCCTCACTGCCGGATCGGCCAGGTGAGTGCCCTTGATCACCTTGGGAACCAGGGCCGGCGCCTGGGTTTTCTTGGCGTTGATCACCTGGATATCGAGGACACCGTCCATCAAAGTGGCCCGAGGAGCGACGTTCCACCCTCCGGCGAAGAATTGGGCATTGGCCAGTAGCACGGCAAGGGCATCCGACTCATAGGTGCGTCGCTCGGTGGTGATCTTGACTCGCGTCTTGGGAAAGCGGGGAAGACGAACCCCGAAGGCCGCCGGGTAGCGAGCGACGCCGAGTCTCCGGCTCATCTTTGGGGCCGTTTCGGCTGCTGCAGCACCGACCCCGGCCTGAGCGACGTTGGCGAAATACCTCCTCCCCCAATCCCCGTCGAGGGTCACGATATCGATGTCATAGGTGTCTTCCCCCGCCAGATGTCGGGCCGCACCAGGGATGTCCTGTGGTAGGGCGAACGTCTTCAGCAGGTCGCACCCCGTCCCCCCAGGGAGGATTCCCAGGATCGGCCTTGACTCTGCAGCGACGCCCATGAGGGAATTGATCGCAAGGTTGAAGGTGCCATCTCCGCCGGACACGGCTACGCGAGGCCGTCCATCGGTAATCGCTTGCTCGATGACACGCCGGGTTTGTCCCACGGAGCCTGGCACGACGATCTCTCCCGACACGCCGGCCGCTCTCAACGCGTCAGCGATGAACGAACTGGGCGTTGGCTTCCGGCCGGCGGTCGGGTTCACGACGACGAGCCAGTCGCTCACTGGTCGATTCCTTGTGCGGCCACCACACCGCGGTCTACCCCAACCAAGGCATGGTGGGCGTCATCGGAGAGTTCTCTGATGCCGTCACGGATCTGACGCAGGAGGTCGGACAACTGACGCGACACCCGCACGAAGTCCCCAGGTGCCAGACCGCCGATGCTCAAATCATCGAAGTCCACGCCACCCGCCCATTGGTGGGCCATACGGCCGAATCCAGGGTCCGGTCTCCGCGTTGGGGACAGCTTGTGGCGAGTCTCGAGACCGGTGAGCTCTTCCCAGATCTCGAGGATCTCGTCCCACCGATTGCTCAACGTCTCGTTTGGCCAATCGGCTGGCGACGGTTGATCAGAGCGGGGCTCGTAAACGAAGACCGACACCATGGCGGCGAGCTCAGCGGGGTCGAGACCGTAGAGGAGCCCACGCTCGATCGTCTCAGCAAGGAGGAGGTCAAGTTCGTTGTACAAGGTGCGCAGACGCTTGCCCCGGCTGGTCAGCTCCCATCCGTTCAGATAGTCGAGATCGCCGAGCGTGTCCTGTATCGCATGGAACTCCCCGATGAGACCGTGACCGGTGGAACGGAGCGACGAGCGGTACTGATCGAGCCGGCGCCTGATCCTCCGTGCTTTGCGCAGCGCAGCCACATGACGAGCGGCGTCGGGGCACTCAGCAACCGGATGCTCCACGAGTGTGTGGATGCGGGGCGATCGATTGGAACGCCTTTGTTTGACTCGGCGCAATTTGCGGAGAGTCTCCTGGATGAACTTGCGATCCCTCGGCTTGAAAGGCACCGACAGCTCGATACGGCCCGCCGTTTGGCTGGTCTCCGGAATCTGCCGGTAGCTCAAGGTCGAAACGCGACCGGAGGTCGAGAGGACCAAATACCGGGCGCCGCCCTTGGATGAGAGTCGCTTGAGCACTGCGTAGCGGCCGTCGCGTGAGCCCCCGTCGACGTCAATGACGACTCCGGGCGAGAGAAGAGCTCCGATTCCCGAGCGCCGCCTATCGGGAGGTGCGGCCTCGATGGCGGCGAGGTACTCGTCGACGCTGCCACGGTCACATCGGGCAAGGTCCTCCTCTTGCGCGAGTTGATGTTCGAGGGCTTCGATGCTCGCCACCGTCCGGTCGAGGTCACCCCCACGCTGATAAGTGGCGAAAGACGCCTCGAGCAGCTCTTCTGCCTCTTCTTTGGTGTAGTTCGCCACCAGGTTGGCAGTCATGTTGTACGTGGGGCGGAAACTCGACCTGAGCTCATGTGCCCCGACATCGGCGATCTCGACAACATCGGAAAACTTCACGAACGGTGAGTGGAGGACTATTCCGAACCCCTTGACGTCTATGCCACGTCTTCCGGCGCGGCCGGTCAATTGGGTGTAGTCGCCGGGGCGCAACGGTTCGTGACTCTCGCCGTTGAACTTGGAGAGACTCTCGATGACCACCGAGCGCGCCGGCATGTTGATACCGAGCGCAAGGGTCTCAGTGGCGAAAACCACCTTCACCAGGCCGAGCGTAAACAGTTCTTCGACAGTCTCCTTGAAGGCGGGGACCATCCCGGCGTGATGTGCCGCGACGCCCGCCTCCAGCCCGCTGACGAACCGTGAATAACCCAGGACAGCGAGGTCAGAGTCCTCGAGATGGCTGGTCCTGTCCTCAACGATCTCGCGGATGGCCGATCGCTCACCCGAGTCGGTCAACATCATGCCCGAGTCCACGAGCCTCTGAGCCGCCGCATCACACCCGGCCCGGGAGAAGATGAAGTAGATGGAAGGCAACATCATCTCTTCGGCGAGACGCTCGACGACATCTGCTCGGTTGGGGGTCTTGTAGCGACGCCGCCTCCCCCGTTCGAGCCCGAGCATGTGCTCGATCTTCGGGTTGGGTCTGCGCCGACCATCCCTGTCCGTGAAAGTGGGGAGCAAGTGAAGTTGGCCCGAACCCATCTTGTCCTTGATCATGTACATCGATTCGAGTGGTATCGGTCGGTCTGAGGTGCTGACGAGGCGCGTTGGCCCTCTCCTCTCCTCGACCCAGCCTGAGAACTCGGCGTTGTTGGCGATGGTCGCAGAAAGGCAAACGAGTTGGATCCGGCTTGGAGTGTGGATGATCACCTCCTCCCACACTGCCCCACGGGATCGGTCCTGCAAGTAGTGGACCTCGTCCAGAACAACGACTGACACGTTGTCGAGTTGGGACGAGCTCGAATAGACCATGTTGCGGAGCACCTCGGTGGTCATCACGACGATCGGCGCCTCACCGTTGATGACGTTGTCTCCGGTGAGGAGCCCAACGTTTTCCGGTCCGTGGATGTCGGTCAGGTCCCCGAACTTCTGGTTGGAGAGTGCCTTCACCGGCGTGGTGTAGAAGGCTCGAGATCCCCGCGAGCGAGCGATGTGAATTGCCGCCTCGGCGACCAGCGTCTTGCCCGCACCAGTCGGAGCGGTCACCACCACCGACAAACCACTGGCAATCGCTTCTGCCGCGTCTTTCTGGAAACGATCGGGCTCGAAGGACACCTGTGCCCAGAAGCCGCTCAGAGCACCGATCACTTCTTCAGGATCAACCTGATCAGCCAGTAGGTCACCTCGTACATCAAGTAGAGGGGCACCGCCAGGATCATCAGGTTGAGAACATCACCTGTGGGTGTGATGAGTGCCGCAGCGACAACAACTGCAAGGACGGCCCATCTTCGGCCTCGCGCTAGTTGCTCCGAGGAGACGATGCCGGCCGCCCCGGCTGCGAACAGAAACACCGGATATAAGAACGCGAGGCCAAACGCCAGCAGGAATCGAAGCGTGAACGAGTAGTAGTCGCCGATACGAAGGTTGTTGTCGACCTCATCGAACACTCCGAGCAGGAAGTCGAGACCCTTGGGCAGGACGGTATAGCCGAACAGCACCCCTCCGATGAACAGGATCACCAGCGCCGAGACGATAGGGATGGCCCACTTCTTCTCCTTCTTGGTCAATGCCGGGTGAACGAAAGCCCAGACCTGGTACAGGACCACGGGGCTGGCCAGGATGACGCCCCCGAAGAGCGCTACTCGCATGAGAACGCCCCACTCCTCGGTCACGGTGAGTGCCTGAAGTCGGAACCCTGGTGCCGCCGATTCGAACGGTGCCTGAAGGATGTCCCGGAGCTGATCGGTGAAGACGAACGCGGCGATCGCGCCGACGATTACTGCGATGAACATCTTGAAGACGCGCCAGCGGAGCTCTTCGAGATGGCTCAGGAGCGAGGATCTCTGCTCCTCGACCGGAACCGGCTCGCCTCTGGCCCCCTCGGTCACTCAGATGCCTCGGCGTCCGGGTCGCTGTCGCCTTCGATCTTCTCCAGATCAGCCATTGCATCTTCGGGTGTGGGTCCCGAGACGGGCTTGGGGCCGGTCCACTCGAACTTCCTTGGATCTGCATCTCGGAGGTCGCCGCGGATCTCCCGTAACGGTTTCTTGACCTCGTCGAGAGGCGCCTTGATCTCAGCGACCTCCTGTTCGAGGCCCCTCTTGATCTCGCGAGCAGCCTTGCGCAGTTCGGCCGTCCAGCTGCCCAGCTTGCGAGCAACGTCGGGCAACCGCTGAGGTCCGAGGACAATCAGCGCGATGATTGCGATGATGATGAGCTCTCCACCCTGCATCGTTAATGGATGGTAGGGGTGGGGAGGCTGAAATAGCACGAAGGTGACGACCGCAGCCGTCACCTTCGCTTCGTCCGGGGAGCGCCCTGCCCTGGAAGCGCCCGCCGTGGTCCTAGCCGGCCAGGAGACGGAGCGGATCTGGCTCCGAGTCGAGGGCGGCTACGAACGCGTCAATCTCTGTCTCGCTGATCGGGTCTGGGTTGACCACTTGGAACTGAACACCGGTTGCCAGAAGAACACTGACCACTCGAGCGTTGGCGGGGCGACTCTGAATGTCTGTGCAAGTTGGGCAGGCAAAGAAATAGTCGCCCTCCCGTCCGCCAGGGCGGAGCTCCAATGAAACTTGTCCGGGAGTGAGGTGAATGTCTCCGCACCGGGCGCATGTGGTCTTGATGGTCGTCATATCTGATCTCCGGTCTCCCATACGAATGGTGTGATCGGCAGTGATCAGGTGTGACTGAAGGCGGGGTGATAGGTCTATCGACCTTATTGGTACCTGGTGAGGAGCTCGTTGCCCAATTCCTCAACGCGGCGACGGACGGCTTCGCCTTCGACGAGGGTTGCAGTGCCGCCCAAACGTAGGAGGAGCCGGGCTGGAACTTCGACGTCGGGCGACGAAAAGCGCACTCTGGTGCTGCGCGGGCCTTCGCGAAGCACCTCCACCGGGTAGTACTCCATGACCCAGCGTGCCGGAGCAGCCAGCGAGATCTCACATACGACGTCGTCAACCGACGGGACGTAGCCAACGCCGGGCTCGGGCACTTCTTCGGGCCGCTCGAAGGCCTCGTCCCCAACGCTCCATGTCTTGACCCTGTCCAGGCGAAAAGTGCGTACGTCGCCAACGAGGCGGCAGAAGCCGGTCACGTACCACTTACCCAAAGCCGTGAACACCGACCAGGGCTCGATGTCGCGCTCGGTCAATTCCTCTTTTCCGACCGAGAGATAGGAGATCGAAACAACCCGCTGCTCGCTGGCCGCTTCCCGAAACGAGGTGACAACCTCTCCCTCGTTTAGCACGTCCACGCTGAGAGTCGACTCGGCGTCGGGCATTACGACGGCTGTCAGCTTCTTCACCGCGCGCTCCAGGGCCGGGGTTCCCTGCCCTGATCCGATCACCGTGAGACCAGCAGCAAGAAGACCGAGCGCCTCGGATGGCGTGAGGCGAGGAGCGTTGCTGAAGTACCCGGCAGCGTCGATGATCACTTCGTCTTCGTCGATGAAGGCTTCCATGAGATCGCCGGGGCCGTATCCGGGAAGTCCACACACGAACACTGTGTTCAAGTCACGCGTCAGCTGTTCGGGCGTGTACCCGAATCTCTCGAGCACATCCGTCACTTCAGCCGACTCTCGCTCGAGCACATAGGGGATCAATGCGAGTATCCGCGACAGGCGCGAGACCGTTCGTTTGCTGGTCATGTCTTCCCTCCGAGAGCCTCCTCCACCCTCTCCTTGATCGACTCTCGGATGGACGAAGGAGAGAGCACCTCTGCGGACGAGCCGAAACTCAGCACCCATCCGATGAAAGCGTCGTGGTTGGCCACGGGAACCTCTGCCACGAGCTCACCATGGGGCTCGGCGAGCTTGAGGGTTCGCGCCGCCCACCAGGCGACGTCGCTATCGAACCTGACCGTTGCCGTCACCGCTTCGTCGCCCCCTGTCTCCCAGGGGTGAGTTGCCATCACCTCTCTGACGTCGAAGCGACGCGGTTTTCTGAAGGCCTGGCGCTCAGCGCCCACCTGGAGCTTCTGTATTCGATCGACGCGGTAAATCCGCTCTCCTTCTGGCACCGCGCCAACGAGGTACCAATGACCCCTTTGGTGGGACATCCCATACGGTTTGACCGATCGGGGGTGCCCTCGATACTCGAATTCGACAACCCGTCGCTCCATCAACGCGCCGAAAAGATCGCCGAGGACGTCTCCCTCGGCTCCCAGATCTGCTCCTAGCGGCTCGAGTCCTGCGCCACGCTCCACGCCACCCAGCTTGAGCAACGCGTCCACACCTGCGTTTGACCCTCCCAGTCGCACGATCCGAGCGGCCATCGACAATGCCACACGCTCCTCGTGGGTCAGTCCCGGATCGGGGATCGCGTACTCCTCCGGATCGACGGTGTATCCATAGTCGACCTCCCAACCGTCTAGAGCCTCGCGGCGGATCGGAACGCCAAGACTCCGGAGCACGTCCTTGTCCCGCTCGAACATGCGGTGGAACGCCTCGTCGGACTGCTCGCCGTACCCGGCGACGGTATTGCGAACTTCGTTGGCCGTAACCGGTCGCGGCGACTCGAGGAGGTAGATCAGGAGGTTGAGGGTG
>JAWWBL010000020.1:0-23038 GCA_033720975.1 Acidimicrobiia bacterium | reverse complement strand
TTCACCGGGCCGCACATCGTTCTCATGCAGGGAGCGCGTATCGCCACCGTGACGAACATGGGGCAAGCGAACGCCCTTCTCGAGCGCTACTCGAAGGTGGGTGATCACCTCGACGGAGCGCTCCGGCTTCACCGCCGGCTTGCGGGGACGGGTCAAACCCCAGCTCAGGCAGCTTTGGACAGGGTCCTCAGCCAACTTGACGGGTACCTGGGCTCGGGACTCGACACTGATCCGTTCCTCAGACTGAAGCTCCCCCAGTCCGGTGAGACGGCCGATCGCTGGAGGGAGAAGGCGACGGAGCTGGTTCAGACGGTCATCCGACCGGCCGTCCAGACCTACCGCGACGGGCTGGTCGAGCACATCGCTCCGGTGGCGCGGCCCGACGACAAATGTGGGTTGATCTGGATGGAGGGGGGTGAGGAGCTCTATGCGCACCTCATCCACAAGTACACCCAGCTCGACAAGACTCCTCAGGAGATTCATGACATCGGGCTGCAATGGGCTACAGAGATAAACGCAGCCGAATGGGTGGAGATCGGCGGGGAGGCCTTCGGAGCGACGACCATGGACGAGGTCTTCGGGGCGTTGCGCTCCGCACCGGAAGCCCACTTCTCCTCCGAGGAAGAGATGCTCAGCCATGCGCGCGCCGCTGTCGAACGGGCCTGGGGTGCGGTCCCCGACTGGTTCGGAGCCCTGCCCAAGACGATGTGTGATGTGGTGCCGGTTCCCGCCGAAGTGGCCCCCGCCATGCCGCCGGCGTACTACTCACAACCGCCGATCGACGGCTCCAGGGATGGCCAGTACTTCCTCAACACATACAAGCCCGAGCAGCGGGAGCGGTTCGAATACGAGTCGATTCACTTCCACGAGGCAGTGCCCGGGCACCACTTCGACCGAAGCCTGGCGGCAGAATCGCCCGGGATCCCCGCGTTCCGCCGATACTCATTGGTATATGCCTACACGGAGGGCTGGGGCCTTTATTCGGAGAGGCTCGCGGACGAGATGGGCCTCTACTCGTCCCCGTCGGACCGGCTCGGGATGATCTCGGCCGACGCCTGGAGAGCAGGAAGGCTCGTGGTCGACACCGGGATGCACGCGCTCGGATGGGACAAGCAGCAAGCGATCGACTTCCTGCAGAAGTGGACCCCGATCGGCGCACTGACGATTGAACAGGAGGTCGATCGGTACATAGGCATGGCTGGCCAGGCGCTGGCGTACAAGATGGGCCAGCTCGAGATCTTCCGCC
This sequence comes from Acidimicrobiia bacterium, assembly GCA_033720975.1. Classification (GTDB taxonomy): domain Bacteria; phylum Actinomycetota; class Acidimicrobiia; order Spongiisociales; family ZC4RG35; genus JAWWBL01. Next base: position 21,792 of record JAWWBL010000020.1, on the reverse strand, counting down.
TCCGACGTCACGCCGAGAAGACCCTGGGTGACGGCTTCGACATCAAGGGTTTTCACGACACCCTGCTCACCCACGGCGCCATGCCTCTGCCGCTGCTCGGTCAGGTCGTCCAGGAGTGGATCGAATCGCGTTCCTAATGCACGTCGTCCGGTATTTCGGATTTTGCTCGCGAAGAACCGATCTAGCCCGCGATCGGTCTCAGAACGGGACAGGCATCAACTCGAAGATCTCGATCGAGTAGTTGCCGCTTCCCTCACTCAGATAGGGATGGCCATCGGCGAGGTCCTGAGCTGCTGTCAGGTCGTCGGCTTCCACGATGGAGTACCCGGTGAGCGCGACGGCCTGAGCCGTCGAGCCGTCGTCAACCAGGGAGATGCCTGGGCCGAACGGCGCTCCGACGTCGCTTACGGCCACCCCAACTTTCGCCATCCACTGGCCCCACTTCGCCATCACTTCGGCGGCGTCCTCCTCCGACATGTCTGCCAGATCGGTCGCCTCTCCTCTGTAGATCATCATGAACCTTGACACAGCCATCCCTCCTCGGGTCGTCAGCTATTTTAGCTGTGACTATATAACACGCCCGGATCAATTTCAAATCGGGCTAAAATAGATTGGGTGGACACGCTCCAAGTCCTCGCTGAGCCAAAGAGAAGACAGATCCTCGAGATGATCTGGGATGCCGAACTCCCTGCAAGCGAGATCGCCTCGAGATTCGACGTGACGTTTGGCGCTGTTTCGCAACACTTGCGCGTCCTGCGCGAGGCTCAGCTGGTGACGGTGCGGCAGGATGGAAACCGCAGGATCTACAGGGCCGACAAGGTTGCTCTCGAGCCGTTCCGGGAGATTCTCGAAGCAGCGTGGCGGGAGACCCTCTCGCATCTCGCAAAGACGATCGAGGATTCTGAGAGTGGCTGAGATCATCGTTCATCAACACATCAAGGCTTCGCCGTCGACTGTGTATCGCTATCTGACGGAGGCCGAAAGGTGGACTCAATGGCAAGGTGAGTCGGCCACGATCGACGCGAGGGAGGGCGGCATCTTCTCGATCGTCATGGCCAACGGGATGAACGCTCGCGGCCAGTTCACCGACCTCGTCCCTGACAAGAGGCTGACTTTCACATGGGGTTGGGTGGACAGGCCGGGTATACCGCCCGGATCGACCCTCGTCACGATCGAACTTCAGGATGAGGACGGAGGGACCCTGTTGGTGCTGACCCACTCCGACCTACCAGATGACGAGACATCGTCGCATCGCGAGGGCTGGCTACGCCACCTGCCTCAATTGGCTCGGGTCGCCGAGGGCTGAGCTCTTCGGCGGAGAGGGAGGGATTTGAACCCTCGAAGAGGCTTAAAACCCCTTACTCGCTTAGCAGGCGAGCGCCTTCGACCACTCGGCCACCTCTCCAAGATTCAGTTGTCCAGCCTTACCGGAAACGGTACCGGCGGAGGGGGTGGGATTCGAACCCACGAGACCCGGATAGGGCCCAACGGTTTTCAAGACCGTCGCCTTAGACCACTCGGCCACCCCTCCTGGTCGCCCTCATTCTCGCGCCTTTCAGCAAAACCTCAGGTAGGTAGCGCCCTCTGAGGGCGCTACCTACCTGAGGTTTGCCCGGAGGAGCGGAGGGGGTGGGATTCGAACCCACGAGGAGGCGTCAGCCCCCTACGGCATTTCGAGTGCCGCGCACTAGACCGGACTATGCGACCCCTCCAGGAGGTCATAGGTTGTGATCGCGTTGGGTCGAGCGACTAGGCCTGCCAACGTCGAAACGCGGAGGGAGAGGGATTTGAACCCTCGAGGGGGCGCAAACCCCCAACGGCATTTCCAGTGCCGCGCACTAGGCCAGACTATGCGATCCCTCCGGAATACCCGCCTGACCGGCGAAGACAAGAAGGATAATGCCGGCCCGTGAGTGAGCCCATTTCCAAGCGCGACTACACCGAGCCGATGAGTGCAGCCCTGGCCGCGGCCCGTGAGGCCGGGGCAGCTGGTGACGTCCCCGTCGGGGCGGTGCTCCTCGATGCAACCGGGGCCCTGGTCACGGTCAACAGAAATCGACGGGAGGAGCTCCGGGACCCGACAGCACATGCCGAGATGCTTGTGCTTTCGGCTCGGGCCCGCGAGATCGGTGACTGGAGGCTCACCGGACACACCCTGGTAGTCACCCTGGAGCCGTGCCCCATGTGTGCCGGGGCAGCAGTATGGGCAAGACTCGACCGCATTGTCTATGGGGCGGCCGACCCCAGGACGGGAGCCGCGTGGTCTCTATACAACATCCCACAAGACCGGCGTCTCAACCATCGCATCGAATTGGTGGAAGGAATCCTTGCCGAGGAGGCCGGCGCGCTACTCGAGGACTTCTTCGGCGACAAGAGGGGCCGATGAGCGGACAAGCCTCCGGTCCCAAAGCGTGTAGGCGCCAGCACCGGCGGCGATAACGATCGCCGTAACGCCGAACCCGGCGGTATAGCTGAAGCCCTCGATCAGGAAACCCACGGCGGGAGCGCCGAGAAGCAATGCGACGTCGAAGATGGAGGTGAAAGTGGTCATCGCCGATCCCCGCTCTGCGACTCGCGCCCGATTGACCACTTCCGATGAGAGCAGCGGGAAAGCCACTCCGTGTGAGGCACCGGCCAGGGCGGCGCCCGAGACGAATGTGACAAGCCCTGACGCCACTGCCAGGAGACCGAGACCGAACCCGTAGACGATGGTCGCCCCCACCAGGAGAGGCCTATGGGGGAGGCGGTCGTAGTTGCGACCTCCCGCGATCCGCGTCGCGGCGGCGGTGACCCCATAAACGCCGAACAGAAGACCGGCTGTCCCTATCTGTCGCTCGTCGACATAGGTGCGTGCGAAGGTGAACAGAGCCTCAACGCCAAGGGCGAACAACATCGTGGCGAACCACAGGGGTAGGAGATTTCGTTGTGTGAGAGCCTTCCAAAAACTACGCCGTGGCTGCTGGCCCCGAACCGGCAAGGTGGGCAGAGTCCACACGGTTGCAAAGGAAGCAAGGCTCATCACGGCGGCCAACAGGAAGAGGCTGTCGAAGCCACTAATCCCGATCACGAAGTCGCCAAGCACACCGGAGATCGCGATCGGACCTAGCCCGGCAAGCCCGAATAGGGCAAGACCCTGGGTCCTGGTAGCCATGGGGAGGGAGTCGGCGCCATAGGTGAGCATGGTCGTGAACAGAGACATCTGGATCACCCGGTACACCAAGAAGACCGCCCACAACCACGGGCCCCAAGTCGATGTCGTGAGAAACGCCATCAGAAGGCCGACCTCCATCGCCCCCGCAGCGAGGAGCACGGTGCGACGGTGGACGAGGTCGAGGACCCGACCCATCAGGGGGCGACTCGCCAGGCCGATCACGGCGGACACCGAGAAGAGGACGCCGATCCGGCCCTCGGTCACCCCAAGGTCGGCCAGGTATCCGGGAAAGTGGACGAACAGCGCGAAGGAAATCTGCTCGAAGAGCGATGCCAGGAAGACCCTTTTGAAGTTGGGGCCGAATCGCGAGAGGTCCACGGCTTGAAAGTAACACCGGTCCGATCGGTAGCCTTCCCGGTGATCGTGTAGGTGGGGCACTAGGGGTGCCCTGTACCCGAAACCCTCTTCATGCGGGGCCGAACTCCCCGCCCGAGGGGTGCGACATGTCGGGGGTATTTCTCCCGCGATGCCGGATACGTGATGTTGACGGCCGGGTCCCGCGCGGCGGAGCACCACGAACCGGGTCAGGTCCGGAAGGAAGCAGCCCTAAGTGGACCGCTCCGGGTGCTGCGGGAGTGCCTGGTCTGAGTCGGCGGCCGGTTTCACCGACGTGCCCGTGCCTCGACGGCGGGGTCACGATCACGCAAACCTCAGGTAGGTAGCGGCCATATAGGGCGCTACCTACCTGAGGTTTGCGTTTCTGGTCACTCTCTGCGGCCAGTTGCCCACCAACGGAGTTCAGGTTTGCGGTTTGCGGAGCCTGACCCCGTATACGAAGCCGAAGATGCCGGTCCGCCACACCTCCTCGAGCACCAGGGTCCCGCCGGCAAACATGACCTCCGGTGCAGGAAGCCTGTCAAGGCTCTTGTGCAGGTACCAGTACTCGCGTGGAGCTCCTGCGAAAAGAAGGGCCACCACCGGAAGAACAACCGCCGTCCCCAGCCGGTGAAGCCACCTCAAAATCCCGTTTCGCGGCCTGGTCAGCCCGATGACTACCAGCACCCCTCCCGGCACCAGCACCCTCTCCACCTCAGCCAGCGTCTCGTCCACAGAGGTGAGATTCCGAAAAACGTAAGCACTGAACACGCCGTCCACGGACTCACTGCGCAGCGGGATCCCCTCTCCGACACCGGCCACCCGCGCCGGAACAGTGCTCAGCTCCAGCATCTCGAGCACCGGATCGAGGCCGACGACCACCCGGTCCCCAAAGTCGGTGTCGCCCGTCCCACAGCCCAGGTCCAGCACCCGCCCCGCGGGAAGCATGTTGACTCCCCGAGCCCGCCACGCACGCTCTCTACCCAGGGAGAGGATTCGATTGATCAGGTCGTAACGGGAGGCGATTCGGGCGAAGATCGGGTCGGAGACCTCGCTCACGGCTCGATGATGTCGAACCCGGTATAGGACCGCAGGGCAGCCGGGATCATCACCGATCCGTCGGGCTGCTGATGGTTCTCCAGAATGGCGAGGATGGTCCGCCCGACCGCGCATGCCGTCCCGTTCAGGGTGTGCACCAGTGGGTTTGCCTTATCCCCACGAGAGCGAATCTTCAGCCGCCGGGACTGAAAGTCGGTCGTGTTTGAGCACGATGTGATCTCCCGGAACCGCTGCTCACCTGGGAACCAGGCCTCGATGTCGTACTTCTTCGCTGCCGACGCGCCCAAGTCGCCCGCGGCAACATTCACGACGCGGTACGGCACCTCCAGTTGCCGGACCAGCTCCTCCTCGACCGAGAGGAGATACTCGTGCTCTTCGGAGGAAACCTCCTCAGACGTGAACACAAACATCTCGACCTTGTCGAACTGGTGAACCCTGAAGATCCCGGCCGTGTCCTTGCCATATGTGCCCGCCTCGCGGCGAAAGCACGTTGAGAACCCCGCATATCGGATCGGCAAGTCGTCGGGGTCGAGAATCTCGTCACCGTGATATGCGGCGAGGGGAACCTCCGCCGTGCCGACGAGGAACAGCTCGTCCCGTTCGATCTCATAGACCTGCTCTCTCGCTTCGGGAAAGAACCCGGTGCCTTCGAGGGCAGGCTCCCGGACGAGAACGGGCGGGATCATCGGTGTGAAGCCAGCCTCGTTCAAATGGTCCATTGCCCAACGCACCAATGACAGCTCGAGCAGCGCCCCTTTTCCCTTCAGATACCCGAAACGGCTTCCGGAGACTTTGGCGGCACGCTCGGTATCGATCACGTCCAGCGACTCACCCAGCGAGGCGTGATCGGCGCCCTCGGTGGCAATGTCACCATGGCGTCTCACCTCCACTGCGTCCTCTTCAGTGAACCCGTCCGCCGCCGTGAGATCGACCAGATTGGGGATCTCGAGCCAAGCCAGCCTGAACTGATCAGCCAGGGCGTCGGCACGGGCAGTCGCCGCCTTCACGTCAGCGGCCAGATTCGACGCCTCGTCGATCGCGGCCTGCTTCTCCTCGCCTTCGAGGCCGGCGATCTCCCTTCCCGCTTGCTTTTGCCGCGCCCTCAGCTCTTCGGCAGCAGCTAACGCAGCCCGATGTGAGGCTTCGAGCTCAACCAGCCCATCGAGATCCACCTCCAGGCCCCGCCGTCGCAGTGACTCGGCAATAACATCAGGCCGCTCTCGTAGGAGTTTGGGGTCGATCATGGGGTGGGGGATGGTAACGGTGGGCAGGGGGCACACCCACCCAGATAGTGCGCAAACGCGCTACCCATTCACGTTGAACTGGACCTCTTTGGTGTTGTCGGTCAGATCGGAATCGGGGTTGGTTGTGATCAGTGAGGCCTCCACCTGGTAGGCCCCCCCGGGGGCTACCTGCAGCGCGTCAAAGACGATCGTCAGCTGTTCGTTTGGCGCGAGCGCCTCGAACGAAGCACTCAGCTCACGCGTCTCATCGGCGCTTGACAAGACCAGAGTGACGCTTCCAGTGTCCGAAGGGACGTTGCCCAAATTGGTTATCACAACCGAGAAGGTGATCGAATCCGTGGTGGGGACGACAGCCTGACCGTTGGGGTTCACCTGCCATGCGGGTTCGGCGAGCAGTTGGCTGAGGGCCAATCCGGGTCTCGACCCGAGCCCTCCATCGGCCGCAACAGCCGACACCAACAGAGCCGACACCGTGGCGAGAGGGCCCGACCGCGGCGAGAGCCTCACGTCGGGCATCTCCGCCACGGGAGTCGGAGTGTCCTCGCGTGAAACTTCGCTGACAAGCACTCGATAAAGAGCGTCTCCGGCTCTCAGCGCTGCGAGAGCATTGGCCAGGGAATCTACGGCCAGTGCGCTACCTGGATTGTCGGCCGCATCGAGGAGACCGTTGCTGAAACCTTCGAGGCCTTCCGCCCAGGACACGACGGCCAGTCGATAAGTCGCCTGGATCGAGGTGAGCGAGGATGAAGGCACGTCCTGTGCGGCGAACACCAAGGCGCCCGCGAGGTCCTCTTCGATCGTTTCGATCATCGTTTCGAATTCCACACGCTCGACGTCCCTGAGCCGATCGACCACATCGCGAAGAGCTTCGCCGTCGCGAGCCAGCTGGGTCGCCTGGGTCCGGATGGTCTCCAGAAACTCGAGCTCGGTGCGACTCGACTCGCCAGCCGAGGAAACCATGATCGAAATCACGACCGCCGCGGCTATCAAAGCGACCCACACGAGCCTGCGCGCACGCCTCCGCGGCCTGGACGGTTGATCGAACACCACCGCCGCCGGACGATAGACCGGCTAAGGTCGGTGCAGCGGCGAGAGGATTGATCCGACTTGCCGTCGGGGCTGACGTGGTAACCATCTCGAACACGTTTGAGGAGCGGGGTTCAGGTAGTACCTGCAGAGTCCCCCCAACTGCATGTCCCTATCCCCAACCTTGACCCCGCCTCCTCGCCCCGAGAACGTCAGACCGCGACCGCGTAGAGCTGCCACTCGCCATCGATGCCCTTGAGACTGTGGGTTCCCCGGTCCTCAAAAACGAGATTCGAACCAATCACCAGATCCTTCACCGTGCGGGACACGAGAATCTCACCGGCACCGGCAGCCGACACGATCCGTGCTCCGAGATGAACGGCCAATCCCCCTATATCCCCATTACGCAACTCGATCTCCCCGGTGTGGATGCCGGTCCGGATCGACAGACCAATACCGGAGAGATCCGATCTGAGCGCCGAGGCAAAACCGACGGCCCGACCCGGGCCGTCGAAAGTAGCCAGGATCCCGTCACCGGTGTTCTTGACCAGTCTCCCCGAATGGGCGCCGAGGCCCCTGCGCACCGTGGTGTCATGTTGATCGAGCAGCCGATGCCATTGTTCGTCGCCTGCTTCGGACGCAATCGCTGTCGAAGAAACAATGTCGGTGAAGAGGACAGTTGCCAGAGCACGCTCCACTCGGGGAGGCGGCGGGGCTCCGGTCACGAATCTCTGAATCTCTGCCACGACCTGGTCGGCAAGGGCAAATGCCGGGTAGACATCCGGGGGTCCGACGAGTTCGACGAGGCGCGCTTCCGGGATGCGGTCGGCAAGGTACCGAGCACTGTCCATCCCCAACAGGGGGCTCTCTCCTGGGTGCATCACCAGCGCAGGGACATCGATCGTTGGGAGCGCATCCCTCACATCCGCACGGATGACGCCATCCATGTACCTCCGAACCGACGATGGGGTGGTGGTAGCCCGCATCAGACGCGCCGCCCACCTGTTGAATTCAGGGTCGCCAGCACGACTCGGAACCAAGCCTGCCAGCATGTCGCCAGATCCCCAGTTCTCCTCGAACTGGTTCGCGATCTCATCGGCGTACTCCGGTGGCATGCCCATCTCGTAGCCTTCATCGGCTAGGAACCGAGCCGCCGTGTGGAAGAGAATCAGCCCGCGTGCACGGTCGGGGTGTGTGGCTGCAAACAAAACAGCTAAGGGTCCACCATCTCCATCTCCCCACAGGAAAGCCGAATCACTCTTAACCGCGTCCATGACCGCGGCGATGTCCTCGGCAAATGCCTCCCAGGGGGGCAGATCGTCCCGGGGGAGAGGATCGGAGGCTCCCGAACCTCGTCGATCGAATCGGATCACCCTCAAAAACGAGCCGAGACGCTCGAGGAAGGCGCGAATGCCCGGCTCCTCCCACTCGATGTCGAAAGTGCTGAACCACCCCGGAGAGAAAACGAGGTCCACCGGGCCGTCACCTATCACCTGGTAGGCGATCCGCTGCCCATCGAGCATGGCATATCCAGTGCGTGGTTCCACCAACGAGATTCTATGGGAGCGGGCCTCAGTCAGAGCCGTCGGAAATCAGGCGACTGCGTAGAGCTGCCACTCCCCGTCGATGCCCTTCAAGGCATGCACACCCCGGTCCACGAACTGGAGCGACGACCCAATGACCAGATCCTTAACCGTCCGTGAGACGAGGATCTCACCGGCAGCGGCGGCCGCCATTATTCGCGCCCCGAGGTGAACGGCCAGACCACCGATGTCACCGTTGCGTTGCTCAATCTCGCCGGTGTGGATCCCGGTCCGGATCGACAACCCGATGCTCGACAGGTTCATATTCAGGGCGCGCGCGAATCCGACCGCCCTGCCCGGGCCATCGAAGGTGGCCAGGATCCCGTCACCAGTGTTCTTGACGAGATAGCCAGAATGGGTCGACAGATCACGACGCACCGTGTCGTCATGCCGGTCGAGCAGCCGCCGCCACTGCCGATCACCCAACTGAGTTGCCATCTCCGTCGACGACACAATGTCCGTGAACAACACCGTCGCCAGGGCCCTCTCGGTTGGGGTGACCGGAGCTGCGCCGGTGAGGAATCGCTGCGTCTCTCTGGTGACCTGATCGGCCAGGCCGAACGATGGGTACGCGTCAGCTGGGCCATCGAGTTCCACCAGAGTGCTGTTGGCCAGATTGGCGTCCAGGTATCGAGCGTGGTCGACGCCAAAGACCGGGAAGTCTTTCGGTTGCAAGATCAGCGTCGGTTGGGTGATCGTTGGAAGCACTTCACGGACATCGGCCTTGGTCGAGGCCTCCATGTACTTAGCCACCGCTGACGGGGTGGCGGTCGCCCGCATCAGCCGAGCCATCCAAGATACGAATTCGCGATCGTTCGCCCTGCTCGGAACCATCTCCGCGACGAATTCGCCGGTTCCCCAATCTTGAACCATCTGATCGATAAGCTCATCGATGTACGCCTCGGGTATGCCGAATTCGTAATCTTCGTCGGCCAGGAAGCGTGCACTGGTCCCAAAGAGAATCAGGCCGCGGACTCTCTCGGGGTGCGTGGCCGCGAAGAGCAGTGCGATCGGCCCGGCGTCACCATCTGCCCAGACGAATGCCTGCTCCACCCCCACCGCGTCCAATACACAAGCGATGTCCTCGGCGAACGCTTCCCACGGCGGCAGTGATTCAGTGGGGAGGGGGTCCGAAGCGCCTGATCCCCTCCGGTCGAAACGAATGATACGGGCAAACGACCCGAGACGTTCCAACCATCGCCGGATCTGTGGCTCCTGCCACTCGGTGTCGAAAGCGCTGAACCATGCGGGCGCGACGACGACGTCAACCGGGCCGTCACCAATCACCTGATAGGCAATCTGTTGGCCGTCCAGGACGGCGTATCCGGTCTCAGGCTCCACGTTTCCGATTCTACGGAATCGCCTCGACCCAGACCCCTCGACGGTGCGTCGGAATCGATTCGACTTGTTGTCGATGTCGCAACGACTTTCACTCGGAGAAAAGCGCCGTCGGAGCACCCCCATGTCAACCAACCTGACCCACTACCTGCCCATCCTGACGACTCTCATCGCAGCTGCTTTCACACGCGTGCTCTACCTCCATTGGAGGCGCAACCCGTCTGCGCGATACGTGATGTGGTGGATGATCGGAGTGGCCCTCTACGGCGTCGGAACCCTGACCGAGGCTCTCACGACCGTCTTCGGGTGGAGCGAACCGGTGTTCCGCTCCTGGTACATCGCCGGTGCCCTGCTCGGAGCCGGACCGCTGGCACAAGGAACGGTCTACCTGCTCATGAGCAAACGTGTGGCCGACCGCCTTGCGGTGGCCATGCTCACCTATGTCGCGATCGCCGCAGCATTTGTCGTCTCCACCCCGATCATCCCCAACCTCGTCGAGCCCAACCGACTGTCGGGTGAGGTGATGGCCTGGCAATGGGTCAGGTTCTTCTCACCGGTCGTCAATCTGTACGCCGTCGTCTTCCTCATCGGGGGCGCGATCTGGTCGGCGTGGAAATACCACAAACAAGGTGGTGCCGGATCGCGGGTACGCGGAAACGTCTTGATCGCGATCGGGGCGATTCTGCCGGGGGTCGGCGGCGGCTTCGCCCGCGCCGGTGTCGTCGAAGTGCTCTATGTCACCGAACTGATAGGCCTGCTCCTCATATGGGCCGGATATCGAGTGATTGCCGGAGATCGTGCGACATCCATCCACCGGAGCCAGAGGCGTGCCAGCGCCTCGACCACGTAACCAATACCTGGAGGAATCATGAAAAGAAGAGCCTGGACCGCGTTCGCCGTTGTCGCAGCCCTGACCATCTCGGCATGCGACACCACACCGACGCCTACCTCGACAACCTCTGGACCCGTTGTCACCGAACCGTCGACTACGACGACCACACCACCCACTACCGAAGAACGAGTCTTCGTCGGGGCTGACGGTGTCGAGACCACCATTTCGGACGTGTCCCGCATTGTCTCGCTCAATGGAGACCTCACCGAGATCATCTACGAACTGGGTATGGGATCCAACGTCGTCGGGGTCGACGTCACAACCACTTACCCGCCGGAGGCTGCGGCCCTCAACGACCAGGGTCAGACCGTCGGGTTTGCCCAACAACTGACTGCGGAAGCGGTGCTGCGGTTTGAACCAACCCTGGTGATCGGGGATACCCAGGTGGGCCCGCCGGAAGCCATCGAGCAACTACGGGGTGCGGGGGTTCCGGTTGTGATCCTCGAGCTACAGACCACCCTGGACGGCGTCGAGGCCAAGATCAACCAGGTAGCAGAAGTCCTGGGAGTGCCAGAGGAGGGGGCATTGCTTAGCGACCGTGTCATGGGCGAGATCGAGGCTGCTCGTGACATCGTTGTTGGGAACGACTCTGACCCGAGAGTCGCGTTTGTCTACGTGCGCGGCCCGCAGGTCGTGTTTCTGTTCGGAGCCGGGACCGCAACCCAAGCCATGATCGAGGGTGCGGGCGCCATCGACGCCGGGGCCCAAGCGGGCGTCTTTGGGGCTGCGCCACTGACCCCTGAAGCCCTCGTCGACGCGGCGCCGGACGTGATCGTGCTCCCGGAGGCAGGCCTCGAGGCGCTGGGCGGAATCGATGCGTTCCTCGCCCTGCCGGGTGTGGCAGACACCCCGGCAGCTGAAGACAACGCATTCCTGACCTACGACGAGGCATACTTCTTCAACCTGGGTCCCCGGGTAGGAGTGGCTCTTGCCGAATTCATAGGGGACCTGTACCCGGACATTGATTGAATCCACTGCGAGCGGCACACAGAGACCCCTATAGGCAAAGGCGTCGCTGGGCTGGGCCCGTACTCGGTTTGGCCCTCGGCGCCGCAGCCTGGGGAGGGCTGGCGCTCGGCGCGGTGGATCTATCCGGTCCCGAAGTGCTGGGAGTGATCACCGGGAAGCTGGGTCTCTCCTTTCTGCCGGAGCCTTCCGCTCAGGCGCTAGCCGTCGTTTGGGGCATACGGATGCCTCGCCTCCTCATCGGTCTCACGGTGGGAGCAACCCTCGCCCTGACTGGAGCGGTTCTCCAAGGAACCCTGCGAAACAACCTCGCCGATCCGCATCTGCTGGGGATTGGCCCCGGAGCCGCCATCGGTGCCGCGATTGGCGCATCCGCAGGAGGGATTCAGGGTGCGATCGCAGGTGGAGTGGCCGCAGGAGTGATCACGGCATTCGCGGTAAGGCGCTTGGCAAAGAGACCGTCGATCGACCCCACCCGGATCATTCTCTCGGGCGTGGCCCTGGGTGCGGCCTTGAGTGCCTGGGTCGGCTTCATCGTGTTTGCCTCCGACCGAGCGAGGGTCCCCCCGATCGAGTTCTGGCTTCTTGGGAGTCTCGCCGGCTCAACCTGGCGAGGATTGGGCACGATCCTCTTCTTCTGTGTCGCTGCGGCCGTCGTGATGTACTTCTCGGCGCGCACGTTGGACATTTTCCGACTCGGCGAGGCGGAGGCCCGTCATCTGGGTGTCGACGTGGACCTGGTGAGAACGGTGCTGCTGATCGCCACGGGCGCCGCGGTCGGTGCAACCGTTGGAACCGCCGGCGTCATCGCCTTCGTCGGCCTGCTGGTCCCAATGATCGTCGTCCGGCTGACGGGCCCCCTCCATCGCCACCTCCTGGGAATGTCATTGGCAGCGGGAGGCGTCTTTGTCGTTGGTTCCGATCTGTTGGCGCGCCTGGCCATCGAGCCTATCGAGATCCCTGTGGGGCTGGTGACCGCGGCGTTCGGGGGCCCGGTGTTTCTGTGGCTGCTTACGAGGGGACGGGATGACTGAGCCCACCATCGTCATCGAAGAGCTCACCTACCGGATCCGAAAGGCCACTCTCATATCCGAAATCGACCTCGATGTAGTCCCTGGCCAAGTGGTCGCTGTAATAGGTCCCAACGGAGCGGGGAAGTCGACATTGTTGGGCCTCGTGGCCGGCAATCTTCACCCCACCCAGGGGACGGTCCATCTCAATGGGATCAACACCTCACAGGCCCTGCCCGGCGAACTTGCCTTGGTCCGATCCGTCTTGACCCAGACCGGCTCGAGCGATGTCCCCTACACCAGCGCTCAGGTGGTCTCCATGGGCCGATTCCCCCACAGGAGAGACGAAGCCAATACGCGCGAGCGCGATGAATCGACGATCTCTCTGGCCATGGCTCAGACGGACACCCTGCAATTCGCAAATCGCCCTTACACGACGCTGTCCAAGGGAGAGCAGGCCAGGGTGGCCCTCGCCCGGGTGATCGCACAGGCCGCGCCGATAGTCCTGCTCGACGAGCCGACTACTGCCCTCGACGTGGCACATCAGGAGAGGGTCTTGAAGCTCATTGTGGAACTGTCGCGAGAGGGCAAGACGGTGTTGGTCGTTTTGCACGATCTCAACGCGGCCGCGGTCTACGCAGGGCGCGTCGTGCTGATGAATCAGGGCGAGATTGTTGCCGACGGGACACCACGTGAGGTTCTGCTGGCCGGGTTACTCACCGAGGTCTACCAGCAGCCGTTGACAGTCGTCGACCACCCATTCCGCGACTGCCCTCTAGTTCTGCCCGGCGACTGATCAGGGCGGCCGCCCAGTGTGCGAAACTGCCAACCTCTGTAAGGCTGAAACGCGGGTGGTCACCATCGCATGACGAGCGATCCGTGGTCGGCGAATACCCGCCCGGAAGCCTGCATGGTCGCTGCGAAGCAGAAGACGCGCTGGATCACCTACGTGGCAGCATGAGGGTATGAGAGGGGTTTTCGACAACTTTGGCCTGGCGATATGGCTCAGTGCCGGGGTATTTGCCGTCACGGTCCTGCTGGCAGCGAGCACGCCGAGCAATCCATCGGGCTCCGGGCACCCACGACGAGTTCGTGTTGCCCGCATTTTTACACTCGGTTTCGCGCTGATCGCGACCCTGGCCACCAGTCTTCGCGGTAGACGACTCGTGTTCGAATCCGGCGGAGATCTCGTCCTCGTCCCCGGCGGCGGAGGTCTGGGAGACCTCGAGCAGATCGCAGCGTCTCCGACCTCGCTCGCGGCTGTTCTGTTGGCCGGCAACGTCCTCTTATACATTCCCATCGGATTTGCCGGGACTATCGGGTGGTACGACCGCAGGCGTCTTGTGCTCGCAGGCTGTCTTCTCCTCTCAGTTGCGGTCGAAACGGTTCAGTTGCTCGCTCTGGGCCGGGTGGCTGCAACGGACGACGTGATCCTCAACATGGTCGGGGCGTCCATCGGCTACGTTCTCGCGATCCTGATCGTTCGTCGGGAGGTTGATGAGGCTGAGTCCGATCACCTGCGTGGGCGAGGGGGGACTTGAACCCCCACGATCTTGCGATCACAGGAACCTGAACCCCTTTTATCGCAGTCACATCTGAAAGCGAATAACCCCGAACACAGGGATTCCCCCCTATTAGCAGTCCCAGCTTGTCCTCGGACGGTCCCGGGTCGGCCACACCCGGATCTCGTCCGATGGCGTTCCGTGTTGCTCGCTATCCCTACTCCCGCTGGGTGTTGAATGTGACAGGACTCGTGTCACAGATGGCTGGGGCCGGGAGTGATCAGGTTATTGAGGCAAGCACCAACTCAGGACATGCGTGGTGGCTGACTTCGGCACCCTATTCACCGAGATCTATGAGGAGCATTTCCGATCTGTATTTGCGTACTGTCGCCGTCGAGTTTCGGCCGATCATGTCGATGATGCCACAGCCGAGACGTTTCTTGTCGCCTGGAAGAAGATCAACGAGATGCCGTCCGGGGATAGGACACTCCCTTGGCTGTACGGGATTGCCTACCGGGTTCTGATGCATCAGTGGCGCGGTGGATTTCGCCGTCGACGTTTGGAGGGGAGACTTGCTTCTCTCGGCATTGAAGTGGCACACCCTCCGGAGGAATACGTCGTCGCCGACGAAGAGTCCCGCCGAGTTCACCAAGCCTTGGCCAGGTTAAAGCCGACCGATCAGGAGATCTTGAGGCTGGCGCTCTGGGAGGAGTTGCCGTATTCGGACATCGCCACCCTTCTTGGCATCCGCAGTGATGCGGCACGGAAGAGGTACTCGCGTGCGATGAAGAACCTGACAAGGGAGTTCGACAAGAGAGAAACAAGTTTTGGCGATTCCGCGCTGCTCAGAAGAGAGGTGAGTGGTGACCACTGAAGAGCGGATGAAGAAGCTGTTCGCTCAAGCGAACCCCGTACCCGACCCCGGTTCGATCGAACTTGATCCAATCGATGGCGCTGCGTACCTCAGAGAGCTCGAAAAGAGGAGCAGCATCATGACGCAGACGCCAATCACAACCGATGACCGGAGGATCAGCAGACCTCGCCGGACGGCGGTGCTCGCGACACTCCTAACTGTCGTGGTCATCGGCGGTCTCGGCCTCCTCATCGCCCGGCAAGGCGATGACGTCGCTGGTTCGTCAAGTTCCACTGAGCCGGACGAGGTCTCGGTCCAAATCGCCACCGGATTCGTCGAGGCCTACGGGAGTTTCGATGCCGAAAGGGCAGACTCCTACCTTGCCCCCGACGCCGATCTTTCAGGGATGGAAGGAGGACAGCAGGAATGGCAGGCCGCCCTTCGGTGGTTCAATGCGCAGGGATTCGAACTCATGCTCGATTCCTGCAATGTGGTAGTCACCAGGCCCACTGGGACTCGGGTGCGTTGTTTCTTCGACTATCACGGCATCCACTCACGAGAGATGGGACTCGGCCCGTACGAGGGAAGCCGGATCGATGTGGTCGTCGTCGACGGAGAGATAGTCGAAGCTTTCATAGACTTCGAATACTTGCAAAACGGGTTCTCGCGCCAGGTTTGGGAGCCTTTTGCGCAATGGGTTGTTGATAACCATCCCGAAGACGTAGACGTGATGTACACGGATGAGTCGCTCGGATACCAGAACCTAACGGAAGAGTCCATAACGCTGTGGGCCATGCGAACCCGTCAGTACGCAGACCAGGCAAAACAAAACTGAACGCCAAGCCGCGCTGTTTCCCGCATCACAGCACCCATATCGCGAGGCCAGGTCGACACGCGCGTACACAGCCCGGCTCCCACTTTGCCGGTGGGCGAGGGGGGACTTGAACCCCCACGATCTTGCGATCACAGGAACCTGAATCCTGCGCGTCTGCCAATTCCGCCACTCGCCCGAATCGGCTCAGAAATCGTAACTGTCGGCCTTTCCTTGCGGTAGTTCCGGCCAACTCGTCGTAACCTCTGGCGCGGTGAGTGTCGCCCGAAAACTCGAGCGCCGACTCGAGAGACTCCTCGACACCGCGGGGAGGATCTTCTCAGGGCGGCCGCATCCCTCCGAGATCGCCGACCGGCTGACGAGGGAAGCAGATTTCGCTCGTTTCGATCACCCCGCCGGTCCTGCAACTGCCAACAAATACATGGTCACTCTCAATCCGGAGGACCTGGCTGACGACCCGACCGAGCTTGCGATTGCACTGGCTCATGAAGTCGAGGATCACGCGGCCGAGGAGGGCCTTCGGTTGGAGGGCCCGGTGAGTGTCTCGGTCGAGACCGCGGATACCGTGCAGGCGGGCTCGATCATCTGTCATGCCGAAGTCGTGCCCGGGGCGCAGGTTGTGTGGGCGCGGCTGATAGGAGATGGGGCAACGTTCGAGATCGGCCGCAACCGTGCGATCGTCGGGCGGTCGACGACGTCCGACACACCGGTCCCCTATGAGGACGTGAGCAGGCAACACGCACTCATCTGGAGAAAGGGGGGCACACCGTGGGTCAAGGACCTGGGATCAGCGAATGGCACCAAAGTCGACGGCCGGCGAGTGAGCCTCACCCCGATGCGTCTGCAATCCGGCTCCCGCATCTCATTGGCGAGCCACGAGTTCCGGTTCAAGGATCAATAGTGCCCGATGTAATCCTCGCTCTTCTCCGCATCATCTTTCTCGGCCTCGTGTACCTCTTCGTCTGGCAGATCGCCCGTGCCATCGGCTCGCACCTGGGCATATCGGTCAAACGAGCCCGCAGGCGCGGCACCAAGATCCTCTTCGTGCGATCCGATACACAGAAGGGAGTCGAGATCGATGTCAGCGACGTCACCGTCTTGGGTCGCTCGGACGACGCCGACGTGACTCTGGAAGACCCCTACGCTTCCGACTTCCACATGAGGCTGGTGGCACAGGAGAACGACCTCATGCTTCACGACCTGGGGAGCACCAACGGCACCTATGTGAACGGGAGACGGGTGAGCGTGCCCACGGCGGTCAGACGGGGGGACACAATCCAGGTGGGTAAGACGATCCTGGAGGTCAGGTGAGATACGTCTGGTCTTCGGCGAGTCACAAGGGAATGGTGCGAGACAACAACGAGGACGCCGCGTTCCCCGACACATCCGGTGAGTCAACTGACAGCGCGGTCCTCATCGTGGCCGATGGCATGGGGGGTCACGTCGCCGGCGAAGTTGCCTCCCGAATCGCGGTGAACACGGCCGCATCGAGCGATCTGGAGCCCGAGGACAGGGTGGCCGCGGCCAACCGCGCGATACGAGAAGAGGTCGCCCGCGAGCCGAGCCTCGACGGGATGGGGACGACGATGACACTTCTCCTCCTCGATGACAGGGGGATCGCCCATCTCGCCCATGTCGGAGACAGCCGCGCCTACCTGCTTCGGGGAGAGGACATGCAGCAACTAACCGAGGACCACACTGTCGCCGCTGAGGCAGTTTCGACTGGCCAGATCTCCGAAGACGACGCGCGGAACCACCCGCAACGCCACATGCTCACTCGATGCCTTGGCCTCACCCGGTTCGTGAACGTCGACAGCATCAAAGTGGAGCTCGAGCCAGGCGACAGAATCCTGGTCTGCTCCGACGGGCTCACGGACATGATCACCGACGAAGAGGTCAAGGAAGCGCTGGAGAAGCGCAGCTCGGTGGACGATGTGGCCTGGCACCTCATCGAGCTGGCCAACGGTGCCGGCGGCGTTGACAACATCACGGTGATCGTGGCCGACGTCACCGACTGAGGAGCACCATGACCCGCAACGCCGAAGGCGTGATGATCGTGATTGCGGCGACCCTGGCAGCTTTCGGCGTCACTTTGGTCAACTTTGCCCGTGGGGACAATGTCGATGCCCAGAGCGGGCTGACATTCCTTGTGTTTCTCATCGCATTCGGTGGCCTCCACCTGGCTGTTCGCAGGTGGGTGCCCAAGGCCTCGCCGCTCCTGCTTGCGCCCATTGCGGCGCTGACAGCTCTTGGCTTCATCGAGATCTACCGGTTGGATCCGCAGCGTGCCGGGCTGCAACGTTGGTGGCTTCTCATCGGTGCAGGCGTTGCCAGCCTCCTCATCGCCTTCCTGTCCTCGGTGACCATCCCCTGGCTCCGCCGCTACCGAAACGTGACTCTTCTCGTGTCGCTAGGGCTCCTGCTGCTGCCCAACCTCCCACAGGACTGGGGCTTTCCCCTCAGGGGGCTGGAGCTGAACGGCTCCCGGCTCTGGGTGGTCCTCGATCTGGAAGTGACCCGGCTTCATTTCCAACCAGCAGAGCTGGCCAAGCTGGGACTGGTGGTATTCATCGCCGCCTACCTCGCCGATCATCAACGATCCCTGCGAGAGGCGCGGCGTGTAATTGGTGGCATCCAGTTCCCCGAACCCCGCCAGCTGACACCCCTCGTGCTGGCTTGGGGGGCGAGTGTCGCGGTCCTCATCTGGCAACGCGATCTGGGCGCCTCTCTCCTCCTCTTTGCCGCCTTCGTGCTCCTGCTCTACGCAGCCACCGGGACCGCGGGCTATCTAGTCACGGGCGGGCTGCTGACGATTCTCGGTGGAGTCCTGTCATTCCTGTTCTTCGACCACGTTGAAAGACGTGTCACCGGATGGCTGTCTCCTTTCGAAAATTACGAGGATCAGGGTTACCAGATCGCCCAGGGACTGTTCGCAATGGGCTCGGGAAGCCTCACTGGCTCGGGGCCCGCGCTGGGGAGACCCGATCTCATCCCGAACGCGGAGACCGACTTCATATTCGCCGCCGTGGCCGAAGAACTCGGGCTCGCCGGGTCGGTGGCGATAATCGCCTTGTTCGCCCTGTTGGTGGCTGTTGGGCTCGGCATTGCCTTCCGCAGCCGTGACACGTTCCGAAAGCTGTTGGCTGCCGGGCTCACCCTCGTCCTGGGCACGCAAGCGTTCCTCATCATCGGCGGCATCCTCCGGATCGTGCCCCTCACCGGCATCACACTGCCATTCATGTCATACGGCGGGTCGGCGCTGGTCGGCAACTTCCTGTTGATCGGGATGCTGCTCACCCTCAGCCACGAGGAGGCGCCGTGAACGGCCCCATCAGGCGCCTCGCTGTGGGGATGTTCAGCGCTTTTGCGGTCCTGCTCGTCACAGTCACCTGGTATCAGGTGGTTCGAGCCGACGATCTCAAGGGCGATCCGCTCAACCCCCGGCCGGCGCTGAGCGAAAGGGGCAAGGAGCGAGGCTTGATCATCACCTCGGACGGACTAGTCGTGGCCCGCTCCGTTGAGAGCGCCGAGAGCAAGCGCTCGTTCACCAGGGAGTACCCCGCAGGCGAAGCGTTCGCCCACGTCGTTGGCTACACCTCCTTCATTTTCGGGGACACCGGCATAGAGGGCGCCTATGCGTCCAGTCTCCGCTCGCGGCGGGATCTGACAATCAGTGATCTCCTGGCAGCCATCCTCGGACAGGACCTCCGACCTCTCAACGTCGAACTGACCATCGACTCTGTGCTTCAGCAGGCCGCGGTGGAGGCTCTAGGCGACCAGCGCGGCGCGATAGTCGCGCTGGACCCGGCGACCGGCGCAGTTCTGGCAGCAGTGTCAACTCCTTCATTCGACCCCGTGGACCTGATAGGGGATGATGCGGCCGCGAACTGGGAGGCCTACCTCAACGACCCGGGTGAGCCATTCCGCGACCGTGCGACCAGGGAGTTGTACGCACCAGGCTCCACGTTCAAGGTGGTCGTGGCCGCTACGGCTCAAGATGTGGGTCTCGCTGGACCCGGCACCACCTTCGACGACCCTCGTGAGTTGGCCCTACCTGGGTCCGATGCGACCATCTCCAACTTCGACGGCGGGCCATGCAACGACGGCGAGTCGACCACTCTGCTGAATGCCTTCGTCAGGAGCTGCAACACGGTGTTCGGCGACCTCGCCATGCAGCTCGGCGCAGAGGAGATCGGTGTCACCGCATCGTCGCTGGGTTTCAATCGCCAGATCGAGTACCCCTGGTCTGTGCCGGAAGCGCGGTGGCAGACGGAGGAGCTGGTGGACGATGCCGCCGCCCTTGCCCAGTCGGGTATTGGGGAACGCGACGTCCGCGCTACGCCGTTGCATATGGCAATGATTGCGGCAGCAGTTGCCAACGAAGGAGTGGCGGTCAGTCCCTATCTGGTCAAACGCGTCTTTGACGCGGGAGGGGACACGACGGACTCCACAGACCTCAACGAGCTCGGACGTGCCATGTCGGCCAACACGGCGCAAGTCCTGACCCAAATGATGGAACGCGTGGTCACTTCCGGCACGGGCCGTCGGGCTGCCGTTCCCGGGGTGCGAGTGGCCGGCAAGACGGGCACGGCAACGGGCACAGAGGGTTTCTCCAACCTCTGGTTCATCGGGTTTGCCCCTGTGGACCGGCCGACGATTGCGCTAGCCGTCTTCATCGAAGGCAGCCCGATGTCCGGAGAATCGGCGACGGGGGGCTCCCTGGCGGCCCCTATCGCCGCAGCCCTCATCCAAACATGGCTTTCGACACACCCGTGAGAGCGGCATACCCCCCTCCTAGAATTCGCTGACTCTGATGGAATTCCCTTTCGAACTGACCGAGCGATATCACATCACGTCCCACATCGCGCGAGGCGGGATGGCCGATGTCTACGAGGGCCTGGATACGGAGTTGAACCGGAAGATCGCCATCAAGGTCCTCCACTCGCAGTATTCGGCGGATGAAGCCTTTGTGAAGCGGTTCCGCCGCGAGGCGCAAGCAGCGGCGAATCTGAGCCATCCCAACATCGTCGGGATCTACGACTGGGGACAGGCACAGAACACCTACTTCATCGTGATGGAGATCGTCGAGGGGCGATCCCTTCGTGACGTCCTGAAGTCGGAAGGGGCCTTGCTCCATCGCAGGGCAACGGAGATCATCGCCGAGACTGCAGCGGCGCTATCGGTGGCGCACACCGCGGGTCTCACCCACCGCGATGTCAAGCCAGGAAACATCCTGCTCGCCAAGGACGGGACGGTCAAAGTCACCGACTTCGGCATAGCGAGGGCCTGGGATGACAGTCAGGAATTGACGAAGACCGGAGCCGTCATCGGCACCGCCACCTACTTCAGCCCCGAACAGGCCCAGGGCGCCAACGCAGACGCCCGGAGCGACGTCTATTCCCTGGGCGTGGTGCTCTACGAAGCGCTGACGGGACGCCCTCCCTACATGGGCGACAGCCCGATGTCGGTCGCGTTCCAACATGTCAGCGCCGAAGCTCCTCCCCCGTCGTCGTTGAACTCAGACGTTCCAAAGGCGCTGGACGACGTCGTGAACAAGGCGCTCCGGAAGGACCCGACCGCCCGCTACCAGACGGCGGAGGAGATGAGACAGGACCTGCTCGCCGTCCTCCGCGGTGCGCTGGTGGAGACGGGCGCTGTGGCTGCCGGTGGCGCAGAATCCGCGACGAGGGTCATGACATCGGTGCCGCCGGCGACGGTGCCACCCGACGAGATCTACCGAGAGCTCGAAGAGGAGCCTCCGTCCCAACTCCCGTTCATCATCACCGCGTTCGCTCTTCTCGTTGGGCTCGGGATCCTTCTCTTCTTCCTGTTCCGGCTGGCCGGAGGGGACGGTGTCGATCCCGACGAGCTCACCGTGCCCAACGTCGCCGGCCTCACGGCCGAAAACGCAGCCCAGCGGCTGCAGCAAGAGGGGTTCGAGGTAGCCACGGCGTTCGAAAG
>JAWWBL010000019.1:0-23366 GCA_033720975.1 Acidimicrobiia bacterium | reverse complement strand
TCTCGATGACGATCGGGAATTGGCCAACGCGCTGTACAACTACGGGTTGGCAGTCGGTTTCGAGGCCGACGACCAGACCATCGCCCTGCCCCTGCTCGAAGAGTCCAGAGAGATCTACCTGCGCCTCGATGATGTGGCCGGACTGGCCGACACGGCATGGGGCATCGGGAACATTCTGTTGGATTTGGCCACTCGCGACTCCGTGCCGGTCGAAGAGGTCCTTCGGTGGTTCGGGGAGGCCGCCGACCATTACCGTCGGGCCGGCAACGAGTTCGGCCAGGGCTGGTCGATGTTCGAGGTGGGTGCGCTGTATGTGCGTACCGGACAGTTCGCAGAAGCTTGGGAGCCGCTTCGAGACGCGACGACCCTCTTCTGGTCGCACCGCGACGTGTCCGGCTTGGTCATGACCGTTTCCGAGATTGCCGCGATGGCATTTGGTTTGGGGGACACCCAGCGTGCTTACCGCCTCTCTGGGATGGCTGAATCTCTACGCAAAGAGACAGGAACCGATCTGGTGATCGCCGACTTCAATGTCATGGAGGGGCTCGAGCCCGAAACCTTGGCCAAGCTGGAAGGCGAGGAGAAGGAGGCGTTCGAGGAGGGAATGGACTGCCCACTCGAGGAGATCGTGGCGTATGCCCTCGACGGGCCAGTTGGCGGCCCCGAGTAACCTTTCGGCCGATCCCGACGAAGGAACCCTATGGCACTCAAGAGCACAGGCCGCACCCATTGGGAAGGCGACCTATTCGACGGCAGTGGAGTCACGAGCCTGGACTCCGGCGCCGCACCCGACATGACCATCACCTGGAAGGCTCGCTCCGAGGAGCATGGCGGGCTCACCAGCCCGGATGAGCTGATCGCCGCCGCTCACTCGGGTTGTTTCTCGATGGCTTTCTCCAATGCGCTAGCCAAGAACGGGACCCCTCCCACCGCTCTCGACGTCGAGGCCAGAGCAACATTCGTGCCCGGCGAGGGGATCACACTGATGGAGATCTCGGTCGTCGGAACCGTCGACGGGATAAGCGACGAGACATTCCAAGAGCTGGCCGAGCAGGCCAAGAACGGCTGTCCGGTGTCCAAGGCGTTGGATGGGAACGTCCCGATCACCCTCACGGCAACACTGAACTGACCGGGACCTGGTAGGTCGATTGGCTGAGGGCCGATGTTCCCCCTCCGTGACGTAAACCCAACCCGGATCACTCCGGTCATCACGGTTGCGTTGATCCTCGCCAGTCTCTACGTCTTCTTCCTTGTTCAGCATCGGTCCTCCGACCCGCAGGGATTTCTCTACGAGAGGGCAGCGATCAGCTGCGAAGTGACAACAGGCGACCCGCTCACCGTGGAGGAGGTGTCAGGCGGCCGATGCAGCGAGGGTGGCGTACCGCTCTTCCCTGACAAGAGCCCGCTTTTGGCAATCCTCACCTCGATGTTCCTGCACGGGTCGGTGGGACACGTTCTGTCCAACATGTGGTTTCTTTGGATTTTCGGTAACAACGTCGAGGAGGCGTTCGGAACCCTCCGCTACTTGACCATGTATGTGCTGGCCGGGATAGCAGCAACGCTTACTTTCGTGTTGATGAATCCCAACTCGACGGTCCCCCTCGTCGGGGCTTCCGGTGCAATCGCGGGTGTTCTCGGAGCATATGCAGTGCTGTTCCCGGCCCATCGCGTGATGTCTCTGGTCGGGTTTTGGATCATCCCGGTGCCGGCGGCGATATTCCTGGGGATTTGGTTCGTCCTCCAGTTCAACGTCGGCGTGGCGAACGTGGCATGGGAGGCGCACGTAGGCGGTTTCGTGTTTGGTTTTCTCGTAGCGCTGGTGTTCCGGCGCTCGCTGATGCGTAGGGTTGCCGTGTGAAGGGTTCTGCTGGTGAGCCGTTCGAGGCTCACGTCGATCGGCTGATCCGGGAGGCAATGGAGCGTGGCGAGTTCGAGGATCTCCCTGGGAAGGGCAAGCCGATTCCGGGCGCGGGGACGAAAGACGACGAGTACTGGTGGCTCCGGAAATGGATCAAGCGCAACCGGGCCGCCGAGGATGAGTCGGCGGACTCAGACGCCGAGTAGGTCGCGGTAGACGCGATGCGTCTGCTCGTCGAAGCAGACGAAGGTGACGGACGCCAACGCTGAAGGGTGGTTCTCGAGCCGGCGTTTCACCGTGCCGGTGGCAATGGAGGCGGCTCGAGCCAGCGGGTAGCCGAATATCCCGGTCGAGATGCTGGGGAAGGCGATGGACTTCGCCCCTAGGTCGGCGGCGACATCCAGGCAGGCTCGGTAGCAGGAAGCCAGAAGTGTGTCCGCTTCTTCTTCTGTGACTGAGCCCCATATGGGCCCGGCGGTGTGCACGACCCAACTGGCGGGCAGGTCGCCTGCCGTGGTGGCAACGGCTTGTCCGGTCTCCACTCCGCCGAGTTTCTCTGTCTCGCGGGTGATGGAAGGCCCACCGGCAGCCCTGATTGCCCCGTCGACACCGGCACCGGGAGCCAGGTCTCGGTTGGCGGCGTTCACGATGACATCAGCCCCGATCTGGGTGATGTCGCCAAGCACGACGGCGATCTGTGCCATGGCGTCCGATGATCGCACATCGGTCACAGATCAGGGACAGCGCTAGTGAGTCGGGGCTGGATCTATCTCCCGGGCGAACATGTCGCGGTTTACTTGGGAAGTGAGCTCGAGTGAGGCTTCAAAGCCGACGAAGCCACAGTCGCTGCAAATGACCCGCTTCATGCCTGACGAGGAAACCGCGATGGAATCGGTGTGTTCACAGGTCGAACGGTCGAGTCTGAGCTTGCCTCGCAGCATTTGATGCCTCCCACGGCGATTGAATGACTTGGCCAAAGAATCACCCGACTCGGGTCGGTTCGCAATGGGCCAATCGGCTCACCGTGGAATCAGTTGTTCGCTCGTGTCGTTGCAACCGCCATGGATATCGACGAGCTTCTTGAACACCGGCGCGACAAAGACGAGTTCTTTCGCTCGAGCCACCATTCGCCATTAGAGCCCGCGGATCAAGCCGGGTTCCCAGGTCTGGCGTACTTCGACCCCAGTCCGGAGCTGGTGTTCACGCTCAAGCCTGATGCCGCTGACGGCTCGGTCGTGACGGTACAAACTTCGGATGGTCAACAGCGCAGCTATCAGCGAACGGCCACCGTGTCCTTCGAGGTGGGAGACGATAAGGCCACATTGACGTTGTACTCCACTGGCCAACCCGGGTACTTCATCCCGTTCCGGGACAAGACCTCCGGTAAAGAAACGTACGGGGCGGGCCGGTATCTGGACATCGAGCCCAACCCCGACGGGACCGTGACGATCGACTTCAACCTGGCCTACAACCCCTACTGCGCGTACAACGAGGCCTACTCATGCCCTCTGCCTCCGATCGAAAACTGGCTCCAGGTGCCCATCGAGGCCGGGGAGAAGACGTACCCAATCAGAGCAGCTGGCTGATCCTGTAGACGGTGTAGCCGCTTCCGGCCAGGAAGAGCACAGCTAGATACGCCATCACCAGCCGGGTGTCACCGAGCTTGCACCGAGACTTGACCAATCCGGCCCTCCGCGCCTTGTAATAGGCCATGAGGGCAATCCCGCTGAAGAAGGCCACGACGAGAGCCGGGGTCAGCAGCCAGGCGAGCAGTCCGATGGTGCTGTAGATGCACAGCCTGAGGGGGTCGAACTGCTTGGGTTCGGCTTGATCGAAAGGGCTGAATGCCGCAGGGGGAGTCGTGCGTTCGCTCACAGCTCGACGGGCACGAGTCGTTCTGCCTTCCGCCGTGCCACTTCTGCGATCTTCATCTCACCGAGAGGCCTCCAGGCCTGGGCGGCGCAGAAGGGGACGCATTGGTCCTGGTCGGGGGACCGCGTGCCGACATGGACGCAGCACTGGAGCAGGCGTTCCTCCAGCATCGTGTTCATGTCCATGAACGGTTTCACGGTGATCCTCTTGATTCGGGTCCCAACCATCTCGCGCAGTGCGGCCGCTTGACGCTTTGATCCGGCCGCCATCTTTAGAAGCGTGCTCAACCCGAGGTCGCATGCCTCACAGACGTCTCGGAAGAGGTCCATGACGGTGGGGTGGCTCAGCGAAGTCTGCTCGCTGAGCAGGCCGAGAAGGCTGGCCTTCACCAGCTCACGCAACTCGCCGGTCAGCTCGGTGTCGATTATCCGGTTGCTCACCAGGTCGAGGTGCTCCTTCAGCCGATCGTGGCCGATCACGCCGACCAGCGACCGCCACTCTCCGCTGTCCCCTTTGAGCATGTAGCCCACACTGGCGCAATGGGGGTGGGAGCAGGGGAGTGCGGTGAGATCGTCCCAGTTGACGGCTCCTCCCGTCTGGGGCCCCAGCCTCTTGAGGACACCGGTGTGAGTCAGGCGGTCCAGCGGGTTTATTGGCCCCGACCTGCCGGACCCGAATTGGGGCTGTATGGCCACGCCACCGACATAAGGCGTGTCGAGGGCGTGCATCACGACATCGCCGATCTCGTCGTCGTTCACTCCGAGAGCGACGGTCATGGTGAGTGTGGTGAAGATGCCGGCCTCGCTGAGACGTCCCACGACGCGCTCTTTGATCGATCGAAGGTCGGCGGCGCGGTGATGCAAGTAGGTCTCTCGCTTGAACCCGTCGAATTGGAGGTAGACCTCTACGCGGTCGCGGTTGTCCTGTATCAGAGACAGCAGTCGATCGTCTCTCGAAAGGGTGACGCCGTTGGTGTTCACCAGGATTCGCACCACATTCCGTTCCAGGGCGCCTAGAAGGATCTCCTCGAACTGGGGGTGGATCGTGGGCTCGCCGCCGCTGAGCATGAGGACGTCAATGCGACCGCCCTCCCGTGCCAGCCGCTGGTCGATGTTGGCAAAGACGTCGGCCTTGTCGGCCACCCCTGTGAGGAGCGGCGTGGAGTCTGCAAAGCACGTGGGGCAGTTGAGGTTGCAGTTCTCGTTTATGTCTTCGAGGAGGATGCAGGTGTGCTGGGTCTGCATCTCGCCCAGACCGCGCAGGTAGGCGGCCGGAACGGGATCGAAGTTTCCTGAGTGGTCGGGGATGTGGACTTTGGTTGGTGCGGTCCACTGCTCGAGGTAGGCGAGGATCTCGGCGTCCTCGTCGTAGTGGGTGATCACCTTCCCGTGAACCGGGCAGCCGCGCACGAGCCACACCTGTCCCTCTGCCTCGCTGAGGTAGCCGCTGAGCCTCTCCACTCTGTCGAGTGGTCGGTGCGGGTCTTCCTCGTGACAGTGTGGGCAGAAGGCGTTTACGTAGCGCAATATCCGGTCTTCCCGAACCGGCATACCGACCGTCATTCCCGCCCCTCCTTTCTTTCCCTTCGAGAGCGGACCACGCTGGCGATTGCCGCAGCGAGCGTGCCGATCACCAGAAGCAGCGGGTAGAGGAAGAAACCAACCACGCTGCCCGCATCGGGTTCGAAGAGCAGCGTGCATTGACCGGCAGACATCAAGGTCAGCACGCCATAGCCCGCCAGCAGCCCGTACGCGAACCAGCGATTCCCTCGCCTGAAGAGCAGCCATGCCAAGACCACGATCAGACCCAGCAGGATGCCTCCAAATATGAGGAAGTTGATGGGGTTGCCACCGGCCACGATCGACGCCACGAGAGAGAGCAGCCCTGCTATCGCCGCCCCTCCAAGGAGCCCTTTCGCTTGCTGATCAGTCATGTCGCCACCTGCACTTTCGATAGGTTGTTCCTTCGTCGCCACAGGTAGTAGGTGACTCCGAGGGGGACCGTGGCTAGCAAGAACAGCTGGGAGCCGCTCAAACCCAGCGCCATCTCCGGGTTTTCCCTGACGAACTCGACCCCAAAGCGGAACACGGCGTATGCGACCAGGTAGAGCTTGAAGGTGTCGCCCGGTCGGGCGGATCGGTCGCCAAACCGAATGAGAAGGAAGAACGCGGTGAGGTGGAAGAGGATCTCGTATATGAAGGAGGGGTGCATGGGCATGCCGGTGGCGCATGAGGGGCAATAGGGCATAGCGGCTGCTACCTCCGGTGAGACCGTTATGCCCCACGGAAGGGTGGTTGCCGTTCCCACTTGCTCGGTGAGGAAACACCCAACCCGCCCGACGGCGAGGCCGGCGGCTACCGCCGGGGCGAACCAATCACCCGTCGAGCTCTGATAGCCAATCAGGCGTTTCGTGAGCACGACGCCCAAGTAGGCCCCTGCAAGGCCTCCGAGGACGCTTTGGCCCCCGTGGGCCAGTAGGCCAAAGAGGCTTGGGCTATCGGAGAAAGCGATGTACTGCCAGCCTGTGCTGAGCTTGGCGAAGACGGCGCCGGTGAAGATCCCGCCGGCAACCAGAGCTGGCAACCGGGGATCCCTCGCCATACCTCGGCTTCGCCACCAGAGGACGCCAACGGCAGTGCCCACCCCGAGGACGACGAACACGTCGTGGGTTCCGACAGGGAGTGAGCCGATCTCGAAGAGGACAGGGACCATCAGAAGTTGATCATCCCGATGCCGATGCACAACCCGCCGAGCAGGATGATCACACCGACGGCGAACGCAATGGCAAACACGCAACCCCGGCCCTTGTCATCATCCCCCGGCGGTGGAGACGTCAACAGGCTCACCCAATTCTCGGCCGATCGGACTGTACCGATCCTGCGCTGCCCGCGTAGGTCAGATTCTGCAGAACCTGATAGAGCAGAGCAGGGCGCTACGGATGAAGTGGCGCCCTGCTCTGGTCAATCGGTTTTTCGGTTTCTACATGTCGGTTGGATCGGTGTCTGCCGACATCGAGACATCGCCAGCACCTCCGACCATTCCGCGCTCCGCGGGGGTGCCTGGAATCACGTTGTCGAGGATAAGGCCGAGCACAGCCGCAGTGGCAATGCCGGACGACCCGATCGAGGCGATGATCTCGGACAGCCAGTCGATTCCGAAGAAGTCGAATGGCTCGGCCAGTCCACCGAAGTAACTGGGGAACACAAACCCGGCAAACAGAACGAACCCGACGATCATCAGGTTGCGTTGCGAGTCCATGTCGGCTCGACGCAGAAGCGACAGGCCGATGGCAGCGATCAGCCCGAACAGCGCCAGGTAGGCGCCGCCGACGATCGGTGATGGGATCGTGGCGACGACCGCACCGAACTTGGCGATAAGGCCGAACACCACAAGTGCGCCGGCGCCAAGGATCACCACATATCGCGATGCGACCCGCGTCAACCCGACCAGGCCGATGTTCTCCGAGTACGACGTCGAGGCGAATCCGCCGAACAGCCCGGTTGCGAAGCAGCCGAGACCCTCAGAGCCGATTCCCCGGTTGATCGTGGCCGAGTCCGGATCTGCCCCGGTCGCGATGCGCGATACGGCGTGGTAGTCGCCGAAGGACTCGATCATCGAAGCCAGGTACGCCGCCAGGATCGCGATGAAGAAGCTCCAGTCGAACAGGGGCGTGCCCCACGGGAAGAGGATTCCGCCTCCTCCCACTTCGAGATTGCGGACCCACGGGACAGTGTCGCCTTGCAGGGCCGCAAAGTCGACGGCCGCGGCGCTCTCGCCCACCACGAACACCCCGGTTGCGGTGAGAATCCATGCCACCACGTAGGACGTGATGATCGCCAGCAACACCGGGAACAGTGAGAAGAACCGGCGCTTGGGCGCAAGGACCAGCGAGTAGACGAACACCAGGGCAAGCATCAGCAGCGAAAGCGGCCAATGAAGTGACGCGGTTTGAGCTGCAGGCGCAAACAGCGACAGCCCGATCAGGGCAATCACCGGAGCGATCGTGATCGGAGTCACGTACTTGCGGAGCAGGCCGAACAACCCTCCGAAGCCAATCGTGATCTCGACCACCGCTCCCACGAGGATCATCCCGGCGATGTAACGCATCGCGTCCGGCTCCGGGTACTTCGCGATGATCGCAAAGAACGGCACCAGGAAGGCGAACGAGACACCTTGGATGATCGGGAGCTTCGATCCGATGCTCACCTGCAGGAACGTTGCTATGCCGGAGCAGATGAAGACCGAGCTGGCCAGAATTGCGATCTGACCCGCATCCATCCCCATACCCGGCCCTAACAGCAAAGGCACCAGGATCGTGGCCCCGAACATCGTCAAGACGTGTTGGAGTCCCAACCCAAGTGCCCTGGTAAATGGTTCTGGTTTGTCCTCGAGGCCGTAGTTCAAGTCGACCTGTGTAGGACTTGTGGCACTCATTCACTCCTCCTCAGTGATAGCCAACGGTCGTGGTGGAACCTACTTTCTCGCTCCGCCCGATGTCGCCCAGAACCGACCCTTCCTCGCTTGCCCCCGCGGTCGGGGTGTCGAGTATGTTTGGGGTCATCAGTTGTCTCGAAGAGGAGTCTCATGGCCAACATCGTCAAAGCCGCCCTGGTCCAGTGCGAGTGGACCGGCGACAAGGAGTCGATGGTCGAAAAGAACGTCAAGTTCGCAGAGGATGCAGCCAACCAGGGCGCTCAGGTGATCTGCTTCCAGGAGCTGTTCAACGCCCCCTATTTCTGTCAGGTGCAGGACGACGAGCACAAGGACACGGCTGAGCCCGTGCCGGGGGGACCAACTCTGAACCGGATGATCGAGGTGGCCAAGGACACCGGGATGGTCACGGTCGTGCCGCTCTACGAGAAAGAAGACGACGGGTTCCTTTACAACACTGCGGCGGTGATCGACGCCGATGGCAGCTATCTGGGCAAGTACCGCAAGACCCACATCCCCCATGTCAAGGGGTTCTGGGAGAAGTTCTACTTCCGTCCCGGCAACCTGGGTTACCCGATCTTCGACACCGCGGTTGGCCGGATCGGCGTCTACATCTGTTACGACCGCCATTTCCCGGAAGGTTGGCGTGCCTTGGGTCTCGCCGGCGCCAAGATCGTGTTCAACCCCTCGGCGACCAGCAGGGGCCTGTCGATGTACCTGTGGAATCTGGAGCAGCCGGCATCGGCAGTGGCGAACGAGTATTTCATCGGGGCCATCAACAGGGTGGGCAAGGAGCCTTATGGCGACAACGATTTCTACGGGTCGTCGTACTTCGTCGACCCCCGTGGCCAGATCGTCGGGGAGTCGGCGTCCGACGCCGAGGAGGAGGTCATCGTCCGGGATCTCGACATGGACATGATCGACGAGGTGCGCAAGGTGTGGGCCTTCTACCGCGACCGCCGCCCCGACGTGTACGACTCCCTGGTCGCCCCGTAACCAACCGTTCACAGAAGTGACGTGAAGAAGGAGTGAAGATGGCAAGAACGCTCATCAAGAACGGGACCGTGGTCACCGCCACTGAGACGATGAAGGCGGATGTCCTCATCGAGGACCGCACGGTGGTTGCCCTATACGCGCCCGGCTCGATGGACCACAGCGCCGACACCGAGATCGATGCCACCGACAAGCTGGTGATGCCCGGCGGCATTGACGTCCACACCCACATGGAGCTCCCCTTCGGTGGCACCTTCGCCGCCGACACCTTCGAGACCGGCACTCGTGCCGCCGCCTGGGGCGGGACCACCACCATCGTGGACTTTGCCGTCCAGACCAAAGGCGAGTCGGCCATGGACGGCTGGGAGGCGTGGATGGAGAAGGCGCGAGGCAACTGCGCCATCGACTACGGCTTCCACATGATCACCGGCGACATCAACGACCAGACCATCAAGGAGATGGAGCTGCTGGCCCGGGAGGGAGTGACCAGCTTCAAGATGTTCATGGCGTACCCCGGAGTCTTCTACTCCGACGACGGAGAGATCCTCCGCGCCATGCAGAAGGCGGCCGAGGACGGATCCACGATCTGCATGCACGCCGAAAACGGGATCGCCATCGACGTGCTTGTCGAGCAGGCGCTCGAGCGGGGCGAAACGGATCCCATCTATCACGGCATTGTGCGCAAGTCGATCCTGGAAGGTGAGGCCACCCACCGTGCCATCAAGTTGGCCGAGCTGACCGGGGCCCAGCTCTACATCGTCCATCTGTCCGCACGAGAAGCGCTGGACGAGGTGATCCAGGCACGCGACCAGGGCCTCAACGTCTACGCAGAGACCTGTCCCCAGTACCTGTTCCTCTCGCTCGACAACCTGGGCAACGGCTTCGATGGGGCCAAGTACGTCTGCTCGCCCCCGCTACGGGACACTGCCGAGGGTCATCAGGAGAGGTTGTGGCAAGGCTTGAAGACCAACGACCTCCAGGTGGTTTCGACCGACCACTGCCCCTTCTGCATGGGCGACCACCACACTTTCGGCACCCAGAAGCAGTTGGGCCGGGGCGACTTCTCCAAGATCCCCAACGGGATGCCCGGTGTCGAGAACCGTATGCAGCTGATCTACAACGGCGGCGTCGCCGAAGGTCGGATCAGCCTGAATCGGTTCGTCGAGATCACTGCGACGACCCCGGCGAAGATGTTCGGGATGTACCCCCAGAAAGGGACCATCGCCATCGGATCGGATGCGGACATCATCGTCTACGACCCCCACGGCAAGCACATGATCTCCGCCGATACCCACCACATGGACGTCGACTACTCGGCGTACGAAGGTTGGGAGATGCAGGGCAAGATCGAGACGGTGTTGTCGAAGGGAAAGGTGATCATCTCCGACGACACCTACCACGGTGCGCCCGGGGACGGGGAGTATCTGGTCCGCGGCAACAGCACCTATGTGATCTGACGTGGACTTCGGCGTAGTTTTCCAAACCAACCCTCCAGCCTCGAGAGTCGTCGAGCTGGCCGCCAAGGCGGAGAAGCTCGGTTTTAGCCACGGTTGGACATTCGACAGCCATGTCCTGTGGCAGGAGCCGTTCGTCATCTATTCGCTGATGCTCGACGCCACCGAGAACATGGTGATAGGGCCGATGGTTACCAACCCCCGGACCAGGGACTGGACCGTGCTCGCCTCGATGTTTGCGACATTGAATGAGCTGTTCGGCGACCGGACGATCTGTGGGATGGGCCGGGGAGACTCCGCGGTCCGCTACATCGGGGGCAAGCCAACGACGATCGATTCCATGGTCGAGTCCATGGATGTGATCAAGCGTTTGGTGGCGGGGGAGAGCGTCGAGCTGAGGGGAAAGGAGTTCTCCATTCCCTGGATCGAGAGCGGGTGGGATCTGCCGATGTGGGCTGCCGGTTACGGTCCGCGGGCTCTCGCCATGGCGGGTGAGCACGCCGACGGCTACATCCTCCAGCTCGCCGATCCCCAGATCCTCGAGTGGACGATGGCTGCGGTTAGGACCGCCGCCGAAGGGGCGGGACGGGATCCCGACAGCATCGACATCTGTGTTGTGGCTCCGGCGTATGTTGGCGACGACATCGCGCATCAGCGCGACCAGTTGCGGTGGTTCGGTGGAATGGTCGGGAACCACGTGGCTGACATGGTCACGCGTTACGGGGACGATGAGTCCAAGGTGCCGAAGGCCCTCTCGGACTACATCCGGGAGCGTGAGGGATACGACTATGACCACCACGGCCAAGCGGGAAACCCGTCGACGGATTTTGTGCCGGACTACATCATCGACCGTTTCTGTGTGTTGGGAACGGTCGAGGACCACATCGAGAAGCTTTCAACGCTGAAGGACATGGGAGTCGACCAGTTCGGCATCTACCTGATGCACGACGACATGGAAGGGACGCTTCAGGCGTACGGGGACACGATCATCCCGGCTATCAACGGCTAGAGCCCGGAGACGCGCTGGAGATCGGTGTTGTCGAGGTCTTCGACCTCGAACATGTGTGCCAGCCCGGTCTGGATCTTGAAGCTGAGGTGGCCGCAGTCCTCACAGACTGTTCTGGTGACACCCACCGAGCGGACAACGAGTGTGTGCCGGTGCTCGCATCCCCTACCCAGGATTGTGTTGAGACGCTTTCCCATTCCCACAGTCTTACTTACCGGGCAGCGAGATCAGCGGCACGTCACTGCCAAAAAAGAGACCGGCCCGAAGGCCGGTCTCTCCTCATCATCCGATTTGTATTGTTCTAGATTTCGGGGCAGGTGCCTCCGAGGGCAACTCCCGTGCAGTCGTAAGTTTTCGTCTGAGTCCCGCTCGAATGATGGAACGTCACCGTCACGATTCCCCATTGGATCCCGCCTTCCTCTGAGGGGATGAACGTCCAGTTCTTGTTCTTGCAGATCTTCGCCTCGTTGGCCAGCTTTGGAGCGCTGCCGTCGTCGTTCACCGGGTCCTCGATAACGAGAGTGTTCCCGTCGGTGAAAACAATCCGTCCGTTGTCGTCTGCAACGAAGGTGTCGGTGATCGCGAGGCTCAGAGCGGTGTCATTGACCCCGTCTGGCTT
This sequence comes from Acidimicrobiia bacterium, assembly GCA_033720975.1. Classification (GTDB taxonomy): domain Bacteria; phylum Actinomycetota; class Acidimicrobiia; order Spongiisociales; family ZC4RG35; genus JAWWBL01. Next base: position 11,133 of record JAWWBL010000019.1, on the reverse strand, counting down.
GTTGCTGCCATTGTTGATGCATACCCCGCTGACGCTCACGTCTGCGGACATCTCAGCTGTCACTGCAGTGTTGGCGACACCGACGCCGACACCGAACAGGGTGACAGACCCTATGCTGACCCCCCCGCTAAAGCCGAAACTTCCTCTTGCCCCTACGGCGGTTACCGTCGAGAACAGCAGCACGACCGCTGCAAGTACAGATAGTGCTCGTTTACGCACTGAAGGCCTCCTTAAACCCACCACGGATCATACATATTACGCGCGGACTGTGTTGTGCCTAGCCAAAATCCGCTCTGTGCGCTCGATTTCGCCGTGGGCGCCGAGTTCAGTGAATAGATCCCGCGCTTCGACCCACCTCTCTTCGCTTTCCGAGTGGCGTCCGCTCTTACGGTCGTGAACTGCCCAGTCGGCCAGCGTGTGGGCACGCTCATACCCGTCAGCAAGTGAGGAGGCTGCCTCGAGGCTGTGCTCATACAACTCCTCAGGCGAAAACCGCCCTGGCTCGTTGCCGACCGGGATCTCGATGTCTGACTGCATGTGAGATGCGACATTTCCCAGCACACGCCAAGACGCGGTGATGTAGTCAGGGGTACCGGACTCGATCGACAGGTCAAGGGAAGTGATGGCTTCAGATGCCGCCTCTTCGAGTCGGTCCAGCAGAAGCAGCGCTTTGGCGAGGAATCGGTGCGTCTGGGGAAGCACAGAGTGCCCGTCCGATGCCAATTCGAGCACGGTTCGCAGCTCTTTCTCGGCGTCTTCTGCCTGTTCCAGGGTGACAAGAGTCCCACCCAGGTTTGAGCGTGTTAGTAGCTCAAAGTCTCGGTGACCGGTCCCCTCGGCGATCTCCAGTGACCTGCGGTAGAGGTCCTCGGCATCGTCGTGTCTGCCTGTTGACTCGGCAATGACCGCGAGATTGTTGAGGAGGGGCATCAGCTTCTCTGGGTTTCCGATCTCCTCGTATATGGAGGCAGCCTCCTCGAAGCGCGACTTGGCCTCCGCATAGTCACCCATGTTGGCGGCGATGACGCCTTCTAGGTTCAGTGCCTCGGCCAGTTGATCCCGAATGCCGAGCTCACGTGTGATGGCCAGCACTTCTTCCGCCAGACTGATGCCTTCGTCGATCGCTCCGATGCGAAGGCTCGCCCATGCCTCCAACCACATGCCGCGAGCCTCTTCGGATCTGCCTCCGCCGAGTCTGGCGGACAGCGTTGCCCGCTGGGCGCTCTCTATTGCTTCTTTCGGCCGTCCCCTGTTGGTTTCAGCAGTGGCGATTCCCAACTCCGCTCGAGACACTGCCAAGTGATCCTCCAGGCGAACCGCCTCATCCCGAAGCCTGATGAAGGTTTCGATCGCTTCTTCGTAGCGTGCCTGGACGATGAGCACGTCACCGAGACCGGCCAGGGCATCGAGCCGTTTCTCGGGAAGAAGGGCGGCCTTTGACTCGTCGGCTATCTCCAAAGCCAGCGAATAGGCACGTGACGCGATCCCTGGAGCGTGTGTCCGCCTTGCCTGATCGCCGGCTCGCACAAACCAGTCGACCGCTTCAACCGAGTCACCCGATCGCCGGAAATGCTCCGCAATCTGACCGGCGAACTCGGCCACTCGCTCTCCAGCCGCTCCCTTCATCCACTCGGCCGCCTCGCGGTGGTAAACCCTGGCCACCTTCCGCACGACGGACTCGTAGATGATGTCGTGCAAGATCGCATGTTTGAAGATGTATTCCCTCGTGAACGAGAACTCCGAGGGCTGACGCTCGTACGCCAGCTCGTGTTGCTTGAGAGACGCTGCGACCTCTGCCAGCCGCTCCACCTCTTCGTCCGGTGTGGTCGCCTCGGCAAGATGGTCGGCCGCAGCCTCCCAGAACACGCGACCAACCACGGACGCCCGCTGCAGGATCCTCCGCTCGACACGCTTGAGGGCATCGACACGGGCCTGAATGACCCCCGTGAGCGTCGTTGGGATGTTGGTCCTCTCCAAGGCGTCCATTCGGACCTGCCACTCCTCCTCGCCAGGCTCGATGACCCCTTCGTCGATGAGCATCTTGACCAACTCCTCGAGGAAGAAGGGGTTTCCCTCGGAGCGCTCGGCGAATAGCTCGCGCAGCTCCTTGGGCGCGTTCTTGAGCTTCTGCAAGACGTCTTCGATCAGGGACTCCGTCGCGGCGCGGTCGAGCGGCTCGAGATGGATCTCCGACCGACGGGGGTCCTCACGGTCCCAGCCTTCCCGAGTCTGGAGGAAGTCGGACCGGGCCGTGCACATTATGAGCATGGGTAAGTCGGTGCACTGCTCGACTACGTATTCGACAAGATCGAGAGACTCGTCGTCAGCCCAATGGACATCCTCGAGCATCATCACGAGGTAGCGGTCGATCCGAGACCCTCGAAGCATGTCCGCAAAGGCGACGAACGCCTTCTCGCGGATGACTCTGGGTTCCGACAAGAGTCCGGAGATGGCAGGGTGCTCGGTGTAGTCGAGGCCCGCCAGATGTCCGATCAGAGGGGCAGTCTCGGCGGCGCCTTCCTCGCCAACGAACTCAACCAGACCGGTCTCGAGCTTCTTCTTGGCGTCGGCGGGGCTATCAGAGCTGGCAATTAGGAACCGGTCGGCGACGATGCTCCTGAGCAGCGAATATGGGGTGTCTCTGCTCGACGAGACCGCACGGCCCCGAAAAAGCCTGACCTTGTGGGGTTGGGACTCGAGGTAGTTGAAGTACTCGTACCAAAGGCGTGACTTGCCAACCCCGGGGCCTCCGAGCACCGTCACGAGGGCGACGTCTCCAGGTGTGTCGTCCGGGGTGTCTGGCAGGATCGACTTGAGATACGCGAGCTCCTCGTCGCGCCCCACCATCTTTGTCTGGATCCCCGCGACTTCACGTGCACCCATCCGGAAGGTGTGCTGCTTGGCCGCCTTTACCTTGAACGCGTGGAACGACCCCTCGACTCCCTTGGCTTCGAGGCCTTCGACTGCCTCGACGTCGAACAATCCGACGATGTTGTTCATCGTTGCCTGAGAAATCAGGATCCCGCCCGGGTCCGCGAGGCTTTCCAGGCGGGAGGCGAAGTTCACCGTATGGCCGATCGCGGTGTATTCGTCGGTGGATCCAACCGTTCCGAGCATCGCCAACCCCGTGTGAATACCGACCCGCATCTTCAGTGCTGAGGCCTCCGGACCGTGCTCGGAAACCACTTCGGCGACGGTTTTCTGCATTTCGAGAGCCGCCCGAACCGAACGCTCCGGGTCATCCTCGCGGGCTATCGGTGCTCCGAATAGGGCCATGACGGCGTCACCAATGTGCTTGTCGACCCGCCCTCCGTGTTTAACGATCACATGGTCGATCCGGGCCCACAGCGAGTTCATGATCTCGGCCACGTCCTCGTGGTCCATCGTCGTCGACATGGCCGTGAAGCCCTTCACGTCGGCGAAGAGCACGGTTATCTGCTTCCGCTGGTCTTCGGTGGACTCCTTTGGTCCGAGCGCGGCGATTTGCGCCCGAAGGGCCTCTATCGCTGGCTCGATCGCGTCGCCAAGGACCTCACGCTGCGCCTCGAGCGCGGCGATCGAAGCCTCCAACTCTGCTCTCTTGCTTGCCGGGTCTGACAAACGCGCCTCCCGCGGTTCCCGGATCGGCCGGTTTGATCAAGGATGAGCCTACTGCGTGCAGACCAACAGAAATCTTGATTTCCCCCGGTCCGGGCCTAGTTTCACCCGGTGTGACCAGCATCCATGACCTCGCCCCTTCGTACGTCCACGACGGATTGGACGACAGCGAGCTCCGGGAATTCCGTCAGCACCTCTCCGGCTGTCGACGCTGCCAGGAGGACGTTGCGCTTCTAGGTGGCCGCCGGTCCGCGGAGGGATTTCGCAGGGCCCTCCGTTTCGAGGCTGGCTCGCCTCTTCACTTCGTTGTGATGGTCCTGGCGGCGGCGATCGTGGTCATCGGTCTGGCGATATATCTGGGCTGATCAACTCCGGCTCATCGTCAGTCGTGTCCGGGATAGCGTCGGGGATGTCACGCTCAACGTTTCTGAGTTTGGGGATCATGTAACCGGCCACGCCGGTGATCGCCAGGAGAGCCCCCATGATCATGTACATGAGGCCGATCCCACGGCCGGGCCCGACTCCGATCAGCGACCCGACCGAGTCTGCAAGCGCTCCGCCCGGGGCCATCAATGGTTCGAACACGTTGTCGGCAAGGGGCCCAGCCAGGGCGTAAGCGATCGGTGTGGCGCCCACCGCGATCATTCGCCGGAGCGCGAACACCCGCCCTTGATAGTGGGGAGCGATCTTGACCTGCCAGAGAGACTGGCTCGTGGCGTTGACGACCGGCACCAGCACCATGAATGCGATGAACCACCCAGCGATCCAGAAGGCGTTGGCACGAGCGCCCGAGAGCCCGACGAAGATCCCGCCAAGAACGATCATCCCCAGGATGAACCGCACCCTGTGCTGAGGCCCTTTCCAGGTGCTGGCGAAGATGCTCCCTGCGAGCATCGCCAGACCGACCGATGAGAGCATCGTCCCCATCACGGTCTCATTGGCGAACGAGAGGATCAGGGGGAAGGTGAGGACGTTGGTGAACCCAAGCAGGAAGTTGAGCACCAAGGCCACGAACAGGAAGATGAGCAGCCCGGTCCGCGCCTTGAGATACCTGAAGCCGTCGCCCGTTTCGCTGAGGAGCGATGGCGTGGCGTCTGGGTCGCTGGCATTGCTCCGCTCGGGACGCGGGAAGCGCACGATGAGGAGGGCGAGCACTGCGATGGCGAACGTGACGACGTCGATGATGAGGATTCCGCCGAGCCCGATCGTGACGATGAGGACTCCGGCGAGTACCGGTGCCACCACGGTCCCCAGTGCCTGTGTCGTGTTGACCAGCCCGTTCGCCCGGTTGAGTTGCTCCTTTGGGACGATCAGCGGGATGGTCGCCATGTAGGCGGGCTCTTGGAAGGCTTGACCCACAGAGCTGACCGCCGCGGTGGCGACGATGTGCCACACCTCCAGGTTGCCGGTCAGCCACAGGATGGCGAGCAATATCGAGGACAGCCCGGCGACAGTGTCCGATCCGATCATGGCCCAGCGTCGGTCGATGCGGTCGACGATCGTTCCTGCAAATGGCCCGATGATGATTGACGGGATCGACGCGGCGAGGATGACCATCGCCAGCGAGGTGACCGAACCGGTCTCACCGAACACGAAGAAGAACACCCCGAACTGGGTCAGACCCGTGCCCAGGACCGAGACGACCTGACCGCCCCAGATGATGAAGAACGTGCGCATTCCGCTGCGCTCAGCTGCCCTGGTTGAGGTCACCAACAAAGGCTATGAGAGGGTGTGGGTCTTTGCCCTCGGTTCGTTTTGAAATCTGAGGCAAATCCTTGAACGCTCGTCCCTCGTCTGCGCTGCACCGGGTTGGGCTGTGGGCTGCTTGATGCAGCGCGAACGGGTGTGCTTTGTCTGCGCTGCACCGGGTTGGGCTGTGGGCTACCTCGTGCAGCGCAAACGAGGGGCTGCGACCGGAGTCGCCCGCTAGGTTCCGACACATGCTGCGCAATCTCGAGACCGGCGATCCGGTGGAGATGCTCGACGCTCTCTTCGCCGAGAGCCGCGTCGCTGAAGGTCGCCCCTGGGTCATGCTGAACATGGTCGAGTCCATAGACGGCGCCACCGCGGTTGGCGGAGGTGCGACCGGACTCAACGATGCCGACGACCGGGCTCTGTTCCTGGCTCTGCGCTCGGTTGCCGACGTGGTCATGATGGGAGCGCAGACCGTGCGCTCCGAAGGTCTGGGTCCGGTGCGGATGAGCGAGGAGATGATGGCCCATCGCACCAACGCGGGTATCGAGGGTGAGCCGACGATGGTCATTCTCACCCGTTCCCTGGACATCGAGCCCGGGCACCGGGTGTTCTCCGATCCGGCTCGTGCTCCGGTGATCCTCACGTCAGTCGACGCCGATCCAGAGAAGGCTGCCGCGCTCGGGGAGGTTGCAGATGTCCGTCAGGTCGAATCTTTGGATGGCAACGGGATAGTCGGCGCGCTGGGAAAGGCGAGCGTCATCCTCTGCGAGGGCGGGCCCACCCTCAACAGCCATCTCGTCGCTGCCGGTGTCGTCGATGAGATCGATCTCACCATCTCACCGATGCTGGCGATGGGGGAGTCGAAGCGGATCGCATCGGGTCCGGTGCTCGACCCGCCTCAGGAGATGGCGCTCGACCGGGCCTGGGCGGGGGACCGGTCGTTATTCCTCCGTTACGTCAGGCCCTAGCTCCGAGCCAATCCGCTACCGGGGAGAGATCAGGGTGCGACGCCGCGGCGCGCGTCGCCAGCTCCGCCAATTCCGCGAGTGGGTCGGGCCCGGTGAATTCGTACGCCTCGAAGGTGGGCCCTGCGTACTGGCCGTCGCCGATTGGCAACGTAGTCAAGTAGTGCGCCACCCTGGACATGATGTTGGCCATCAAGGCGTAGAGGTCGCCGACCAGTGAAGCCTTGTCGCGATCGGGACCGTACAGGGCGTCGAGCACCCAATACACATAGCGGTAGGCGGCGTTGAACAGATCCGACACAGGTCGCACAGCTTCTGGGTAGGAAGAGGTCGTCGGGTTTGTCGGCATGGGAATGATCGCCCCGAGTGGGCTGTCCCCTTCGTAGATCCTCAGGAGTTTGTAGAAATGAGTCAGCTCCTGGTGGGCAGGATCAGCCCAGCGCTCATCGCTCAGCCCTTCTCCCTGATGCACGATGATCTCGATGGCTTCGATGGCGGTCTCGACGTCGTTTACGAGCATGAGGCCGCCACTGTCCTCGGCGTCGAAAGCCACCGGAGCGTAGAACGAGGGGTCTGACAGCTGACAGTCCTCTTGGGTGTTGGCGAACAGCTCGCCGCTCTTGTTCAGCTTCCTGAAACCGTTCTCGAGTGCGTGGTAAAACTGGCCGAGAGTCTCGAACTCGTCGGGCTGGTCGGGTGCCCCGTGAATCTCCGGCTGCTCGATCCTCATGAACAGATCCTTGACGAGGTCAAGCGAGCAGGGGGCGAGGTCGACTCTGAGCGGCGGGCGATGGTGGGGCACGTCGGACGGATAACGGGGTATGTAGGAGGTCGCGGTGAAGTCGGGCCTACCACCCACCGCGAGCAGGAGGTTGGCGGCAAGTGCCGCGTGGAGCATCTCCTCGGCGACGATGCTCCTGATCAACAGGGCAGACTCGGAGGACTGATCCTCGATCGAGTACATCGCGTACAGATAGGGCGGGATCGTGGTCAGCTCGACCTTGATCGCCAACTCGATGTGCTCCCGAAGGTCCTGGATCGAATCGATCGGCATTAGGCGGCTGTGCGGGTCACGTCGGCTTCACGGCCGGTAAGAACGGATATCTGACCAGAGCCTTCGCTTCTCCTCGGCAACGTCTTCGTGAAGGAGCGGCGGCAAGATGCCGCCGGCGAGCTCCTCGAGTGCCAGACCGCGTTCGGCACCGATCTCGAGCAGCTGAACGATGATCTCTTGGGCGTGATAAGTGGCATGAGTGAGGATGCGCAGTCCTTCGCCGATGTTGGAAGAGTGAACATCGTTGAGGGCGAGGCCCACCATGTGGAGCAACTCTTCCTCGTCCGACGCCGAGAGGTGAGCTCCGACGAGCTGACCTAAGAGGTCGCGACCAGCCGGGATCAGCGGATCGTCCTGTAGATCGATCTTGATCTTCACCATCGAGCGAGCCTACTTAAACAGAGAAACCCCCGGCTTTTGTGCCGGGGGTTTCTCGTGTCGTGATCGGGGTCGCTAGCTGGTCGTAACCCGCTCGTCGGCCATCTTGGGGGAGGAGATTTCGATTCCTTCGAAGGTCTCTCTGGCCCGTGCCACCCAGATCAGTCCGAATCCGGTCAGCAGTGCGATCACCGCCAGCCCTGCGAAGGCACCTGCCAGGCCAAAGCCGAGGGCAAGGGTCGACGCTGTGACGGCTCCCACGCCAAGCTCACCGAAAAGACCATGTGCGGTGCCGCTCCATGCTTGTGAGCGCGCCGGTCCCTCCAGCGGGTGACTGCGGTCGAAGTCGGTCCAGTAACGGCCATCGACGTCGAACTCGTACGTGCCTGCTTCGTAGAGGACGCCCTCGTACTCGACATCCGACTCGAGGACGACTGTCTGTGTCCCGTGCAGGATGTGGTACCCGATGGTGGCCATCTGGAACATGTACTCGGTCGGAGTGTTGATCAGCGGGTCATCTGGGTTGAGGTGGGTGTAGTTGACCGGGTATCCCCAGTCCTCTTCGAGCAGGGTCAGGATCGCCTGGGCACCTTCGACGGTGCCGCGGTCGACCAGCTGGCCTTCCACGTTGTAGCTCAGCTCGACCCCCTGGGCCTCGCTGAACGCCTGAAGCGACTCCTGGCCGTTCCACACTTGTGCGAACGCAACTCCGCCGGCGACGGCGAAGGCGAGCCCAAGCAGTGCCAGGACCACTCCGAGCTTTCTGAGACGGTTTGCCATTGCGGGTTCCTTTCTCCTTTGAAAGGGTTTGTGAATCTTTTCACATGATCGGTCACGCAAGGGCCGCAAACTAGGGCCGGGGGTCCCTATCCGCCGGACCAATGGTCATCAGGCGCTTGGGACCTTTGCCGGACATCGGGAATATCGGAAGTGCATCGGTTGCTGGACGGACCGATGGAATTGGGTCTAACCAGTTTTGCCGAGACGATCCCCGGCGGGCCGGGGGAGGATTCGGTCAGTCATGCCGAGCGGCTGCGCCAGATAGTTGACGAGATCGTCCTGGCCGAGGAGGTCGGTCTGGACGTCTACGGGCTGGGCGAGCACCATCGCCCTGATTTCGCCTCGTCAGCCCCGGCAGTGGTCCTTGCCGCCGCGGCTGGACGCACATCCCGAATCAGGCTCTTCCCTGCTGTGTCGGTTTTGAGCACCGATGACCCGGTTCGGGTCTTTCAGCAGTACTCCACTCTGCACGCGGTCTCAAACGGCAGGGCGGAGCTGCTAGTGGGCAGGGGGTCGTTCATCGAGTCTTTCCCGCTGTTCGGTTACTCGCTCGACGACTACGACGACCTGTTCACAGAAAAGCTGGACCTGCTCTTGGAGATTCGCGACAACGAGAAAGTCACATGGTCGGGGAGATTCCGGTCCCCTCTCAATGAGTCTGGCGTGTATCCGAGACCCGATGTCCCGCTGCCCATACGAGTGGGGGTGGGCGGCACTCCGCAGTCGATAGTCAGGGCAGCGAGCCGGGGTCTGGCAGTTGCCTTGGCCATCATCGGTGGCCAGCCTGAGCGGTTTGCCGTGCTCGCCAACCTGTACAGGAAGACGCTGGTGGAAACGGGTTACGACCCTCAGGACCTCCCCCTGTCGGTCCATGCTCACGGTCTCGTCGCCGAGTCTGCCGAGGAGGCAGCGGAAGTGTTCTACCCCTCGTACGCCCGTGCCATGTCGCGGATCGGGCGGGAGCGTGGCTGGGGCCAGATGACCAGAGAGCAGTTCGACTGGATGCGGTCCGAGGAAGGCTCGCTCGTCATCGGTGATCCGGAAACTGTTGCCAAGAAGATCCTGCGCTGGCAGGAGATCCTCGGGATCGAGCGTTTCGAGCTGCATGTGAGTGTGGGGACCATGCCACCGGAAGTGGTTCACCGGAGTATCGAGCTACTGGGCCGCGAGGTATCCCCACTGGTCAGGGCCTAGGAGCGGTCTAGAGGCTCGACTAGTAGTGCTTGGGCAGCGGAGCCGAAGCGACCTTCGAGGTCGTACAGCACACTCTCCGCGAGGCCGGTGCCTGTGGGATGGGGAGTCGACCTCGAGGCCATGCCCACCCATTCGCCGGAGGACGGGCGAGCGAAGCGGACGGTCAGATCTGGGTTGATGAAGAGCCAGGTCCGGTCGGGGTCGAACGCGCTCAACCCGTTGCCGAAGTCGGCGGCGGCGCAAGCCCGCTCAACCGTCGAGGGCTCCTCGCCTGCGACGACTGGCACCCGGATCCGGAACCACGCCTTGCCCGGGCCGGGTTCGATGAAGTCACCTTCGACGACACGGATCTCCATCGCCTGCTCGGCGTAGGCGCCGGCGCGTGTGAAGAGGCGGGCGGGGCGTCCCTCCTCGGGCCCGGGGAGGTCATGCCCCGGATCGACCTCAAACGGGATCTGGATGTCCCTCATCCGCAGTCGGAGCCCCGTCGCCTCGGCAACCTTGACGTCGCGGTGGCTTAGAGCCGCGTGGACCAGTTGTACCTGCTTGCCCTGGCGGGTGATCTCGGTGGTGAGCACGAGCGGTTCGAGAGGCACCGGCCTGAGCAGGTTCACGCTCACCCTCGCCACCATCATTGGGGCTGGCGACGGCGCCTGGGCAATGGCCCGTCCAAGAAGAGCGGATGGCGGGCCGCCGTGCTGGGCGTCGGGTGACCAGGGGCCCTCGGTGAGTCGGGTCGGGTGGAAGACCTCCCCTTCACGGACGAACAGCGCCTCAGCCATCCCCGCAGACTACGGCCGAAACCGCAAACCTCAGGTAGTAGGCGCCCGTATAGGGCGGGTACTACCTGAGGTTTGGGGTTTTGTTACTCCTGGCCCCACATCTCGTTGAAGACGGGGGAGCGGTCCATTAGCTCTTTCGCGGTTCCCCTGTCGACGATCTTCCCATCTTCCATCACCACCACCAGATCAGCCCTGCTCAATGCGGGGCGTCGATGGGAGACGGCGAGGACCGTCGTGTTGGGGTCCTGGGCAAACAGGCCATCCCAGAGCTCAGCCTCGGTCTCGACGTCGAGGGCGGAGGAGAGATCGTCGAACACCAGCAGCTCGGGCGAGCGGACCAGCATCCGGGCTGCCGCCGACCGTTGCACCTGGCCTCCGGACAGCCGCACGCCCCTAGGCCCGACCAACGTGTCATACCCGTCGGCCATCGACTCGATGTCCCGGGTCATAGTCGCCGTGGCGACCGCCCGCTCCAGTTCCTCATCGGTCGCCCCCTGACCGAGAAGCAGGTTGTCGCGCAGACTCATCGAGAACAGCCGAGGTGTCTGCGGTGTGTATGCGGCACGCGGCGGCACCATGAACGCGGCCGGGTTCTCCACGATCGAGCCCTTCCAGCGGATCTCGCCGTCGGCCGGCAACAGACCGAGTATCGAGCGAAGCAGCGTGGTCTTGCCCGAGCCGATCTTGC
>JAWWBL010000018.1:0-25340 GCA_033720975.1 Acidimicrobiia bacterium | reverse complement strand
GCCGAGGGGATGAGGCTGGTGCTGGGATCCGGCGACAATTCCTCTGCGATAAACGCCGACCAGCTCGACTGATTAGACGAGCAGTTCGATAGCCGCCGCGTGGTCGTCGTCTCCCGACTCGTGATCGTCCAGAGACCGCACGAAAAGCACTGCGATGATGATCAATAGCACCGTGCCGATCCCGGCCACGGCGACCATCAGCTCACCGAAAGAGATCTTCATCTGAGGCCTCGTGCCGGAGAGAGCGGCGAAACCGAGTATTCCGCCAGCAGTGAGGATGGCGATTATCGAGGCGCCCCCGGCCGTTAGGTGGTTCGACTGGATGAGGGCATACGCAAAGGGAAGAACCAAGAAGACGAGGAGCATGATCCCCGCCACGGGTATCGCCAGGGCGCTGCCAAGCCTTTTGCGCACTGCTTCGACCTCGTCCTGCTCCTCCTCGGCCACGGCCACGGGGGTCCCCAGGAGCTGGGGAAGCGCCGCGGTGAGAGCACCCAGGAGCGCTCCGCCGAGTACCAGCAACATGAGTGTCCCGAGGACGGGAATTTGAACCAAGCCTTCGGAGCCCTCGATCTCTGTGCCTTGTCCGGTCAGCAATCCACCACCGATCAGGCCCAGGACGAGCCCCGCGACACCACCGATCCACGGCGTCGACGACTTCGAGCTGGAAAGCTCCATGGCCGGATTGGCCCAGGCCGTCGCGGAGCGACTGAGCCCGGCGACGATGGCGCCGAACACAACGCTGAGGAGGGCCGAGGCGATGAGCACGCCATTGGGGTCCACGGCGATGACCGGCCCGGCGTCGGGGTCGACCATGGCGTTGGGCGCCCATGCCGAACTTGCCATGAAGAAACCGATCACTCCAAGGGCGGCACCCGTCCATGCGCCGATACGCACCGCAGTTCGGAGACGCTGACTCATAGAGACGGGCTCGAGCGGCTCCTCCTCCTCGAGCTCAGGGACCGCTTCGGCCTCGACGGCCACGGGCACGATCACAGGGCTCTCCTCGACGGCTATGGCTGCCGCCGGAGCCTCAGCCTCAGCAGCCTCGGGGGTGTCGGAGTCATCCGGAGGCTGCGGGGTCATGCTTGGCGCCGGCGCCTCTCCAGCCCATGCCGCTAGAACCTCGTCGATCGTGGCACCGGTCGCTTCGGCTCTGGCGGCTGCCGATCGGCGTACGAGCTCGGCAGGGGTGTCGAGTGCGGTCGCGGCCGCTTCGAGAAGTTCACTCACGGCCGGGCACTTTAGCCAAGGAGGAGTCGGCGCCATTCCCCACAAGTCCAGGGCCTCGTTAGCCTCGCCCCGCCATGATCGCGGTCATCACATACCCGCCCATCCCGATCTGGGAGGTGGGTCCGCTGAACCTTTCGCTCCACGGTGTGTTCGCCGCCATTGGCTTTGGCCTGGGTGCCTGGCTGGCGACGATCGAACTGAAGAAGCGGGGCTTCGACACACTGAAATATCAGTCCGCCCTCACCTGGGGTCTCTTTGGTGCTCTCATTGGTGCCCGATACCTGACAACCCCCGCGGCCCTGCTCGACGGAGTGCCGCTCCTCGATGCCCTTCGACCCTTACCGGGAAACTTCTCGATCATGGGTGGGTTCGTCGGTGGCATCGTCGGGGGCGTCTGGCGCATGAGGCGGTTAGGACTTCCGGTTTGGCCAACCCTCGACGTGTCGGCGTTCGGTCTCGCTTTGGGCACGATCGTGGGGCGGATCGGCGATCTGGCCATCGTCGAGCACCTGGGTCGCGCCACCTCGGCCTGGTTCGGTTACGGGATCAAGCCCGGCTATGACGTGGCACCCCAGCACGACGCTCTGGAATGCACCATTCAGACGGCCGGTGTCGATGGCTTCTGCGGCGTCTATCACCACGTTGCCCTATACGACATGCTCGGGGCCATGGTCCTGATCGGCGTTCTCTTCTATGTCTACCGGCGATTCCAACTCCACTACGGGCAGCTGTTCTGGCTGTGGGTCGTCTGGTATGGGACCCAAAGGTTCCTTCTCGACTTTCTCAGGTTCGGCATGGGCGACGCCGAAATCGGCCCTTTCACCTGGAACCAGGTGTCTGGCGCATCAGCCGCAGTCGGTGGTGCGCTTGTCTTCTGGTGGTTCGGTCGACGTCATGCAGTCGTCTCTCCAGAGGCAGACGCCTCGATCGGCGCCGATCCTGGCGGAACGCCGGCTCCTGCTTAGGACGCGTTTCTCTCGTCTCGCCAGGAGAGCCAGTCGGCGACCGGTGTCAGGTCATATCCGCCCTGTCCGTCGAATCCGAGCGTGATGAAGGTTGCCCCAGCATCCACTAGTCGATCCCCATAATCGGGGTTGGTGGGCTTGGCACCGGCCGAACGTTCGATCTCGGACGGGTCCCTGCCCACGTCGGCGCAGTGGGCGTCGAGGACCGAGTTCTTGTGACGGATCACGTCGGCGTTGCCGAACCCATGCCAGATGTGGGCGAATTCGGCGGTGTAACGCAGTGTCTTCTTCTCACCACCGCCTCCGATCAGAATTGGTATGTCACGGGTTGGGGGAGGATTCAGCTTCGACCACCTGTCCACGATCCGGGGAAGGGCACTGCGCAGGTCGTCGAGCCGGGATCCCTTGGTCCCGAACTCGTAGCCGTACTCGTCGTAGTCCCTCTGGAACCAGCCGGAGCCGATACCGAAGATGAGACGGCCTCCCGAGGCGTGGTCGACGGTTCGAGCCATGTCGGCGAGCAGTTCAGGGTTTCGGTAGCTGTTGCAGGTGACCAGGGCACCGAACTCGACGGCCTCGGTGATCTCGGCCCACGAGCCGAGCATGGTCCAACACTCGAAGTGCTTGCCGTCGGGGTCGCCGTACAGCGGGAAGAAGTGGTCCCAGTTGAAGATGGCGTCTACGCCCATCTCCTCGGCGCGGAATACGGCATTACTGATGGTCTTGTACTCGGCGTGCTGCGGCTGCAATGCAACGCCCACTCGTATGGGTCGGGTCATGACTCCGTTTTTACACGGCGCGACGGTTTAGGGGACGATGCCTCCTTCGCCTTTCGCCGCGTCGTAGACGTCCTGAGTGTCTTCGTTGAGGATCGGCCCATGCATGGCGTTGACCCCTGTGTACCCATAGGAGTTGACCGAGACGAGAGTCCCCGAGCCGGTGCTCTCGCTGAACGGGGCCATCCATCCGCCTCCGGATGACCCTCCGTTGAGCTTGCACTCGTTCATCCGGTAAGTGTTGTCGTCGTTGTAGGGGTCGCCGTCGATGGGGCCGGCGCAGTAGATGAGGTCGCTGCCTTTCCACTTCTTCTGAGCCGGGTAGCCAAAGGCGTACCCGGCGGTCCCGAAGGAGACCGCGGAGAAGCTGTAGCCCTGTTCCTTCACCACTTCGTCGAGCTCGCTGTTGTCATCGAGCCCGCCAGGTCCGACCCGGACCACTGCGAAGTCGTAGAGGACCGCTTGATCGTTGAACCCTCCGGCGCCGGCGTAGCCGATATGGACGGCCATTGCCTCGGGGGTCCAGCACCCGTGAGTCGTGTCTGCGCAGAAAGAGCCCGTGGCGGTCAGCGGAGCCGGGTCGTTGTCATAGTCGGGAACGAACATCCACATCCCGGCGAAGGCCCGGTTGACCTCGTCGTAGACACAGTGCGCCGCCGTGAGTATGAGCGCAGTGTCATCCTGGCCCGAGTCGTCAGATCCGTCGTCGATGACAGTCGCCGAGCAGACGTAGTAGGAGCCGTCCATCTCGAATAGCACTTTGCCCACGGCACCGTCGACCTCGCCGCCTCCGTTCCATGATGCTCCGGTGACGACCCCGGAGTCATCGCCGCCGCCACCGCCGCCGGGCGTGCCCGGTGGCTTGCCTCGCGAAGGTGTGAACTTCCCGGTTGTGATGTCAAGGACGAAGTCTCGAGGCACGGCCTGGGCCACCCGCTCATGTGTCCAGAATTCGACGATCCGTTGGTGCTCACTTCGGTGTTCGTCCGAGGGACCACCCGATGAGGCCTGTGCCGACACTGCGGTGAACAGCATTGACAGGCTGGCGAAGATCGCGAGGATCCGGGTCTTCTTCATGGTGTACCCCTATAGACGGTCGACGGCGGGGACAGCATAACCACGGAGAGTGGTGGCCTCAACGGTCAGATCGCATGGAGCGTGTCGACTATCAGCTCGTCGACGACGGCCTGTTGCGCCTCCCTTTCGGAAGCTCCCGATTCGAGGGCTTCGTTATAGGTCGCGATTTGACGGTGTGCCGAAGTGCCGTCGCGCACGATGTCGCGTGCGTGCCGGAGCTCGTCGCGCGCGTTTAGTTCGACCGCATCCTGGGCGAGTAGCTCGATGATCTCCTCCACCAGTTCCGACATCGGAACGAGCATCCCCTTCCCAAAGTCGACCAGTGACCCATCGGTGCCGTATCGCTGGGCCCGCCACACGTTCTCCGCGATCACGCTCGACGGGTAGTTGCGCCATCGCTGGTTGTTGCGGCGCAGTCGGTACAGGTAGGCGAGAAAGGACTGGTATATCGCGGCCACCGTCATTGCATCGTCGAGCCTCGTGCATACGTCACTGACACGCATCTCGAGCGTCGGGTATCGACCGGAGGGGCGAATGTCCCACCACAGCTTGGAGGAATCCTCGATCAGGCCCGCGTCCACCAGCACGTTGACGTATCGCGTGTACTCACCCCAAGACTCGAACTCCTCGGGGATCCCGGTGCGGGGGAGGTTTTGGAATATCACGAGGCGGTAAGCCATCAACCCGGTCAGGCCCCCATCCCAGAAAGGCGATGACGTGCTGAAAGCCAATAGGTGGGGGAGCACGTAGCGGGCTTGATTCATGAAGTCGATCCGGAGGTCGGGGTCATCGACTCCGACGTGTACGTGCATACCGCAGATGACGAGCTGCCGAGCCACCCTTTGATAGTCGTCGGCCAGCCTGAGGTATCGCCTCTTCTCCGTGGGCTGCTGATCGGCCCAGTGTGCGAAAGGGTGGGTAGAGGCGGCGATGATCGCGGCGCCGTACTCACTAACCACCGCCGACAGGTTTCTCCTCAACTGGGCGAGGTCTTCCCTCGCCTCACCAACGGTGTTGCACACATGAGTACCCACCTCGATCTGTGCCCTGAGGAACTCGGGGGTCACCTTCGAACCGAGTACCTCCCCCAGCCGATCCCATAGGCCGGGTGGTGGGTCGCTGATCAGGTCGCGGGTCTCCCGGTCGACGACGAGGTACTCCTCCTCGATCCCGATGGTGAAAGCGGGCCGCTCGATCATGGGGAGAATCTAGATGCGGCTCCTCATCACGTGACGCCGTTCCCGCACGCACCTGTCCCTGGCATCGCAACCGTCGAGGTGATCGTTGACCAGCCCCATCGCTTGCATGAAGGCATAAATCGTCGTGGGGCCGACGAACGTCCATCCCCTCTTCTTCAAGTCTTCGGACAGTTGTTTCGATGATTCGGTCCACGCCGGCAAGTCTGGAGGTGGTGGTCTCTCGTCCTCGGCCCAGCGCCAGAAGTATCTGCTCAGCGATCCCTTCTCCTCGATCAAGTCCAGCGCCCTCCGGGCGTTGTTGATCGTCGAGCGGATCTTTCCTTCGTGACGAACGATTCCTTTGTCCGCGAGCAGGCGTGACACGTCATGGTCGGAGAAACGCGCGACGGTCGCCGGATCGAAGTCGGCGAAGGCCGCGCGGAAGTTCTCTCTTTTTGTGAGGATGGTCAACCAGGACAGCCCCGCCTGAAAACCCTCGAGGCTGACCTTCTCAAAGAGCCGCGAGTCGTCAGTGACCGGCCTTCCCCATTCGTCGTCGTGATACGCGCGGTAAATGTCTGGCCCTGCTCCCCACCAGCACCGCCGGGCTCCGTCATCTCCTGTGACCACACTCATCTTCATGGTTCATGTGTACTCGCTTTAGCCGTGGTTAGCGCAGCCTTACCTAGCCTGGGGCACCGTGGAGATCAGCCGCGCCCGCGATTCGCTGTCAGGAGCCCTCGCTGCAGGGTTTGGACTTGGAGTGTCCGAGCTTCTCGCCGGGTTGGTGGGACCTCTCCCCTCGCTCATCGAGGGTGTCGGCAATTTCGTGATCGACAACACCCCGGAGCCTGTGAAGGAATGGGCAATCGCCACCTTTGGCACGGCCGACAAGCTTGTGCTGCTGATCGGCATCGGCGTTGTAACCCTTCTCATCGGCGCCGGCGTGGGCGTAGTGGCCAGACGGCTGTTCCCCGTTGCGCTGTTCGTCTTTATCGGGTTTGGCGCCTTGGCCGCTCTTGGGGCAGCTGCGGATCCTCAGGTCTCGCTTGGCTTGGCGATCGTCCCAGGCGGTGCCGCGGCCCTAGCCGGATTGGGCTCTCTCCAGTGGCTGCTGGCCCGGCGAGCCGACACCGCTGAGGGTGAAGGAGTCTCTGAATCGAGGAGGTCTTTCCTTCTGGGGGCAGGAGCTGTGCTGGGCCTCGCGGCAATTGCTGCCGGTGTGGGCAGGGTTCTGGTCGAGAGCGGAAAGAGGCTGGCGGCGGGCCGCAGTGAAGTGGTGTTGCCCTCTGCGGCGGATGCCCTCCCACCGGTGCCGGCCGGCGCCGATCTCGGAGTGCCGGATCTCACCCCCATCATCGTCCCAAACTCGGATTTCTATCGCATAGACACGGCGTTCTCGGTGCCGCGCGTCGACATCCAAGATTGGGCGGTGACCATCAAGGGGCGGGTCGACCGTCCTTACAGCCTCACCTACTACGACCTTCTGGACATGAGGATGGTCGAGCGCGACATCACGCTGTCGTGTGTGTCCAATCAAGTGGGCGGTGAGCTCGTCGGCAATGCCAGGTGGCTAGGGGTGCCCCTGGCCGAGATCCTCAACCGGGCCGGAGTGCGCGCTGATGCGGAACAGATCGTCGGCCGATCGGTTGACGACTTCACGGTTGGCTTTCCAATTGAGGCTGCATTTGACGGCCGTGAAGCTCTTGTCGCTGTCGGCATGAACGGAGAACCGCTCCCCTTCGAGCACGGGTTTCCGGCGCGGCTGGTCGTGGCCGGGCTCTACGGATACGTTTCGGCGACGAAATGGCTCTCGGAGATCGAACTGACAGGTTGGGACGAGTTTGACGCGTACTGGGTTCCCAGGGGGTGGTCCAAGGAGGCTCCGATAAAGACCCAGAGCCGGATCGACACCCCGAGGCGTGCCCAGAGACTCACGCCCGGTCCACGGATGGTGGCCGGCATCGCCTGGGCTCCGACCAGGGGCATTTCCAAGGTCGAGGTGCGTCTCGGCGAAGAGGCGCCGTGGGTCGAAGCGGAACTGTCCGAGCCACTCTCGATCAACTCATGGGTTCAGTGGCAGGTGCCGTGGAATCCTCAACCCGGGCTCTACCAGCTCACCGTGAGGGCCACCGACGGGGATGGCGTCCTTCAGGATGAGCGTCGGCGCCCTGCCCCTCCCGATGGCGCAACGGGTTGGCATACGAGGGTCATTTCCGTCTCGGAGGCCTAGGCGTCAGGGCTGGCCGAGAGACGTCTCAGTTGCCGCATCGATCGCGCTGACCGCCCACGAAAGACCGACGCTGGGATCTTCTACTGCGATTCGAAGTGACCAACCGGTTGCGGGTGCCCCGTCGTCGAACCACAGCCAGCGAAGGCGCGACGTGGTGTTCCCGAGAATGTCGGGATCGACTGGCCAGTCGAGGTCGAAGATCGTCGCCAGCACCCACCAGGCGCCGTAGCGGCCGGCCGCTGCACCACGTCGGCGGCCGTGTGCGCCTCCCGAGGCTGCAGCCCAGGCCATCCAGGCGATAGCCAGTCCTGAGTCGATCTCGGCGACGTTGGCGCTGGTGAGCCCGAGATGTCGTATGGCCTGTTCCGCCGACCCCGCCACAGAGACGACTTCGGCCTTTCCGTTCGACTCCTCGGTCCAAGCCTGAACCAAGTCGTAGAGGGCACCTTCCGACTCGGGATCACCAACCCTTTCGCCACCATCGCTGATCGTCTCAGGCTCGACATTCGGGACCCGCGGGGACGGTGCTTGCACCTTGTCCGGCTTGTAGGTGGCAGTGGGGTAGGCCGGTTCCCAGGCCAGGAGCACGCCGGGCACGTCAGCTAGGGGCTCGTCGACCCGATCGCCTCTGATGACTCGCTCGGCTGCGAAGGTGCTGCGCTCGGGTCCCGGGTCGAGGTGTGGCGCCATCTCATCCCAGGTCTTGGTGCTTGCCGCCACCTCGGCGAGAGGTCCCAGGGCGAATCTCGCCGCCCCTTCCGTCACGACTGGGCCGGCGAATTGGGCCGGTGCCTCCAGGGCCAACCGGTAACGGATGTGTTCTTCGACGCCCCAAAGCTGCTTTCCCCTGGTGACCGCCTCCCGACAGCGCATCCGCAACTCGACGAGCTTCTGCCACATGCCCGACTCGGTGTAACCGTCGATCACCCGGAGCAACTCATCGGTGTCCGAGTGCTCGATCGCCTCGATCGCTCTGCTGTCGATCACGGTTCAGGTCCTGTTGCGACCGGGAGGTCGAGGCGCGACCACTCGGAGAAAGAGCCTATGTACAGATCAGGCATTTCATATCCAGCCACCATCATCGAGAGGGCGTCATGGCATGCGGTCACCCCGCTGCCACACGATACGACTGCGTCTTCCAGCCCTTCGTAGATCTTGCGGAGGATCACCGGTTCCTTCATGGTTCCAGCCGGTGCAAGGTTGTCCGATGTGGGCCTGTTGATCGCTCCGGGTATGTGCCCCGCTTTGGGATCCACCGGCTCGACCTCTCCCCGGTAGCGCTCCGGAGCCCGGGCATCGATGACGGTCCTGCCCTCCAACTGATCCACCGTGACCACACCAGCGAATCGGTTCGGGGTCGGGTAATCGACCGGTGACGGAATCCGTTCCCCGGATTCGAGAGGCTCTCCTGCTTGCACCCATGACGACAACCCACCGTCGAGCACCCGCGACGCCCCGTGGCCGATGGCTCGGAGCATCCACCACATACGCGCCGCGATTGTTCCGCCTACGTCGTCATACACGACGACTTCATCGTCGGGCGAAACCCCCAGCCTTCCCAGGGTTCCGGCGAAGGCCCCCACATCGGGGAGCGGATGCCTGCCCGCACCCGTAGGCGCCGACAAGTCGTGGTCCAGATCCACGAAAACCGCACCCGGGATGTGCCCGTCCCGGTAGGCGGCCAAACCGTGACCCGGCTCGGTCAACGACCATCGGACGTCGAACAGCTTGAGTTCGTCGAGTCGCCCGGCCAGCTCGGGGACGCGAATGAGAGGGTTCATCGCCGCATTCCACCACAGCTGGAGGCGGTCGCCTGGCGGCTACTCCTCTTCTGATGTGTGGTCGAGCTCGGATCCGAGCTCACTTATCGTCCGCCCAAGCGCGGAGGCAATGGAGCCCGCCGCGCTCTTGAGTTGCTCCCGCACCTCGGGGTCCTTGAGCGCTGACGCCACCGATGAGGCCATTTGGGACCATGCGCCGGCCAAGGTCGAAAAGGCGTCCCGGATGTCATCTTCGGACGGTCCCTGGTCTCCCGCCGCCTCCCTATAGGTCTCTTTGAGCCGGGCTCTCAGCTCCGCGACATCACCGCTGACGCGGTCCCAGGGATCGGTGTAGGCCGTAGGATCGGTCTCGTGCGTCTCCACCTCCTCGATGGTACCTACGAGTTGTTCCGGGCCCACTACGGCCGTCGCGACACCGTGTCCGGCCCGGACGGGGCTGACATCAGGGGGACGCTTGGCATCCTCGAGTCGACCCTCGCCCTTCTCCGCGAACCTGGTGTGACCCACCTTGCTGCCAGTTTCGACACCGTGATCGAATCTTTCCGAAACGACATGTTCGACGGGTACAAGTCTTCGGCAGGTATGGAACCCGAGCTCCTGGCTCAGTTTCCGCTGGCAGAAGAGGCAATGGAAGCGATAGGAGTGGTCGTGTGGCGCAACATCGAGTTCGAGGCCGACGACGCGCTAGCCGCTGCCGCTATTCGTTGGGTCGAGGACGTCGATCAGGTTGTGATCGTCAGCCCCGACAAGGACATGAGCCAGGTCATAGTGGGTGACCGAATCGTGTCCTACAACCGGCGCGAGCAGGCCATCGTCGACGAGGACGGCGTGGTCGAGAAGTTTGGGGTTCGGCCCGAGTCGATCCCCGACTACCTGGCGCTCGTGGGCGACTCGGCGGATGGCATCCCCGGACTTCCCGGGTGGGGAAAGAAGTCGGCCTCCTCCGTTCTGGCTAGATATCCCCGTCTTGAGATGATCCCGCCCGATGCCAGTGATTGGGGTGTGAACGTTCGGAGCGCGGAGAAGCTGGCAGCAACTCTGCGTGAGAGACAGGAGGAAGCGTTGCTCTATCGGGAGCTGACCACACTCCGTCTCGACGTGCCGATTGGAGAGAGCCTCGATGACCTCGAGTGGAAGGGCGTCCCTCGCGAGTTGTTTCACGAATTCTGCAATCGACTGGGCTTCGACCCCACCGCCATAAGGGTCCACCGCTGGGCGTGACCGATCAGTCGTTGTCGCTGTCGAAGATGACGTCGAACCGCTCCAAGCAATCCGAGCATCGATAGGCGACGGGTGTCTCCGGCTCCGGCTCCTCGTCCACCGGCAGGAAGCTGATGAGGTGAGCGGTGCCGCCACAGTCCACGCATGTGATCGTCTCGGGTAGCTGTGTCACAGCTCCGAAGGAGGCCGCGCCCTTGCCAGAAGCAGCGCTCCAGCCACTCCCGCGATCAGTGAGCCGGTAAATATCCCGGCCTTGGCTAGGTCGGTGATGTGAGGGTCGTCGAAAGCCAGGCCGGTGACGAACAGAGACACCGTGAAACCTATCCCCGCGGTGGCGGCCAACCCCACGACATGACCCCACCCTGTGCCGCGGGGGAGTTTTCCGGCGTTGAGCTTCACGGCGGCGAAGGCAAATGATGAGATCCCCACGATCTTCCCGAAGACCAGCCCGGCGGCCACGCCAAGCGCCACGCTCGACGTGGCAGCCTCCGAAAACGAAATAGTCGAGAAGTCAACGCCCGCGTTGGCGAGGGCGAATATGGGGACAATCACATACGAGCTCCACGGGGTGAGAGCATGCTCGAGCCGGTTCAGCGGCGACACCGATTCGTTGGCGATCTCGGAGAGCAACAGGGCCTCGTGGTCGGAGTGCTCCTGGCCCTCGGCTCCCTCGGTGACCGGATACGAGTTCAAGATCGCCCGGCTCCTCTCTTCGAACTCCGTTGGTGTGTAGTAGGGACGTGCCGGCGTGAGGAAGCCGAGCGCCACACCGGCGAGGGTGGCGTGGACTCCCGACTCGAGCATGAAGAACCAGATCAGAACGCCCATGGGGACGTAGAACGTCATGGCCCGGACGTTCACCTTCGACGCAATCCACACCAGGATGAGCCCGGCGATGGCGGCACTCAGATAAGCGCCGTCCAGGTCGCTCGTGTAGAAGAGCGCGATCACTGCGATGGCCCCGATGTCATCTGCGATTGCGACCGCGAGAAGAAACAACTTGGCTCCGGTGGGGACTTTCGAGCCGAGTAGGGCCACGACCCCGAGGGCAAAGGCGATGTCGGTCGCCATCGGGATTCCCCAGCCGCGCACTACCTCGCCGCCATCCCCGAGGGTGAAGGCGAGGAAAATCAGGGCCGGAAACAGCATGCCTCCGAGAGCAGCCATCACTGGCAATGCTGCGGCCTTGGGGTCCTTGAGCTCCCCGAGCACCAGCTCCCTCTTGATCTCGAGCCCCACGACGAAGAAGAAGATGACCATCAGCCCGTCGTTGACGAAATGCTGGATCGACTCGTCGAAATGGAGCCCGAAGAAGTCAAAGGTTATGTGTTGGTTGAGCAGCGAGAAGTAAGAGTCGGCGTAGGCGCTGTTGGCCCAGATGATGGCGGCGATGGCAGCTGCCAGCAGGACGATTCCGGATGAAGCCTCAATCGACGTGAATCGGGCAAGTGGACGGATGAATCGCTTTGGCACGAACCGCTCGGAGCTGGCCCAGGTCGTATGACGTCTATCCATGTCAGCCGATGGTCTTGCCCGCCGACATCAATGCCTGGCAGGCCTCCACGACGCGACCCGCCATCGATGTCTCCGCCTTCTTCATGTACGACCTCGGGTCGTAAACCTTCTTGTTGCCTACGTCCTCATCAACTTTCAAGACCCCGTCGTAGTTGGTGAGCATGTGATCGACGATCGGGCGCGTGTATGCGTACTGGCAGTCCGTGTCGATGTTCATCTTGACGACGCCGTACGAGATCGCTTCATGGATCTCTTCGAGCGAGGAGCCACTTCCGCCATGAAACACCAGGTAATGCCTGGCATCGGCTCCAAACCGCGCTTCAACCGCCGCCTGGCCGTCCCGGAGGATCTTGGGGTCGAGTTGGACCGCGCCTGGCTTGTAGACGCCATGGACGTTGCCGAAGACGGCAGCGAGTGTGTATCGCCCCCGATCGAACGTCCCGAGCACTTCCGACACCCGGACCATGTCCTGCGGCGATGTGTACAACTTCGATTTGTCCACGTCCTCGTGGTCGATCGTGTCCTCGACACCTCCAACGATCCCGATTTCGAGCTCGAGGATGATGTCGAGGTCGGCGCACAGGCTCAGCAGCTCGTCGGCTAGAGCGAGGTTCTCCTCCATCGGGAGCGCGGAGGCGTCGAGCATATGGCTTTGGAACAGGGGGCCCTGACCATTGGCCTTGCGCTCTCTGCTCATATCCAGCAAAGGCCTTATGAAGCCGTCGACGCGGTCAGCGGGGCAGTGATCGGTGTGGAGGGCGATGTTGGTCGGGTATTGAGGGGCCACCACGTAAGCGAACTCGGCCAGTGCCCTGGCCCCCAACGCCATGTCCTTGTTCGACTGCCCGGATGCGAACTCACCGGCGCCAAAAGAGACCTGGATGATTCCGTCGGAGCCCGCTTCGGAGAATCCCTCCAAGGCGGCGAGGACGGTCGAAGACGAGGTCACGTTGATTGCTGGATAAGCGAAGCCGCCTTCGCGGGCCGCGTCGTACATCGCTCTGTACTTCTCAGGTGTGACGATTGGCATCGGCTCCAATTCCCTCCGTGCGGGGTGAAGGTAGTCGGTTCTGTTTACCGACTCGCAGTCAGCAACCGTTCCGGTAACTTCGCCCTGGTGTCGACAGTGGTGAATGCTCCGACCTCGGCCAAGAAGAGAAATCCACTCCTGAGAGCGCTTTTCTTCCTTCTCGGGATGCTGAGCCTCCTCGGTCTTGCCTTCAGCTGGCTGCCGCTCATCCCCACCTTCGACTTGGTGCTGTTGGCGGCGTTCTTCTTCTCGATGTCGTCGGACAGGATGTACAACTGGATGCTCAATCACAGGGTGTTCGGACGCATCATCAAGGGGTACCGCGATTACGGCCTGACCACAAAGGCGAAATGGAGGGCAGTGATCGGCCTCGTCCTTTCCCTCACCCTGTCGGCGGTTTTCCTCACCGAGGAGACCGTGGTGCGTGTCATCCTGGCTGCCGTTGGCGCCTACGGCGTCTGGTTCGTTTTCTCCCGGCCCACCCGGGACCCCGCCACTCTGGGCTGACCATCGAGAACCACCGGCATTAGCTTGCGCTGATGCGTTCCTTCTCCCGCGCTTCGCTTGGTGCCGTCACAGCCGCCACGATGACCATCGCGACGTTTCCGATCATCGTGTTCTCCGTCCTGGCGGCCGACCTCATCGACGATCTTGGCGTCACAAGGGCACAGATCGGGCTTCTCGTCACTGCCACAGCCCTGGTAGGCGCCCTGCTCTCCCCCTACTTCGGGAAGTTGACCGACTCCGTAGGTTCGGTGCGGTCAGTCCGTTGGGCCCTGTTGATAGGAGCCGCCACGCTATCGATGGTCGCCGCGGCACCGAACTACGTGATTCTGGTTGGGGCAGCACTCGCCACTGGGATCGCCAATGGCTGGGGGAACCCCTCGACCAACTCGCTGATCGTGGACAACCTGCCCGCCGGCTCCCGGGGAATCCTCACCGGTATCAAGCAGTCGGGCGTGCAGATGGGGACCTTTCTGGGCGGCCTGCTTCTGCCGGTGTTCGCCGACATTTGGAACTGGAGGGTTGCAGTCGCGATTTTCGTAGCCATTCCTGTGGCTGGGGCTCTGGGAACGCTCGGCCGTGATGACGTTCATGGAGCGGAGAACCTTGCCGAGCGGCCGGGCGCGAGACTCCCTACCTCCGTCCGATGGATTGCGATCTACGGGTTCTTGGCCGGTCTGGCGACCTGGGCGATTTTCGGCTTCCTCCCCTTGTTCGCTGAGGAGGACCAGCTCTGGACCGGTCCGGCGGCCGGGGCGCTCATCGCCGCGGTCGGCATCATCGGGATCGGTGCTCGGATCACTTGGCCTCACCTCTCCGAGCGGCGCCTGGGCCACGGCGCGACACTGCGCCTCCTAGCCGTGCTCTCTGTGGTGTCCACAGCTTTGCTGACCGCGGCGGCTCTCGATCTGGTGGGCAGTTGGGTGCTGGTCCCTGCGGCGGTGTTCCTCGGCTTGGGGACGATCGCATGGAACGCGGTGGGGATGGTGGCAGTCATGGACTTCGCGCCCGAAGGCATGGTGGGGCGGTCAACCGGTCTGGTTCTACTTGGGTTCCTGCTCGGTGTGGCTGGTGGCGCACCGGCGATGGGCCTATCGGTCGATGTTCTCGGTAGCTACGTGCCCGGCTGGGTAGGAGCTGCAACGCTGTTGGCGGCGTGCGTCCTCATCGCAAACCGCATACCTGCGGGGAGTACCCTCGCCAACCGGTGAGACTCGTCATCGCCCGCTGCACGGTTGACTACTCCGGCCGGCTCACTGCCCACCTTCCTGAGGCAACCCGTCTGATCATGGTCAAAGAGGACGGGACGCTGGCCATTCACTCAGATGGCAATGCCTCCAAACCACTCAACTGGATGGTGGCGCCGAACGTCTTGGAGATCCAGGACGACAAGTGGGTGGTGACCAACGGCAAGGGTGAGGTGCTCGAGATCACCATTCATGAGGTGTTCGAGGATGTGACCCATCACCTCGGGGAGGATCCCGGGCTGGTGAAAGACGGGGTCGAGGCTCATCTTCAGGAGCTCTTGGCCGCGAGGCCCTGGGTCCTCGAGGAAGGGCTGAGCCTTCTCCGGCGCGAGTACCCGACCGACATAGGGCCGGTCGACCTCCTTTGCTCCGACGCCGCAGGCGCAGTCGTTGCGGTGGAGGTCAAGAGAAAAGGCGAGATCGACGGTGTCGAGCAGCTCAGCCGCTACATGGAGCGGTTGAACAACGACTCGCGGCTGGCGCCGGTGCGCGGGATACTGGCTGCGCAGTCGATCTCACCCCAGGCACGGGTGCTCGCCGATGCCCGCGGGATCGAGGCCATCGAGGTCGACTACGACGGGCTTCGCGAGGCCGAGGACACCGACCTCCGGCTCTTCGACGTCCGCTGATGTTTCAGATCGTCCTCTACAGCCCCGAGATACCGCCCAACACCGGCAACGTGATGCGGCTGGCTGCGGTGACCGGGTGCAGCCTTCACCTCATCGAGCCGCTGGGGTTCGAGATGGACGATGCCAGGCTTCGGCGAGCCGGGATGGACTACCGGGACAAGGCGACGGTGTCGGTGCATCCGAACCTCGACGCCTGGCACAGTGCGATTGCTCCCTCGAGGGTTTACGCGTTGACCGTCGACGCTGACATCGTCTACACGGACATCGAGTTTCGCGCGGGCGATGCTCTGGTGTTCGGACCGGAATCTGTGGGGTTGCCCGCCGAGGCCAAGGCGATGCCGTGGATCGACGCCCGGCTCCGCATCCCCATGGTTCCCGGGGTGCGGTCGATCAACCTGTCCAACGCGGTGGCGCTGGTCGTCTACGAGGCCTGGCGTCAGGTTGGGTTCGACGTAGCCCGCTAAGACGTGTTCGTCTGCTCGTTTGGGCTGCACCGTGTGGGGCTGAGAGCGGCGCTATGCAGCGCGGTCGAGTTGGGACCCGGCTCTGCTCGTTTAGGCTGCACCGGGTGGG
Organism: Acidimicrobiia bacterium; assembly: GCA_033720975.1. Classification (GTDB taxonomy): domain Bacteria; phylum Actinomycetota; class Acidimicrobiia; order Spongiisociales; family ZC4RG35; genus JAWWBL01. The sequence goes on along the minus strand of JAWWBL010000018.1, from coordinate 9,378 downwards.
GCTGACACCGACGCTATGCAGCGCAGTGGAGTAGGCCCGACGAGGGGCACCCGACCTTCAGCTCGCGTCCGCGAGCAAACGGAACGCGATCGCCTCCGAGAGAGTTGCCTTCTCCAGGTCCCCCAGGTCCTGGCTCTCGTTCGGCGCGTGCACCGCACTCGTCGGGTCACCGCAGCCTTTCACCAGAATCGGGGCCCGGGGGAACATCTCCTCGAATGTGGCGATGAACGGGATCGATCCCCCGGCTCCCATCTCGACATGGTCCACTCCGTATGCCTCACGGAAGGCGTCAGCCCATGCGGCCACCGCAAAGTTGTCGGTGTCGAGTGTTGTCGCTTCCCCACTCTCCTCGAAGAGGAAAGACAATTCGGCACCCCAGGGCACGTTTGCTTCGAGGTGCGCCTTCAACACCGCCAAGGCTTCTTTGGCGTCCTGCCCTGGTGGGACCCTCATCGATACCTTGGCCCGGGCCACCGGTACCAACTGGTTGATCGCCTCCGATACGGGTGGTGCGTCGATGGCCAATGTCGAGATTGCAGGTCTCGACCACACTCGGGAGGCCAGTGAGCCTTCACCGATCAAGTCGAGCCCTTCAACGGCTCCGGTCTGTGTCCTCACCAACTCTTCGGAGATATCTAGAGGAGTGTCGAACTCCTCATTGACCAATCCGGGTATGGCAACAGTTCCGTCCTCGTTGTGCAGGCTGGCGAGCAAATGGACTAGAGCGGTCAGAGCGTCGGGGACGACGCCCCCGTATTGTCCGGAGTGAACCGCCGACGCCAACGTCCGCAGCTCGATTTTCACCGCGGCGAGCCCGCGCAGCCGGGTGAGGAGTGCCGGAACACCGACCGACCAATTGCCACCGTCACCGATCACGATCACGTCCGGCTTCAACAGATGTCGGTGCTTCTCGAGTATCTCGTCCAACCCTTGAGAGCCCGCCTCCTCCTCCCCCTCCAAGAAGATCTGGACCCCGACCGGCAGATCGGCGCCGTGGGCCGCAACTGCTCCGATGTGCATGACCACGCCGGCCTTGTCGTCGCTGGCGCCTCTTCCGTAGAGCCTCCCGTCCTTCTCGAATGGTTCGAACGGTCCCGTCTCCCACGCTTCTATCGGACCGGGCGGCTGGACGTCGTAATGGGCGTAGAGCAGCAGCGTTGGCGCTCCCGGGGGCGCCGGTTTCTCTGCGAAGACGGCCGGGTGCCCCGAAGAGCTCTCGAGCAGCTGCGCGTGGTCATATCCCCAATCTGTGAGCATCCCCACCAGCGCCTCGCCGGTGCTTCTCACCTTGGCGGGATCGTGCCCCTCGGCGCTCACCGACTCCATGCGCACGAGGTCGGCCAGCAGTTGCTTGAGACGGGGCATGTCGGCCGCAACGGCGGTTCTCAGGTCATCATGCATGTGTCGAGCGTACCCATGCCGTCGACGCGTTTGCCCAGGCCGAAACCGGTTGCTCGACGGTCGCTACCGTCAGGGCCGATGAACTTTGCGTATTCCCCGAAGGTCGAGGAGTTCAGGCAGAACCTCCTCGAGTTCATGGACAGTGACATCTACCCGGCCGAAGCCGTTTATCGCGAGCAGATGGCTCTCGCCGATGACCCTCATCACCATCCGCAGGTGATCGAGGATCTCAAGTCGGCAGCCAGAGAAAGGGGTTTGTGGAACTTGTTTCTCCCCGATGACGAGGTGGGGGGCGGGTTGACCGTCCTCGAATACGCCCCGCTGGCTGAGATCACTGGGCGCAGTCCGGCTATAGCTCCGGAAGCGCTGAACTGCTCGGCCCCTGACACAGGGAACATGGAGATCCTCCACATGTTCGGCACTCCCGAGCAGCAGGAGACTTGGCTGGAGCCGCTGCGCGCCGGTGAGATTCGCTCCTGTTTCTCGATGACCGAGCCCGACGTTGCCAGCTCAGACGCCACCAACATACGAACCAGGATCGAAAGGGAAGGTGACGAGTACGTCATCACCGGCCGCAAGTGGTTTAGCTCGGGTGCAGCTTCACCCCGATGCCGAATGTCGATCGTGATGGGGGTCACCAACCCGGATGCCCCTCGACACCGTCGACAGTCGATGGTGATCGTCCCCCTCGACGCCCAAGGCGTCGTCGTCGAGCGCGACCCGGCGGTGTTCGGCTATCACGACCGTGGCGGACATCCTCAAGTCAACTTCGAGGGCGTTCGCGTGCCGGTGAGCAATCTCCTGGGAGACGAGGGCAGCGGCTTCGCCATCGCCCAGGCCAGGCTCGGCCCGGGGCGGATACACCACTGCATGAGGGCCATTGGAGCCGCAGAGAGGTGCCTGGATCTGATGATCCAGCGCTCCCAATCACGGGTCAGTTTCGGAAAGCCCCTGTCCGAGCAGGGCGTCGTTCGCGAATGGATTGCCGACGCCAGGATACGCATCGAGCAGGCCCGCCTTCTCGTGCTCAAGACGGCCTGGATGATCGACAATGTCGGGACCAAGGCGGCGAGGACCGAGATCGCCGCCATCAAGGTCGTGGCTCCCGAGTTGCTCACCTTTGTCGCCGACCGGGCGATGCAGTTGTTCGGTGCGGCCGGTTTCACCGAGGACTGGCCCATTGCCCAGCTCTATTCGATGGGCCGGTGGTTGAGGATTGCCGATGGGCCAGATGAGGTCCACAAGGTCTCAGTGGCCCGGGCGGAGCTCTCGCGCCTCGAGCCAGGAGCCGATTTCACCTACCCCTAGGTGATGTCACAACCCGCCCCCCGGATAAAGAGGGAACGAATTCGCTTGAGGCTGCGTTTACCAGGTTTCGCCAATGATTCGAGGGCGTTGTGATTGACTTGACTGTTACCCCGTGGAGAGAGGCCGCTGCCTGCCTCGATGTCGACCGCTCGGTTGACTTCTTCCCTGACAAAGACGATTTGGCTGCGGTTTTCCGGGCCAAGGCCGTGTGTTCCGGCTGCCCGGTCGCCGATGAATGTCTCACTTGGGCCATAGAGACCAACCAGACTGAGGGGATCTGGGGTGGCCACACGGCCCGAGAGCGGCGAGGCCTCAGGAGGATCTGGCTGGAGGAGACCCGCAGGGCTAGCTGATCCCCTCAACGCCTCTCGGCAGGGTCGTCGCGGTCCGGTCCGGCGGCGGCTCCGATGTGGACCAGGGCGTCACCAGAATGGACCAGCGGACGTAGCGACTTGGCGATGACCCAACCGGTCTCGCTTGCCTTGACGGTCGTCGGGCGAACCCCAAACGCGTCGGAAATCAAAGCGATAGGCTGGCCTTTCTCAACCGCGTCGCCGAGGTTCACCAAGACCTCCACCAGCCCGCCCCGGCGCGCCCGCACCCATGTCGTGCGTCGGATCACCCGGCTCGGACGAGCACGGGGCAAGCGGACGTCGATCATGCCGAGCCGACGCAGGGTGCGCAGGGTTCCGATGACGCCTGCATCGATCACGTCACCATCGAAGCGGTGGGCCTCTCCGCCCTCATACGTGAGGACTGCTGCACCGTGACGGGTGGCAGCCTGGCGGAGCGAGCCCCGACGGGGGCTGGAGTGAATGGAAAAGGACGCCGCAAATGACTTGGCCAGCTTCAGAGTCGTCTCGTCGTCGAGGTTCCCTCTCGTCTGGGGATAGTTGGTTCGATGGTTGGAGGCGGTGTGAAAGTCGAGCCCGACAGAGCACTGTCCGACGATCTGGGTCATGAAGAGATGGGCCAGCCGGGCCGCTGTGGAGCCGCGCGCCGATCCCGGAAATGACCGATTGAGGTCTCGCCGGTCGGGCAGATATCTGGATTCGATGACGAATCCAAGGGGATTGACTATCGGAACGGCTATCACCGCACCCCGGAGACTCTTGGCGTCCAACTCCCGGATGACTCTGCGAACGATTTCGATGCCGTTCAGCTCGTCGCCGTGAATCGCCGCTGAGAGCCAAACGTGGGGGCCCTTCGAGCGTCCGTTGATCACCGCCACGGGCAGCGACTCCTCGGCCCCGGTGGGCACCTTCGCGAAAGGGAGCTCCATTCGCTGCTTCCGGCCGGGTAGGACGGTGACCCCGCCCACGGTGATCTTCTCGTTGCGAGCGGTCTCAGCCACTCACGTTCTCTTCGATGTGCGCGATGATCAGCCCGGCGATGTCGACGTTGCTCGCGGCTTCTATCCCCTCCAGTCCCGGCGATGAGTTCACTTCGAGCACCATCGGGCCTCCTTTCGACTGGAGAAGATCGACACCTGCGACCGAGAGCCCCATCGCCTTGGCGGACTGGAGAGCGGTTGCCGTTTCTTCTTCGGTGAGCTCGACCATCTCAGCCTTGCCTCCCCGGTGCAGGTTGGATCGGAAGTCCCCGGGTGCCCCCTGTCGTCTCATTGCCGCTACGACACTGTCGCCAACCACGAAGGCCCGGATGTCGGCGCCCTCCGCCTCCTTGATGAAATCCTGAACAAGGAAGTTGGCATCCAACTGGCGGAATGCCGATATGACCGACTCCGCGGCCTTACGGGTCTCGGCGAGCACGACCCCGATTCCTTGGGTGCCCTCGAGCAGCTTGACCACCACCGGCGGACCACCCACGACGTCGAGCAATCCCGCAATGTCCTGGGTGGCATGGGCAAAACTGGTGGTCGGTAGCCCCACTCCGGAGCGTGACAAGATCTGGAGGGAGCGCAGTTTGTCGCGGGAGCGGCTTATTCCGTCCGAGGTGTTGAGGGCGTATACGTCGGCCATCTCGAACTGCCGCACCACTGCTGCCCCATAGAAGGTGTAGGTCGCGCCGATGCGCGGGATGACCGCGTGAGCTTCGACCTCGTCGCCACGAAAGAGAACTTTGGGGCGCCGCGCCGTGATGTCCATGTAACAGCGGAGATAGTCGACGACGCTCACATCGTGCCCCCGCTCGGCAGCCGCTTCTTTGAGGCGAGCCGTGGAGTAGAGCCCGGCGTTTCTGGACAGGATGGCGATTTTCATGATGAGTTCATTCTGGTCGGGCGCTCTCCTATGTAGCTTCGCCCGGGGTCGACTACGAACAGCTTCCGTAGTGTTCGTCTTCCCAAGAGCATTCGAAAGGTCATCTCGTCACGGGTCGTCAGGTTGACGTTGGCGTCGAGCTCGATCCCGGCTACGACCAGCGTGGTGCGGATCACCGGTCGCAACTCGGTCCTCCCGCCCGGGTTCTTCACCTTCTTCTCACCGACCACCGGCGCCTCGCACTCGACGCTTGGCTTCCGCTTGCGTTGGTGGGGGTGGATCTCGAAGCGGACATACGGCTCGTCTTCAACCTCGAACCTCTCGATGTTGAACGCGTGAAGCGATGAGTTGTCTGCCCCTGTGTCCACCTTGGCCTTGATCTCGCCGATACCGAGGTCGGGTAGCTGTACCCATTCCCGCCAACCGATGGTTGTCTTCTTCGCCATCGGCCGTAGGGTAAAACAATGCCGAGCCACATGCTACCAACAGGAAACCTGATATTTGACATATCAGATTTCATGATGCATAATGCATGAGTAGTCATACATGTCTACAGGAGGCAACAGAACATGATGCTCAACAGATTCGACCCCTTCGACTTCGGTTTCCCTGGCTCCCTGCAGTCGAGGAGCCGATTCCTCGAGGCCGACGTCTACATGAGAGACGACGTCTACTACGTCGAGATCGACGCCCCCGGTGTCAGCCTCGACGCGATTGACGTGGAAGTCGAGCGGAACCACCTGACGGTGTCGGTGGAGCGTAGGGAGCTGGCCGACGATGATCGCACCGAGGTCGTGCGCGGCCGGCCGGTGGGTCGCTTCTCCCGCCGCTTCTACCTTGGCGACTCGCTTGACGCCGGTTCGGTAGAAGCGTCGTACGAGAACGGCGTCCTCACCCTCTCGATCCCGCTTCAGGAGAAGGCCAAGGCTCGCAAGATCGCGGTCAACGCGGGAGCCCCAGAGCTCGAGGCCTGAACGGTCCAGTTCGCCTCACATAGACAAAGCCCCCTGGGACAATCCCGGGGGCTCTGTCGTGCTCACGACCTTTCGGATTAACGCCGGACAGGGATGGCGTTGCCTCCGGCATGAGAGGCGTGGGCCTGACTCTTGTTGTGGTCGCCCTGGCTGTCGTGGCCATCTGGGCAATCGGCTCCGGAGAACGGGTCCAGGTGGCCGTCGGCCCAGTTGAGGTCCCAACCGATGTTCCCGACCCGGTTCGCCTAGGTGAGCAGACACCTCCGGGGTTTCGACAGCTGTTGGCGAGAGACGCCATCCTCCCGGTTTACAACCCGACTTTCAAGAGTGCTGCCTCCACGGACTGGGATGACGAGGTCTTGGTCATCGGTGTCGAGCTCGACGGGGAAGCAAAGGCCTATCCAGTGAGCTTCCTCAACCGGAGAGAGATGGTGATCGATTGGATCGGGGGTACGCCGATCTTGGTGTCGTGGTGACCGCTTTGTGCGACGGCGATGGTCCATCGCCGAGAGCTGAACGGTGAGGTTCTCGTGTTCGGGAACCAAGGGGCCCTGTGGGGGAACGCGATGACGTGGTGGGATCACGACACCGGCACAGTATGGAGCCAGCCGCTGGGTGAGGCGATAGTCGGAGAGCGCACTGGGGCGCGGCTTGAGCTCATGGCGGTCCAGCTGTCCTCCTGGCAAACATGGAGAGAGCAACACCCTCACACCCTCGCCTTGGACGCCCCGGCTCGATCGCCCAGGTTCCGCCTCGGTTCGATGTCGATCGTGGTGGACTTCGGAACGGAGGTGGGCGTGTACGAGGTCACCGAGCTTTTCAACCATGGTCCGGCGAACGACGTGATCGCCGGAGTTCCTATAGCGGTTGTTCTCGATCCTGTCGTGGACGATCGTTGGGCGGTCTTCTTGAGGCAGGTGGGTGATGAGACGCTGACGCTCATTAGGAACGAGCGCCAGATCGTTGACATCGAGACAGGAACGGTGTGGGACCCGGCGACCGGGATCGGTCTCGAGGGGCCATTGGCGGGGGAGGTCCTGGCCCAGCTTCCCGGGTTCACCTCGTTTCCGTCGGACGCCCGAACTTTCTGGCCCGACGCGAAATACTGGGGCGATTGAAACGCATTTGGCTGCGCTCGAAGGACAATAACCCAATGATTGAGGAGAGTCCGGGACCAGTCGAAAAGAAGCAGATGGCGCCCTGGCTGATCGGGCTGCTAATCGCGGCGGCCATCTTCGCGGTCGGCCTCCTCATCTTTAGTGCATTGGGTTACGGCGACGACCCGGTGATAGACCCGAACTCCACGGGAGCGATCCTGACGACACTCGGGTTGTGAACGGAGAGCAGACCCTCGCCAAACGAGCGGCCGCCCGAGCCCTTGCAACGATCGCGATCGCACAGCTGCTTGCGCTGAGCCTTTGGTTCTCGGCGACTGCCGTGTCCCCCCAGCTCCGATCACTGTGGGGTCTCACTACCTCCGAGGAAGCGGGTCTCACGCTGGCCATTCAGCTCGGCTTCGTCGTTGGCGCCTTGGTGTCGGCCATACTGAACCTCGCCGACATCGTGCGTGCGAGGGCCCTCTTTTTCGCCAGTGCTGTCGCCGGTGCGCTCGCCAACGCGGGACTCTTGTTTGTCACCAGCTCCACTGTGTCTGCGGCTCTGGTGCTGCGATTTCTGACGGGGGCGTTCTTGGCGGGTGTCTACCCGGCCGGCCTCAAGGTGGTAGCAGGCTGGTTCGAGCATGGGCGAGGCCGGGCCCTTGGGCTGCTCGTGGGTGCTCTAACGGTGGGCTCGGCATCGCCCCATCTGATCAGGGGTATCGGCCTGGAATGGGAAGGCGTGATCATCGCGGCGTCGCTGCTGACTGCCCTCTCTGCATTGATGATGCTTCGAGTGGGTGATGGGCCCTTCGAGGTTCCGACACAGAGGTTCCGCTGGAGGCAGGTCGCCATGGTCGTCCGCGACCGTGGGGTACGCCTCTCTACATATGGATACCTGGGCCACATGTGGGAGTTGTACGCCATGTGGACCTGGACGGCCACGTTCCTGTTGGCTTCGGAGGCGGCTTCGGGCACCGACTATGGGTCGGTTGCCATCCTCACTTTCGCGGTCATCGCCATCGGCGGCCCCGGATCGTGGTGGGCGGGGGCCCTGGCGGATCGATTCGGTCGCACCAGGGTCGCCGGATCTGCCATGGCCGTCTCTGGCGCCTGTGCATTGGCAACCCCAGCTGTCTTTGGCGCCGGGCCGTGGCTCGTCGTTCCGTTGTTTCTCTTGTGGGGGGCAACCGTGGTTGCCGATAGCGCTCAGTTTTCGGCGATGGTCACCGAGACTGCCCGTGACGAGGTCCGGGGAACGGCGCTGACCCTTCAAACGGCGTCTGGATTTCTCTTGACACTGGTGACCATAAGGCTCGCTCCGGCAATCGCCGACGCGACAAGCTGGCAATGGGCCTTTCCGGTCCTCGCTCTGGGTCCTCTGGCCGGGATCTCGGCCATGGTCATCTTGGCCCGATCGCCTATCTCAGCGCGGCTAGCCGAAGGACGGGGCTGACCGCGCTGGAAGAACCCCGAGTACAGGTCGGTTGGCTTCTCTATGGCCAATCCCAAGTCCGAGCAGCAGCACCTCGACTGGCTCGCCCGGTCGTTCGGGCGCCCGGACTATGCGCCACTCAGCGCTGCGGACCTCGACCTCATTCGGGACGTCGGGGAGATGGTCTCGAAGTACCCCGGAACCCACCTGTTCAAGGAAGGTGAGGCGGCCGAAGCCGCCTATCTCGTGGAGCGTGGCGAGGTCGAGGTGTACCGCGGCTCCGGCAAGGACCGACGTGTGGTGACACGAGTCGGACCGGGTTCGGTGCTCGGGGACATTGCGATGTTTGGAGATACGCCCTACGTCTCGTCGGCAAAGGCGATCGACGCCGTGAGGGCGTTCCGATTTCCCCGCGACAGGCTGCTTCCCGAGTTGACCAAACACCCCGCCGTGTGCCTTCGTTGGCTGGTTGCCGGGCTGCGTCAGCTGGAGGACACCCAGCGTCGGGTGATAAGGCTGATGCACAAGACCGTGCTGTCCCAGGTGGCCGATTTGCTGGCAGAGGAGGCCGAGCGTCGTAGCGAGGTGGCGTTGTCACAGGCGACGATTGCAGCTTTGCTCGGGGTCAGCCGGCAGTCGGTCAACGAGGCTCTCGGCCGCCTCCGCGGCCAGGGGGTCGTGGAGACCGGTTACCGCAGCATCCGAATCCTCGATCGGGACCGGCTGGTGGAGGTCGCTTCATCCTGAGGGCAGTGCCCCTTCACTTGACCACGTCCCGCCGCTCGAACAGAGGCATCGACACCACGATCAGGATGGCGAACAGGCCCGCGAGCACCGCTGCGTGGCCCCAGTGCATGCCGTTGACCAGTGGGTCACTTCCCAGGTAGTAGTGAAATGGTGAAAGCCGCGCCCAACTCGCGAACCGTTCGCTGAGGGGGAAG
>JAWWBL010000017.1:0-25877 GCA_033720975.1 Acidimicrobiia bacterium | reverse complement strand
TCGCTGATGGCCGGTGAGTCCTGGGTCGTGCCCACGGGTGGGCGGCCGCTCTGGGCTCTCGTCTATTTGTCGACCCTCGGCTCGGTCGGTCTCTTCGTGGCGTTTTTGCTCGTCTTCCGTAGATGGACTGCATCGGCTACTTCGTATGCCTTTGTGCTGTTCCCGCTGGTGACCTTGATGCTGGATGCGGTCTGGGGTGGCGTCCCACTCACCCTTCGCTCTGTGGCCGGTGCGACCGTAGTTATGGCGGCTGTCTGGTTCGGAGCGCTTGCTCGGAGCCGCAGACACGGGCCTGACACGTCTCACCCACTGACACCTGTGGATGGCGCGAATTTGGCTGAAGACCGCATTTGATTACCAAGCCACTGGTATCGCGCCCTCGCCAGGATTCGAACCTGGGACACCCGGTTTAGGAAACCGGTGCTCTATCCCCTGAGCTACGAGGGCTTGAACTTGTGGACTGCCTGCCTGACCAGAGAGGTCCGAGTGAGGATTGTACGGCCGCAGGGCTGAGCCTCGTTCACCGGAACTGACGGCGTGGGATTGCCGTTGCAAGTGTCACCCGTGGATAACTCCGGTTACGTCATAACGGCGACAGAACCCTCGAGAAAGGACCCTGCGATGCGACGCATCGCAATCGTGCTCACAGCACTCGCAATAGTTGCCTGCGGCAACGTGTCGGCCTCGCCGCCCCAGCCCACGGCAACCGCACCAAGCACCACTTGGGTGACGCCTACCACCGATGGTCCGCGCCTGCCCACGACATCGACGACGATTCAGGCGACCACCAGCACAACTGAAGCGCCCGGTAGCTCAACGACGACACAGCCAACCCAGGCGCCCGAGGCGCGATCCATCGTGGTTGCCCCCTACTTCTTTATCGATGAGGCGGGTCACCCCAACCGGACCGGGCCCTTTGTTGTGCCTGTTGCACGTGAGGTGGCGCATACCAGGGCTGTCGCCCGGGCCGCTATCGAGCAATTGCTCGCCGGCCCCACCAAGGCCGAGCGGGACGGTGTTCCGTCGCTCAGCTCAGCGATTCCTCCGGGTGTGCGTCTCCTTGGGTTGGCCATAAGCGAGGACATCGCGACTATCGATCTGTCAAAAGAGTTTGGGGCAACCGAAGACTCGGCGACCGTGGCGCAGCGTGCTGCCCAGGTCGTGTTCACCCTCAGCCGCTTCGACAGCGTCGCCGAAGTCCTCTTCATGCAGGAAGGTGCTCCGGTGGCCATTCAGATTGGTGACGGAGATCTCGTGAGCCGTCCGGTGGGCATCTGGGACTACCTCGAATTCGCCGCAGCCATCTCGGTCGAGACCCCGATCTACGGGGGTGTTGCCGAGAACCCTCTTCGCGTTCTTGGCTTTGGTGCGGTATTCGAGGCGACCTTCCAGTACGCCCTCACCGACGCGGACGGTTTGATCATCGCCGAGGGAATGGCCATGACCAACAACGGCACAGGCTGGGGAGGATTCGAATTCACGATCCCGTATTCCGTCGACGAGGCCCAGGTCGGTGCTCTGATCGTGTGGACGTACTCCGCCGAGAACGGAGAGCAAATCGACGTCAGGGAGTACCCGGTCAAGCTCGTCCCCTGAGGGCTTCCAAAGAGATGAGTGGCGGATCCGATTGGATCCGCCACTCATCATCTCTTTTTGGGGAGGCCGCTACCGAAGTTGCAGCTCAGGGTCCGGGGACGACGGGATCGATCGGCACGGAAACGTCCGCCTCCACCTGGTTGCGGGCCGGTTGCTCAGCGGTTGTGCCCGTCGTGTTCTGCCAGATGAAGAGCGCTGCGGCGATGAGCACCGCGGCGATCAGGCCCGCTACCAAGTAACCGGCGGTTGGCCGACCACTGGTTGGCCGCTCGGCGACAGCCGTCAATCTGTCGTCGGTCACCGTCTCGACCTTCCGCGTCTCGACGGATCTCGGGTTCTGTGCGTCAGTTGGGTTCAGGGGTTGCATCTGTCACCGGCCTCCGTTTGAGTCTCTTCTGCCTCTTATGAGGTCTCCGACCCTTGCCCCAGAGCCCTGCGCATCAAACCACCAACTGTCGTGTCTCCGACAGTTCGCGGAAGTTGTCGAGTAGCTCGCCTGGGTCGTCCCGGATCCGTGGGGCGAATGCTGTTTCGAGAATGTCGATAGCGGGTACACGCAGAGGACAAGCCGTATGAGGAGGTTCAGATTGAGGGATCCGACTGATCGATCGCAGTATCACGTACCGCGTGCGGACTCCCATGCACACGATGGGTGCTCGTCCATTCCCCACCGACCTCGCCCACTGACTTACCGCCGGGCAGGCCAGCGCGCCGCATACCCCAGCCACCCAAGGGAGAGGGCCACGGCCGGTCATTCAGCATGAATGGCGCATCGCGTAGAGGTCGCCGGCGTAATCTCCCTTGGTGGAGTCAGGAGCGCGGTCTGTGAGGCTGCCCGTTAGATAGTCCGATGAAGGAATTCGCCGTTGCTACCAATGTCTACGCGGCAGCGAAGGCGCGTGCCACCGTTGCCGACTGGATCCCCGGTCATCCCCGTCTCGACGATGTCAAGCACGTGCTCAGCGAACTGATCAACAACGTGGTGGTTCACGGTCGGCTGCCAGGCGGCTCGCGCCTCGTGGTCAGAATGCTCGAGAACCGTGATCAGCTCAGGTTCGAGGTCGTCTACCCGAACACCAACGAGACGCGGCACAGTCGTCCCCAACGCGTCCAGTCGTCACGGGGCTATGGACTGCGCATTGTTGACCAGTTGGTCGATGAGTGGGGGGTTGAAGCCAGTCCGGACCGCGTAATCGATTGGTTCGAGATAGAACTGCGCACCTTTCAGGATCACTGAGGGCGATCAGCCGCCTTCAAGCTGAGGTGGGTGTCTCACCCGGTCCGGGGCCGAGCACCTCCGAGCTGGCTTCGGGACCGGCCCTGCTCTGGAGACCACCTCGCCAGCAGAACAGCCATGTCGTCACCGACTTCGTCGGATTGGGTTGGCATCAAGACATCCGCCAGTTCGTCGAGCCCGGACAGTGGCTGATCTATCGCCATCCCGACAAGGGCAAGCCCTTTGTCGATGTCCTTGTGTCTCCTCTCGACGACCCCGTCGGTCATCATGGCGATGACGTCTCCAGCCGAGAGCTGCACCACTCCGTTGGTCCTCGGGCTTTCCCGGTCGACGCCGATCGGTGGTCCGGCGCCGTCTTCCACAACTCGCAGCAACCCGTCCGAACCAACGACGCAGAGGGGGACATGCCCTGCTCGCGAGAATTCCAGCCGCCCTGAATCGAAATCCAGGACTCCATAGATCAGCGTCGCATAGATGTCGTCGTCGGATGTCGTCTCGTCTAGAAGCCGAAGCTGTTGGGCAGGGGTGAGAGGACGTGCGGTGGCTTGACCTCTCAAGACATGCCGGAGCTCAGCCATGTTCGAGGTTGCCTTGGGCCCGTGACCGGCCACGTCACCGATCACGAGCGCGAGGCGGCGTTCGTCTAGCAAGAACGAGTCGTACCAGTCGCCACCGGCACTGGTCATCTCGGAACTGGGGCGATATCGAACGACCATGTCGACGCCCTCGACTTCAGGAAGCTGATCTGGCTGGAACCAGCGGGTAAGTCCCGTGGCAATCTCGCCGTACTCGGCCAGCGCCCGCAGCCGAGCACGATTGGACTTTATGGCTATCGCAGCGACGAGAATTCCGCCGACCGCGAGAAGAGCAAAGACCATCCAACGGATCACGAGCTCAGAACCGGCGCGGTCCTCTATTTCGAGCGCTCGGTTGCGCACAGCCCCACTCAGGTCGACGATCGCCTGCTCGAGAAGCGCCTTCTGTGCTCCTGAGATCTCGTACCAGGCGGCGACGGAGTAGGGGTCGGAGTCTCCTTCGGCAATCGCCCCTATCGCCATATTGACTTGTTCCGCCTCGGACCCGGACCTGGCGCGAGCGACCAGATCGTTCGAGACAAGTGCTGCAGCGACGGCCATGCCCGAGCGAGCGCCCTGGCTGAGGATCTCGATGCGAATTCGGTCGTCTTCTGTGATTTCCGATTCGGATGCAAGCTCGCCTGCGACAACAGCCTCTCGCTGCTCGAGCGAATCCAGGCTGCCGACCAGCGCGGAGACGGCGCGCCGCTCTGGTATTGACTGGGGGCTTGCCTCTGCCGAGAGAACTTGCTGTATGCCTCCGACAAGAGGTTCGATGACGCTGACGTAAGTGGCGAACTGACCTTCGGCGGTTTCCCCGATGGTTGCTCGTCGCACGTCGTCCAGCGCTGATGCTGCCTGAAAGAAGTCCCCGAACTCGACGGCGGCTTCGGCGGCGATGGAGCTGGTTCTGGCCGCCAGGACGAATTGAAAGTCCATCAGCTTGCGATCGGTCGCGTCCCAGAGCTCCCGAAACTCGCGTATGTCGTCGGCGTGCCTGGTGAAACCCGCCCGGAGGCCGCTAGCCCTCTCCGCGTTCAGTGCCAGAAGGGTCGCCAGCGCCTCGTCCCCGATGATCGACGCGTCAACCGCGGACCTGGCCATCGCGACGTCGGCCCGACCGTCAGCCACAGCCAATCCGAGGACCGCGAGGAGGCCCGAAACAAGGATTCCCGAGATGGCCGTGACCGCCCAAGCACGACTCTGGAGGTCTCGCGAGCGGTGTTGTAGAACTGACGGCGATTCCGACCGCTCGCTGGCCATCCGCCACTTCCTCCTTTGGCCGGCCATCTGACTGGGGTGTCAGACTAGGTGAGCCACAGGCGAGGGCATCCGCAGACGGCGGCGGCCGGCGGACAGCTACATTCAGCGTATGGAAGAAGAACGAATCGCAGTTTTCGTCGACTTCGAAAACCTGGCAATAGGCGCCCGCGACGCTTTCGGAGGAATGGACTTCGACTTCGAGCCGATCAGCAACGCTCTTGCCGAGAGGGGCCGTGTTGTCTCCCGCAGGGCGTATGCCGATTGGTCGATGTTCGACTCGGCTCGCCAGAATCTGACGAAGTCTCATGTGGAGTTGATCGAGATCCCCCAGCGTATGGGGGTCGTCCGCAAGAACGCCGCCGATATCAAGATGGCTGTTGATGCGATCGAGCTCGCCTTTGAGCGGGACTACGTCACGACGTTCGTCATAGCGACGGGAGACTCGGACTTCACACCGCTCGTTCACAAGCTCCGCGAGTTGAACAAGCGCGTCATCGGTGTCGGTGTCAAAGGGTCAACGTCGGGGCTCTTGCCTCCAGCGTGTGACGAATTCTTGTTCTACGACAACCTCGAAGGTGTTGACGCCAGGCGTCCTGAGACCGCCGACGGAAAGGACAACGGAAACGGTGGGGCCCCTGATCTCGACGCTTTGATCACAACGACCCTCGGTGGCTTGCTTCGTTCCGGTCAGGGGGAAGTGTTGGCATCGTCACTGAAACGGGCACTTCTCCGAAAAGACTCGACCTTCTCAGAGGCGGACTATGGGTTCCGCGCCTTTGGCGAGCTCTTGAGGGACCTGGAGTCGAGGGACGTGATCGAGCTCTCAGAAGGACCAGGCAGGGGTGATCCGGTCGTCCAGTTCTCCAGCTCCGGCGGAGGCGAAAAGCAGGCGTTTGACCTTCTCACGGCGGTAGTTGGAGATCTATCCGCGAACGGGCAGCCAGTCGCGTTGTCCGGGCTGAAGAACCAGCTTCGCAAGAAAGTGCCTGGGTTCAGCGAAAAGACGATCGGATACGGTGGCTTCCTCCAATTCTGCAGGGCTGCAGCGCGTCGGGGCCTCATCGACCTCAACTGGGATGACGAGACGGGGGATTACAGGGTCTCGATTCCGTGACTCTCGTAGCCGACGTCATCGTCGTCGGTGCAGGAATCATCGGCGCCTCCATCACCCAGCAGCTCGCTTCCCGAGGCGTGACGGTCGTCGCCCTGGACAAGGGGAACAGTCCGGCCACGGGCTCGACTGGTGCCTCGTCGTCCATCTGCCGCTGCCGTTACACCCATCCCGAAGTGGTGCGCATGGCTCACCACGGACAGCAGGCCTACCGGAGCTGGCCGGATTTCACGCGGCTGGTTGAGGCGCGAGCCCGTTTCCACACAACCGGAGTGTTGTGGATGATGGGGGAGGACCGAGATGCGGTCTCGGCTTCGGCGACAAAGCTCCGCTCCCAAGGTGTCGAAGCGGAGGCTCTCGGACCTGATGGGGTTCACGAGATGTTTCCGGCGCTGTCAACGTGTTCCGAGCCGTTCGACCTTTCTGGTCAGGTTCCGCACGAGTGCAAAGATGGTGAGGCCTTCCTCTTCGAGCCGACCGGCGGATATGTAGACCCGGTGGCGGCCAACCAGGACCTGATCGAGAGTGCGCGTCTTTACGGTGGGGAGGTCAGGTTCGGTGCGACTGTGACAGCCATCGCAAGGTCCGGGGAGACCGTGACCGGTGTCCACCTCGCCGACGGCTCGTTGATCTCTGCTGAGCTCGTTGTCAACGCTGCGGGTCCCTGGTGCAATGTGATCAATCGTTTTGCCGGCGCTGACCTGACGTGGAGCCTGACTCCGACACGCATCCAGACCGTGTATCGATCGTGGCCAACCGATCTCGGTCTCCTGCCGACCGGCGCCGACTCGAGCACGGGGATCTACTTCAGGCCCGAGTCAGGGGGTCAGAGTCTGCTTGTGGGGTCGGTGCTCGCCGAGGACGAAGAAGAGGTGGTGGAGGATCCAGACGACTACAAGAGAACGCCTGACGTGGAGTTTTCCCAGATGAAGCTGGCCGCGTTCCATCATCGGGTACCGGCACTCGAAGCCCGCGGGAGCGTGTCTGGGATCGCTGGGTTGTACACGATCAACAGAGAGGATGTCCACCCCATCGTGGGCCCAACAGAGGTGGACGGTTTTTGGGTGGCCAACGGCTTCAGTGGCCACGGGTTCAAGCTCGCTCCCGCGATCGGGTCGATGGTTGCCCGGGCAATCACCGGACAGTCCGCCGAATACGACACAGACGTTCCGATGAGTTTTTTCGCCGTTGACAGGGATCCCATCGAGCTAGATGTGAAGCACGTGCTCGCCTGATGCTCCATCTCAACGCGGATGAGACCAGGCTGGCGCTGCCCATGGACCTCGCCATCCAGTCGATGGTGCGAGCGTTCTCGGGCTCGTCAGAGACACCGCTGCGAACCCTCGTAGGTGGATCGCTGGTCATGCCTGGGCGTCTCGATGATGTGGTCGGGGTCAAAGTCGTATCTGTCATTCCCGGCAGCCCGGCAGGGATCGTTGCGGTCTTCGGGGCCGACGGTTCGCCCGTCGGTATCGTCGATGGTCCGACGCTGACCGCGATACGGACGGGTGCGGTCTGCGGTTTGGCCACCAGCCTCATGGCCGCAGAAGAGCCGGCCAGGCTCGCCATGTTGGGTGCCGGAGCGATGGCACGCGATCAGGTCGAGGCCGTGCGCGCAGTTCGTGAGCTGTCGGAGGTGCTGGTCTGGTCGCGATCGAGTGAGCGGGCGGAATCCCTGGCACAACAGGTCGGCGGCCGGGCGATTGGCGATCCCGATGAGGCTGTAGCCGGAGCAGACATCGTCTCGTGCGCCACGCCGGCCACGTCTCCCCTCTTCGACGGAGATGCGGTACGCGACGGAGCACATGTCAATGCCGTTGGAGCGTTCACACCAGCCATGGCAGAGCTCCCGCCGAACCTGCTCGAAGGTGCGTTCGTGGTGGTTGACGACATCGACGCGGCTGCGGCGGAAGCGGGAGACTTGATCCAGGCGGGGCGTTTGCCGGATACCGCACTCCGAGAGATTCTGGTCGGTGACGTGAATGTGGATCGGTCCAGGACCACCGTGTTCAAAAGCGTGGGCATCGCGGCACAGGACGTTGCCGCCGCAGCGGCCGCCCTGGAGAGAGCAGAGGCCATGCATTTGGGGACGAGGCTCTAGCCGGCTCTCTTGGCTCCCCTGATCTGCAATCCATGCAGCAGTGCCTGGGATGCAAGAGCGATCTCCGTCACCGCTGCGTCGAACACCTCTCGGTTGTGATCAGCCGGCTTGGTGAACCCTGAGATCTTGCGGACATACTGCAGCGCGGCCGCCTCTATGTCCTCTGCCGATGCCGGCACTTCTCCTTCACGCAGCCTGTGTATCGATCGACACATGACCGCAACCTACCGTGGGGCCTCGGGTATCGGGGCCTTGTATCAGACCGAACGGCTTCGCCGCTCACCTTCGTTGGACACGAGGGCAATCGCCAGGGCCAACCCGGCGGGGACCATGCCGGCACTCTCGGGACCGGCCACCAGCGTCGCGACGAATATCGCCACAGCACCGATCCCACGCGCGGCATGAAGCCTGTTCACACTCAGTTTTCCACCCCGGCGGGAGTCGACCACCGAAATCGGCGGCGCAGGCTCACGGATGATCGCGAATAGGGCCAGGATCCCGGTCGGAAGGATGATCTCCGGCATCACCGTCAGAGCATCGGCGGGCAGATTCGTCACCAGGCTGCCGACAGCGGCTGCGACAAGCCCGGCGATCGCTGCCACGATGATCGTTGCGGGCTTCTTCTCATCCGCCATCCGATGGTCGACATAGATTGCGACTGCGATAGCGAACCCTGCGACCCATCCCGTCCCCCATAGAGAGACCACCGCAGCGATGACGACCAACCCGAACAGGTCCGTCGGAAGCGGGCGACGCCCGGTGGAACTCACAGCTACCCGTGCCGCCACGGCGACGCCCGCAGTGACGGTCAGCCCGGAGGAATTGAGTCCGCTGATCACCCACAGCCCTCCCGCTGCCGCGGCGAGAAGAGCGGAGGCATTGTGGTCGGGGTCGATCTCTCGAAGGAGGGCCCAGAGTGCGAATGTGTGAAGTGGAGCGAGCAGGATTGACCGGTCCCCTCCCGACAAAACGACCACAGCGGAGGCGGCCGCGATCACGAGGGTGAGGGCGACAATGGCGCGGTTCGACGGAAGGCGCATGTCGAGGCGTCGACCCAGGTGCGACCTAAATGCCATGTCTTCGATTCTGGCCCAAACCCTCACCGATGTGGCATCGGGCCTGCCCGATTAGCGCTCCTGAATCGAGCGGGCAGAATGTGAGGACGTACAATCTTCCACCCGAGTTGAGGGGTAAGCCGAATTATGGACATAGTTGCGATCGTTCTGGCCCTCGTCGTTGTCGTGGGTGTCGTTGCCTATCTGTTCTCCACAAGGAAGCAGAAGATGAAGGCCGCAGAGGCCCAGACGGGTACTGCCGCCGGGCTCGGCCTCTCGACGAGCCGCGACCTCTTTGAAGCGGAAACCGGGCACCGCGCTCCCGTCGCCGAGTTCCACGTGAAAGGGGATGAGGCGATTGTCACCTTCGATGTGCCCTTGCCCGAGGACGAGGACGAAGTGCTCCACGATCTCTTGGTCGACGAGGCGGTCGAGGTCGTGCGAGAGAAGCGTCACACTCTCCCGATCGCAGACGTCGAGGTGATCGTTGCATTCGCGGGGCGTGGTGAGGTACGCGAGGTGGGGCGAACCAAGCTCCCGTCCGCCGGCGAACTTCCCCCGCCTCTGGCGCCCACCGGCCTGGGTTTGGGCAAGGTTGCCCGAGATCCGTTTGCCAGCCCGTTCGAGGACGGAGCCGACGACCACTCGGTCCTATACGAGACCAAAGTCGACGTACCAGGTGACAGGCTTCCTCCACTGAGCAAGGAGGTTCGGCTTCCCCAGGGACTGGAGCGGGGCTTGAGGGCGGCCGGTTATGACCCCGACGAGACTGAAGGCCCTCAATTCGTCCTGACTCTCCTGAGGATGTTTGGCTATCAGGTAACCGAGCACTCGGCTCCGGGCTCCTACGTCGCATTGAAGGACGGGGTGTCGACCTACATCTTGACCGATGCATATGAAGAGGGAGACCATCCCGAGCTTGGGGATCCGGTGATCCGCCGCTTCCTCGCCGACTTCGGCTCCTCGGGAGCAGACCGCGGAATGCTCATCAGCGACAAGTACAGCCCGTTCTCGATCTACGAGATAGAGAGGCACCAGCCAAAGATCCGGTTCATCACGAGAGAGCGCATACAGCGGTTCATCGACTCGATGGCGTTGGGGTAGCCGGGAGCCCATCGCTCGTAAGGAGGTAACATGGCCGGTGAAGGAGGATCTTTGTGATCAGAGGTCAAGAGTGGCTGATAGTTCTGCTGATCGTGCTGCTCATCTTTGGGGCGAGAAAGCTCCCACAGCTGGCCAGGTCGTTGGGCGCATCGGCCAAGGAATTCCGCAAGGGAATCGAAGCTGGAGCGGCGGAGGCGAGCGAAGAAGAGCCATCAGACGCGCCTCGAGCCTCCGACACATAACGCCGTCGTCGCGTTCGGGAACCAGGCGCCCCATTGCGCCGTTTCTGAGGTAGGTCTCCATGGTGGAGTCCGTCCCACTCACATGGGAAGAAGTCGCGCGAGTCTATGGACGGAAGATCTACAACTTCGCCTACCGCCTCACCGGTAACGCTGCGGACGCCAACGACCTCGTTCAAGAGGTGCTGCTCAGGGTCCGCCGTGGCCTGGCCAATTACCAACCAGGCAGCTTCGAGGGATGGCTGTGGCGGATCACCCGGAACGCGTTTCTCGACGAGGTCCGTAAGCGAAAGCGCCGCCCCACGGCTCCACTTCCGGATGAAATCGATCGGTGGGATGCCGCGGTGTCCGAGGGAGCAGACGTCGACTACGCGGCAATGTCGCTCGGGGATGACATCCAAAAGGCACTCCTCGAGCTTCCTGTCGAATTCAGAGAGGCTGTCGTCTTCTGCGACGTCGTGGGTCTCTCCTATGAGGAGATCGCCCAGGCTGCAGCGGTTCCAATCGGCACCGTTAGAAGCCGGATTCATCGAGGTCGGAAGATGCTGAGGGAGATCCTGACGTGACCCATCCCTCCGAGATGATCAGCGGTTATCTGGATGGTGAGCTGAGCGGCGCCGAGAGGGCCCAGCTTCTTGACCACCTCTCCAGTTGCGGCAAGTGCGCCAAGGAGCTCGAGGAAACCCAGCAGGTTCGTGCCATGGTGCGCTCGCTTCCCGTGCTCGAGTTGCCCGTCGGTCTGGTTCCGGAGGCCGATCCGGTGATCGTGCCGCTCCGGCGCAACACAGGTTTCCTCGTGGGTGCGGCCGCAGCCGTGGTTGCACTTGTCATTGCTGCGGCTGCTTTGTTCGCCCCGCAACCACAGACGGTCTCTGTCGACGACTTGAGCAGCCGGTTCGGCGCGAGGGTGTCACTCGATCCCGCATTCGGTCCCGCGAAGGTGGTGCCACCGGAGTTTGAAGAGGTGGGGCGATGAGGCGTGTCATTGCCGCGGTGCTCGCCCTCGTGCTGGGTCCCGCAGGTGTTGCGTGGGCGACGGATCTCGATGAGCTCCTGGAGAGGAGCCACGATGCTTCCTACGTCGCCGACTTGACTATCAGCTGCTCGACTCCGGATGGCGCAAGGGATGCTGTTGTCCGCATAGCGCAGGTCGAGGGGCTCATGGTCGTCGGCTCCACGATCGATGCCGACCTCCAGGTCGCGGCCGGCGCAGGCGGTTGGTCGTTGTCCCGACACGACGGCGTCGTGGCCGCCGCCGAGGTCGACAGCGCCGGCACCCAGCAGGAGCCTCTCTATGTGGTTGAGGATCTCGGCGCCAGATCTGTTCTCGGTCGCGACGCCATGGCCTACCGACTGGTGAGGGACGGAACCCTTCGCGCCGAGCTGGTCTTCGACGATGAGACGGGTGCTCTCGTCCTCGCCACCACGTTCGCTGCCGACGGGACCACATATTGCCAGCGACGATTCATCTCGATCGACCCCGAGCCCCCCTCCTTGAGTCCGTTGGCGGTATCCGAGGACGTGGCCCTTCTCACCTTGTCCACCGATGTCGAGACGGGGCTTCCCGAGCAAATCGGGGGCTTTGACCGCCTCGACCTGTACGAAGACGAGGACGGGTTCCGTTTCGCTTACTACTCGGACGGCTTCTTCTCCTTCGCCGTGTTTGAGACCCCGGTGGCGGTTGAGCTTCCTGATGGCGTGGTGGTCGAGGCCGAATCGGGCACGTACCATCGGTCGTACACAGCCGGTCAGGTCACCTACACCTGGGAGACCCGGGCAGGCGGCCTGGCGTTGATCGGCGACCTTCCACCCGACATGCACGAGGCGGTCCTCTCCGGCCTGGCCGAGCCGTACGACGCGGGTTGGCTGGGCCGGTTCTGGCGCCGCCTCTTCGGCTAACGGCCTCCGCGGACCTCTGCATACCTCAGGTAGGTAGCGCCCTATAGGGGCGGAAACGCTCTCAAGAATCACACGCCGTCAAAGCGCTTTTCTTTCTTGAGAGAGTTAGCGGCCGTGGGGGCCGTGTACTACCTGAGGTTTGCCGACTAGGACCAGCCGTCGAGGAGGACCCGGGCGGCCCACGCGGTGGGATCGCGGAGTTCGGATGCGGTGGGCATGCGAGAAGGGTCCGACCAGAGGGTCTCGAGCGCGTCGTCACCGTATCTGCGCTCCACCTCCTGATTGAATGCGTCACCGAGCTGCGTCGCCTCGACCGAGACCGGTCCGATCCCGATCTGCGGCTGGGTAGTCACGTCGTGGCGTGACTCGTCCCGGGCGTCGCTGATGCGGTCGAAGTTTGGCGCCAACTCTCCGGCTGCTCGCCTGGCGAGCAGCCGGGCACATCCAGTCAGTGCGCCGAGGAATGCGTCCAGCTCGGCTTTAGGGGCCTCGGCATCCTCACCGCCAACGAGGTTCTCGATTCCGCCCGCCTCGGCAATCGCCCTCTCCACTGATTCGGGGTCGGTTCCCCCCAGCACCAAGCCGCTCAGCTTGGTTGGATCGATCTTGGCCGTTTCGGCGTAGTCGGATAGCAGGGTGTCCAGATGGTCATGAACCCAGGGCACGCTCGACATGGCGCGAAAGGCGGCTTCATTTGTGACGACCCAGAGGTGCACCTCGCGACGATCGACACCTTCCACCTCCAGGGCCTCGATATTGGGAACGATGAGAGTCATGGGGCCCGGCCGATCAGGAGGCAGGCCTCCGTCGAAACCGGCCATTGCCCAGACCGACATTGATCCGACCAATGACCCGACCTGAAGGCCAACGACGACGGGCGCCAGTTGGGCCACGAAAGGCGCGGCCGGTCCGTCGGAACCCATAGAGGAGGCGAAAGGCTCCACCAACGACCCGTACAACTCAAGGTTCTTCTCGGCCCAGGAGCGAGAGTCCAGCGGGATAACGTCCGACGCCGGCACCGTTCTCACGGGTGAGACCTCCTCCAGCCGGTACTCCGCAACTCGTGCCAATTCCCGGAACTCCTCGGCGGCCCAGGGCTCGATGGGCTCCCTCTCACCCGCGAGGTGACGGGCCACCTCAGCGCCGAGCTTCCAGTTGACGGGTCCCGGCTGGTTGAAAAGCTCGAACAGCTTGGAGAACAGGTCGTCGCTCATCGCAGCTCGTCGAGCTCAACGAGAAGAGTCACGTCTTCGTCAGACCTGAGAACGAAGATCTCGACGATGTCACCGGCCCGCATGCGACGAAGCGCCGCAAGCAGCTCATCGATTGTGGTGACTTCGAAGTCCCCGATCTGATAGATCACGTCGTTGACCCGGCCCCCGGCTTCCTCGAAAGCCGAAGCGGCCGGGAGTGCCGTGACTCCGACGCCCGCCGGGTACTCGGCCCCGTTCTGGCTCGCCCAGGCGGTTCTTCCAGCGATCCCAAGCAGCGCGTGCCTGATTTCACCGTGGACGATGAGGTCGTTGGCAATCGCAACCACCAGGTCAACGGGCACGGCAAACCCGAGGCCCTCGGCACCAACATCAGAAACCGCGATGGCGGTGGTAATCCCTATCAGCTCGCCGCGCGCGTTCACCAGGGCGCCACCGCTGGACCCCGGAGCGATAGGGGCGTCGGTCTGGACGAGCCCGTAGAGGGCGTCGCCGCCGTTGACTCCCAGAGTCCGATTGAGAGCACTCACTATTCCAGATGTGACGGTGGGGCCTCCACGCAGGCCGAGAGGGTTGCCAACCGCGATCGCCGGCTCTCCGATCACAAGCGAGTCGGAGGAGCCGAGGGTGATCGGTGCGAGGTCGGGCCTGTCTACCAGGAGGACCGCGAGGTCGGTCTCAGGGTCGGTTCCCACGAGCTCGGCGGGAAAGCGCGCTCCATCAGCAAAGATCACCGAGATCTGGTTGGTGCCTTCGATCACATGGTTGTTGGTGATGATGTAGCCATCGCTCCCGTAAACAACGCCGCTCCCGCTGCCCTGACTCAGCAGGCTGTTCACCTCGACGGCCACGATGGAAGGTATGACCAGGCTGGCAACGTCGGTGGCGGTGACGGTGTCGCTCAAAGTTGGTGGCGGTCCGGTGGGCGGTGGCGCATCGAGCACTGGCGGTGGCGGGATTGTGGGCGGCGTAGGCTCCTGGAAGACCCCGGTCGCTCCGAGAATGGCGAATGTCACACCGGTCCCCAACAAGACGCCTCCGAGGATCCCGAGCACAAGCGTCCACGGGTCGACCCGTCGTCGCCGATCGACCGGAGGCGAAGGGTCGTGGACCATCGTCTCGAAATCCGTCATAGGCTTGGGATTCTATGGACGACCTCTCGCAATCCGTGAGGGTGTCGGTCGGTGACCGCCCGATCGACGCTTCATCCCTGCTCAAAGAGGTTGGCCGTCCTGGATCCGGTGCCTCCGTCTTGTTCTTGGGAACCGTGAGGGATCACTCGTTGGGCAAGCAAGGTGTCACCCATCTCGAGTATGAGGTGTATCCGGAGAAGGTGGAGCAGGAGATCGAAAAGGTCGTGGAGGAGGCTCTTTCAAAATGGCCCGTTCTCTCGGTCGTCGTAGAGCACCGCTCAGGAGTGGTCGAGTTGGAAGAAGCGTCGGTTGCCGTTGCAGTGTCCTCGGCCCACCGTGCCGACGCCTTCGAGACGGCACGTTTTGTCATTGACGAGCTGAAGCGGAGAGCACCGATATGGAAGAAGGAATACTGGCCAGGCGGTGCGGAATGGAGCCAGGGAAGCTGATCTGCCCTCCGTTTTCATATCAAGGGCTGAGCTGCCGCTCTAGGCTCCCGACGTTGTGATGAGGAGACCGGCCTAAGTGACTTCGGAGGTCAAGTCCGAGGTGCGCCCCGAAGCCGAGCAGGCGAAGCCTGTCATCTCGGTCAAGAATCTCGAGGTCGTCTACAACGACGTGATCCTCGTGCTACGTGGCATATCGCTGGAGGTGCCTGCTGGATCGATCGTGGCCCTCTTGGGGGCGAACGGCGCGGGCAAGACCACCACCCTCCGGACCATCAGCGGGCTCCTGGACATCCACGAGGGAAAGATCACCAAGGGGACGATCGAGCTCAACGGCGAGCGCATAAACAAGGCGGACGCCGCAGACATCGTCGAGATGGGCCTCGTTCAGGTTCTCGAAGGGCGCCGTATCTTCGCGGAGCTCACAGTCGAGGAGAACCTGAAGACGGGCAGTTACACCGTGACCGACCGCCAAACGGTCACCGAGGCACACGACCGGGTGATGGAGCTTTTTCCGATTCTCAAACAGAGGCTCCGCTCCACGGCCGGCTATCTGTCCGGTGGCGAACAACAGATGCTGGCGATTGGCCGCGCCCTGATGTCGGATCCCAAGGTTCTCCTTCTCGACGAGCCTTCACTGGGTCTTGCGCCGCTGCTCGTCCAGCAGATACGTGACATCATCGTGGACATCAACAAGCAGGGGACGGCGGTGCTGCTGGTCGAGCAGAACGCAGCCATGGCCCTGAGCATCGCGGACCGCGGCTACATCCTCGAGACCGGCAAGGTCGTCATGGAGGGTGATTCCAATCGCTTGCTCAGAGATGAGGACGTCAGGGAGTTCTATCTGGGGCTTCACGCAGGGGACGACGGCAAGAGGAAGTCGTTCAGGGACGTCAAGCACTACAAGAGGAAGAAGAGGTGGCTGTCGTGAGCGGGCTGATCCTCGAATTTGACGACGTTCACCTCAGCTTCGCCGGGATAAACGCCCTCGACGGAGTCAGCTTCACAGTCGACGAGGGTGAGCTCTTCGCCATCATCGGCCCCAACGGCGCCGGCAAGACATCGATCTTCAACTGTCTCAACGGCGTCTACCGGCCAGACCGGGGACACATTCGATTCAAGGGCGAGGACATCATCGGCAAGAAGCCGTACAAGATCGCCGAGTCGGGGATGGCCCGGACTTTCCAGAACATCGAGCTGTTCGGGAACATGACAGTCCTCGACAACCTGATGTTGGGCCGGCACCACCTGTTTTCGTCCTCCTGGCTGGCCGCCTCCATTTGGCTCGGCAAGGCGCGCAGGGAGGAAATCGAGAACCGAAGGAGAGTCGAAGAAATCATCGACTTCTTGGAGATCGAGCAGTACCGGAGATACCCGGTTGCACTGCTCCCCTACGGTATCCAGAAGCGTGTTGAGCTGGGTCGAGCCATGGCGATGGAACCGTCACTGCTACTGCTGGACGAGCCCGTGGCCGGAATGAACCTCGAGGAGACCGAGGACATGGCTCGCTTCATCCTCGACATCCGCGAGGAGCTCGGCATCTCGATGATCCTTGTTGACCATGACATGGGCCTCGTCATGGACATCGCCGAGCGAATAATGGTCCTCGACTTCGGCGTCAACATCGCCACCGGCACTCCGGCCGAGATTCAGGCTGACGAGAACGTGATCCGTGCCTACCTGGGGGAGGAGCTGACCGCATGAAAGGAGAAATTCGATGACAGTCACTCGTGAACGCCCCGCAACACCCTCTGTACCGCTGTCGATCTCGTCGCTGCCGGCCCGGGTGCGCCAGATTGCAGAGGAGCAACCAGACCTCGTTGCTTTGAGGGAGAAGGACCTCGGGATCTGGCAGGAGACGACCTACGCCGGGTATTGGGAGATGATCCAGACCGTCGGGGCCGCGCTTCTCGAGCTCGGCGTGCGCCCCGAGGACAAAGTCGCCATCCACTCTGAGAACCGCAAAGCCTGGGTGTTCAGCGAGCTAGGCGCAATCGCGATCGGCGCGATCAGCGTCGGGATCTACCCGACCAACCCGGCCGCGGAGGTGGAGTACCTGTTGAGGCACTCGGAGACCGTCGTCTTGGTGGCGGAGGACCAAGAGCAGGTCGACAAGGCCCTGCTGGTCAAGAACAGTCTGCCCAACCTGCGGCACATCATCTACCTGGAGCCGCGAGGAGTGGTGCAGTACGACGATCCGATGCTCCTCTATTGGGACGACTTCGTCGAGATGGGTAGGAGAAGGCTCGCGGACAATCCGGACGAGGTGGCGCGGATGGTCGACGAAATCGACCCGGAAGCCGTGGCTTGTCTGGTTTACACCTCGGGAACAACAGGACCGCCCAAGGGGGCGATGATCTCGCACCGCAACATGGTCTACGTGATGGATCACGTGCTCGGCTCTTTCGTCGGCAGGCAACCTAAGCGCAAGGAGGTCCTCTCCTACCTGCCCCTGTGCCACATCGCGGAGAAGCTCTACACCGAGATGTTCGCCCTGAACACCGCGGCCACCGTCAACTTCGCCGAGTCGATAGAGACGGTGACCTCGGACCTCAGGGAGGTGCAACCGACAGTGTTCCTGGGTGTCCCTCGCATCTGGGAGAAGATGCAGGCTGGGGTGGTGATCCGGATGATGGACGCCAGCTTCCTGAAGCGAACCCTGTTCAAGGCCGGGCTCGCCGTCGGAATGTGGAATGCCGATCGCATTTTGGAGAGGGGGAGCCGGGGAGTCGTCGGCAACGTCCTCCACGGGATCTTCTACGTTCTGGTCTACCGATCGCTTCTCGACAAGCTCGGGATGCGGCACTGCTTGGGACCCGTCTCTGGAGCCGCTCCTATTGCTCCTGAGGTCCTCAAGTTCTTCATGGCCCTGGGCCTCGAGATGAGGGAGGGATATGGCCAGACAGAGAACACTGCATACGCGACCGTCAACCGCGAGGGCGATGTCAAGTTGGGCACCGTCGGACCGGCCAACGTCGGGGCCGAGGTGAAGCTGGCCGAGGACGGCGAGATCATGGTGCGCCATCCAGGCGTGTTCATGGGCTATTTCAAGAATGAAGAAGCAACTCGCGAGACGATCACACCAGACGGGTGGCTGCACACCGGCGATGTAGGGGAGTGGGACGGCGAGCACTTGAGGATCGTCGATCGCAAGAAGGACATCATCATCACCGCCGGCGGCAAGAACAT
Organism: Acidimicrobiia bacterium; assembly: GCA_033720975.1. Classification (GTDB taxonomy): domain Bacteria; phylum Actinomycetota; class Acidimicrobiia; order Spongiisociales; family ZC4RG35; genus JAWWBL01. The sequence goes on along the minus strand of JAWWBL010000017.1, from coordinate 7,718 downwards.
CTCTCCGTCGGAGATCGAGAACAAGCTCAAGGTGTCCCCCTTCATCAAAGAGGCGATAGTCCTCGGGGACCGGCGCAAGTTCGTGTCCGCTCTGATCGGTATCGAGTACGACACGGTTTCCAACTGGGCCTTACGCCGCGGCATCACCTTCACCACTTACCGGGATCTCTCCGAGAAGCCTGAAGTTCGTGAGCTAGTCAAGGGGATCGTCGACGATGTGAATCGGGACTTCGCCAATGTGGAGCAGGTCAGACAGTTCCGGCTCATACCCAAAGAGCTCGACCATGAGGATGGGGAGCTGACTGCGACTCAGAAAGTGAAGAGGTCGGCCATTGCCGAGATGTTTGAGGAGCTGATCAACGACATCTACGGGTCTGCGTGAACGCAACCATCACGCCGCTGATCGCCCAGGTAACCGATCTGTCGGTTGGGGAGGAGATCATCCAACTCACCGTCCAGGGTCTTGGGCTGGGTGCGATCTACGCGTTGATCGCAATCGGCTTTGTCATCGTCTACAAGGCGACTGAGGTCATCAACTTCGCTCACGGGGCGCTGATGTTGTTGGGGACCTACATCGTCTTCTCACTGATGGCAGGGGTGGTGCCCAAAGGCGCCGAGACGCCGGCTGGGCAGCAAAGTGCGAACTTCCCCGAATGGCTCCAGTGGTGGCTCGACATCCCGGTGGCGCCCAGGTTCGCCCTCTCGACACTGGTCGCCGCGGTGATAGTGGGCCTGTTCGGCGTTCTGGTGGAGCGCTCGGTCCTCCACAAGATGGTTGGCCAGCCCGTCTTCGCAGTCGTGCTGATCACCCTGGGCCTCGAACTGGCCGTTGCGACGGCGGTTCAGGTGATATGGAGCCCCCAGCAGAAGGTGCTCCCGTCTCCCCTGCCACCGGCTCTCAAGCTGCAGGTCGGCAATATCTCGATCCAGTGGGCCAACATCTGGGCAGTTCTCGCCATGGGCGTGTGCGTTCTCGCGTTCTTCGCCTTCTTCAAATACTCCAGATTTGGCGTCGCCATGCGTGCCACAGCTCACGATCAAGAAGCCGCGATGGCGATGGGGATCAAGACCACGACCATCTTCGCCATCGCTTGGGCGATTGCCGGCGTGCTGGCCGCCATCGCCGGCGCCTTCTATGTGCCCGCCCGCCTCGCTGGGTTCATCACGCTGACACCGGTTCGCTTCGCCGCGCTGAGCGCGTTCCCGGCGGCCATCCTCGGCGGCCTCGACTCGCCGGGCGGAGCTGTGGTCGGTGGCCTCGGCATCGGCGTTGCTCAGGTTCTGTCCGCCCGATACCTGAATCCGCTGTTTCTGGGGCTGGAGTTCCCCAACTTTCACCTGATCTTCCCGTACCTGCTGATGATCGTCGTGCTCCTGATCCGGCCGTACGGGCTCTTTGGCACCCCTGAGGTTCGGAGGGTCTGATGGCCGAGCGTCTCCTTCGCACCACTTACAAACGGGACATGGCCCTCATCCCCAACCGGGTCCAGTGGTTCTGGCTGATCGTTCTCCTCGCCTGGCTGTTCTACTACCCGATCTTCATCCGTGGTCTCCCCAGTCCCGGCTTCTGGCTCACCATCGCCATCCTGGTTTTGATCGCTGCCACCGGAGCGCTCGGCCTCAACCTCCTCTCTGGATTCGCCGGCCAGATCTCACTGGGACACGTCTTCTTTCTCGGGGTGGGAGCTTTCGTTGGCGGCACGGTCAACACGGAGGCGTTCACAACCCTCAGCGGAGTCGACTTCTGGGGGTTGGGGATGCCCTGGTGGGTTGGTGTTCTAGCCGGGGGCGCGGTGGCTGCTGCACTCGGCGTCATCGTCGGCCCGGCTGCAGTGCGGTTGAGAGGTCTCTATTTATCGCTCGTCACCTTGGCTCTGGTCTTCCTCGGTGAGTGGCTCTTCACCGCCGAGGCGCTGGCGCCTGTGACAGGAGCGGTCAGGGGTCGCCGTGTTGATCCCGTGTCTTTCGACGTGCCCGTGCTCAGGGATTACGTGACGAAAGACGGAGAGGCTCTGTACCTCGCAGCGCTCATCCTGGCGCTGGTTGCGTTCCTGGCCGGGAAGAACATCGCCCGCAGCAGGGTGGGGCGTGCCTTTCAGGCGACCAGAGATCGGGACATTGCCGCCGAGGTGATCGGGGTGAATGTCACCTGGGCCAAACTCACCGCCTTCGGCGTGTCGTCATTCATGGCTGGTGCCGCCGGGGCTTTGCTCGGCGTCTTCCTGGGCAATCCGCTTGGTTCCAACTTCGGCGGAGCCGCTGGGCTGCTCATCTCGGTCGAGTACATCGCCATGATCGTGATCGGAGGGATCGGGACGGTGGTCGGTGCCGTCTTCGGGGCGTTGTTCGTGGTAGCTCTGCCCGAGTTGATCAAGTTCGCTAGCGAGCAGGGTTGGCTCCCGTTCATCGCCGAGAGCGGTGCAGGGACTCTCGACCCGGCTGCCTTCAGCGCAATCCTGTTCGGGCTCTTCATAGTTGTTTTCCTAATCCTGGAACCCTTGGGTTTGTTTGGCCTGTGGTTTCGGCTCCGGAACTACTGGAAAGGCTGGCCGTTCAGCTACTGACGACGCCATCCCTGCATCTTCGGTATGGTGATGGCGCCCTGTCCCATGGGCTGGGCCGTGTTTCAAGAGGAGGAACCTGACTGATGAGATCGAGAAGGATTCTGGCGATCCTGGCGGTGCTCGCCATGGTGGTCGCGGCCTGTAACGGGGCCGACCCAACCACAACCACGTCGGAGCCACCGCCTCCGACGACCACTCAGCCGCCGGGCCCCACAACGACGGGCATGATGGACGAGCTGGTGTACGACGTCGGTTTCGACCCTGACACTGGGACGATCAAGCTCGGCGCTCTTGCCGCACTGACCGGGCCCATCCCGGGAATCGGTGCTTCGCTACTCAACGGCCATCGAGTCTATTGGGAGAGTGTCAACGCCGACGGCGGCGTCGCCGGCATGTATCCCGTCGAGGTGGTGGTGCGTGACAACGCGTACAACCCGGAGACCAACGTGGTCGTCTACAACGAGATCAAGGACGAGGTCCTCGCGTTTTCGAGTGCGATCGGCACGCCAACAACAGCGAGCATCTATGAAGATGCAGCTGGTGAGAACATTCTCGTGGCTGCCGGCTCGCTGGCGTCGCAGTGGGCATTGACCGACAATGTTCTGCTCAATCTCGGAGCCAACACCTACTTCGCACAATTCGCCAACGCCCCCTATTGGGCGATGAACGTGGCCGACCCGGCCATCATCACCGACGAGAGTGTCGTTGGGATCATCTATCAGGGCGATGACTATGGGCAGGACTGCAAGAACGGTTATGACTTCGGTCAGGCCAACACTGGGTTCAACCATCAATATGAGGCCACCTACGCCGCCACTGACACGGAGTTCTCCGCCCAGATCGGCGGGGCTCAGGCAGCGGGTGTGAGTGTGCTCTTCATATGCGCTCTGCCCACGGCACTGGCGACGATGTTGGGGACAGCGGCCGCATTGGAGTACTCGCCAACCGTCTTTGGATCGAGCCCTTCGTACAACCCGGTCCTTCCCTCCGCACTTGGAGGCGGAGATGAGGCCGCTGGGTTGGCGGTGTTCGCTTCGTTCCCGTATTACGGATTGGGCGCTGGTCCCGAGTTCGAGGACGACACACCCGGCATGGCCGAGCTGCGTGCCGACCTGGAAGCTCATCGTGACGCGATCGGCGTCACCGACGAGATGATCAACGCCTTCTACTACTTCGGATACACCCAGGCCCAGACGTTCCACATTCTGTTGGAGGCAGCAGTGGCCAACGGCGACATCAGCCGGGCCGGTCTGCTTGCCGCCATCAACCTCGTGCAGGACGTGGATCTGGGGTACGGAGGCGCGGCCGGCGGGTACGGTGCGACACCGCTCGAGCGGATTCCCACCAACGAGGACAACATCGGCGTACCCGTTTCGGTGACGGAGAACGTCTTCGGTCTCATGGACATAACCGGCTTCTTCGAAGCCCCCTACATGGCCGACTGGGATCCGGCTGGATAAGACGCAAACCGAACGATTGAAAGGGGACGGCCAATGGCCGTCCCCTTTCTCTTAGTGTTCTCCTGTGTTCAGGTTCCCTGCACCGGAGATGCCTTTCTGGATCTCGGAGCAGCTCCCGTTCGACCGTTATGCGGTGGATGTCGGGGACGGCCTTCGCATGCACGTGATGGAGCAGGGTGAGGGGACACCGGTCCTTTCCATTCACGGAAACCCAACTTGGGCTTACCTCAGCCGCAAGATCGCCGCCGAACTCGAGGGCGAGCCGATCCGACTGATCTTGCCCGACTTGATCGGACTTGGTTTCTCCGACGCTCCCCCTGACCGGCGCGCTCACACCCTCCGGAATCACTCGGACTGGGTGGTGTCTCTCCTCCGCCAATTGGATCTGACGTCGGTGGTGGCAGTGGTCCAGGACTGGGGAGGACCCATCGGCATGCATGCGCTGTCCCGGCTTCCTGGCCTCATGGGTGGGCTAGTTGTTCTCAACACCTCGATCGGCGCACCCAAGCCCGGGTTCAAGCCGACCGCCTTCCACCGCTTCTTCAGCACCAGAATGGGAGCGGCAAGTGTCGAACTGATTCGACCCCACCACTGGCTCAGATTCGCCGCTGCCGACTCGTCGGCGATCAGCCCTCTGGCCAAGAGGTCCTACGGCTATCCGCTCCGGTGCAAGACCGCTCGAGAGGCGGCCGTGGGCCTTGTTCGCATGGTCCCGAACGACATTGACCACCCATCGGTTCCTCTGTTGCGGGAGTCGGGTGGCTATTTGTCGTCGTTCGACGGTCCCGCCGCGATCGTCTGGGGTGAGAACGACCCCATCCTGGGCCGTCTCAGGGCCCGCCACGAGCGGACCCTCCCTAAGGCCGAAGTGACCGTGACCCCCGCCGGCCACTTCGTCCAGGAGGAGGCACCGCAAGAGATCGCCACCGCCATCCTCTCCGTCGTCTCGCGTTCCTAAGGTTCCCGTCCGGTATTCCGGACTTTGAGCGTGCAGAATGGCCCGCTAGCTCTCCGTCCCAAATACCCTCCGTCCGATGGCCGAATCCGAGCGCCCCGGCTACCTGATCAGCGCGCTGTTCGCCGTCGGGTTCCTGGCGGTGGCGCTGTGGAACGTCGAGATCGGCTATCAGGCGTCCATCGCCTATCCCGCTGTCGATGCTGCCGACGCAATCGTTGTCGACGGGGGTGAGGTATACCCGCCCAGCGGGGAGCTGCTCATGTTGTCGGTGATCCATCAGGACGTGAATGTCTTCGAGGCGTTGCTGGCAGTCGCCGATCCCAAAGTCGATCTCATCGAGAAGACCAAACTGAGAAGGAGCGGCGAGTCCGATCAGGAGTACCAGAGCCGGGTACTGGAACAGATGACCGACTCCAATTTCAAGTCCATAGTCGTGGCCTTGACCTACCTCGGGTACCCCACGCGCCTGGTCGTCACGGAGATCATCGAAGGCGTACCCGCCGACGGTGTCCTGGAGCTCGGCGACGTGATCATCGCTGCCGACGGTGCCGAGATGAAGACTGTCGCGGACCTACAGGCCGCGGTGTCGTCCCTCGCGATCGGTGACACCATCGAGATGACCGTTGAGCGCGAAGGAGAGGAAGTCACCCTCACTATCGAGCTCACCGAGCACGTGAGCAGGGCTGGTGATCCCATGATCGGTATAGGCCTTGGTGAGCTTCCCGACCCGCCGTTCTCCATCGACATCGACTCAACCGGGTTTGGTGGCCCGTCGGCAGGCTTGATGCACACCCTGGCGATCATCGACACGCTGACCGAGGGGGAGCTGACCGCCGGTCGCATCATCGCCGGCACGGGAACCATTGACTTCGACGGCAAAGTCGGGCTCATCGGAAGTGTCCGCCAGAAGGTCGTCGGCGCCGAAGCGTCCGGCGCCGAGTACATCCTGGTTCCGGCTGGCCAATACGAAACGGCTTTGACCGCGCCTCGTGAAACCATCGAGATCATCCCTGTTGAGACCCTGCAAGATGCGATCGACTTCCTCGAAAGCCTCGCCACTTCCTAGGCACAAGACGCTCGACGGGTATCTTTTATCACTGTATGTCATCCGAAGTGACGCCTGAAGGGCTGCGGAACGCCCAGTTCAAGACCACCTTGCGCGGGCTGGACCGGTCCGAAGTCGAGGGTCTCCTGAGACAAATCGCGGATCGAATCGAGTTTCTCGAAGGCGAGACCGAGCGACTGGGTGCACAACTGGCCGACAGCGGCGCGCGTGACCTCGAGGCCGAGTTGGAGAAGGTGGGCGGGGAGGTCAACAACATACTTCAGGCGGCTCGCGAGGCTGCCGAGTCGATGCGAGAGCGGGCGAGCCTCGACGCGGCGCGCTGGCGCAGCGAGGCCATGGCCGACGCCGAGGAGAACCGTCGATCGGCCGCCGGAGACGCCGAGGCCCTCCGGCGTGACGCCTGGACCGTGGGCACTGACCTTCTCGGTCAGGCACGAGCGGAAGCCGACAAGATGCGCCAGGAGGCCGAACGGGACGTTCTCACGATCATGGGGGAGGCGGAGCGGGAGGCACACCGACTCACTTCCGGCTCGCGGAGGGATGCTGAGGACCTTCTTAGAAACGCGACGATGCAGGCCGAGAAGACCATCTCAGAGGCAAACCAGCGCCGGGATGAGATCATCGACCAGGCGAATCGTCAGGCCGCCGCCGCTCAGGAGAGAACTAGAGCACTCGAACAGAGACGAGACGAGCTTCTCGCCGAGCTCGAGAACGTCCGAGCCACCCTTTCTCGGCTGGAGGGATCGCTGGAAGAGAAGCGGGAGAGCCTCGACCTTGCGTCTGAGAGCTCGAGCGTGAAGGTCGTTCCCGCGCCCTCTGATGAGCCACATCATTGGGAGCTGGGTGAGACCGTGAGGGTCGTCCAGGGCCCGATGAAGCCGACGCCACGACCCCTACCCGACGATGACCTCGAGACGCTGGCAGCGGAGACCGCGACAGAAGCACCAGAGGAGAAGGCTGGTCCCGAAGTGACCGCGACCGAACCGGACGATCAGGCTCCGGTTGAGGAGGCTCCCAAAGCCGTCGAGGAGCCCGTTGCGGCACCGTCTTCGGAGCAGACAAACGATGTCGACGCGCTGTTCGCTTCGCTGAGAGAGGTCGACATGGCCGGAGGCGAAGCGGGCGTATCCGATGAGCCCAGCGACGATGGAGAGCCAAGCCTCGAGGGCACGGATTGGATCGAGGAGCGTGATGCCCGTTTGCTCCCTGTCACCAATCGTGCACTCCGCGGTGTGAAGAAGGCGATTACCGAGCTCCAGAACATCGCTCTCGACGGCCTCCGGACAGATGAAGCTTGGAAGCCGAACCCAGAGACCATCCGACAGGCGGTGCATGCCGAGCTCACCACCGTCTGGTCGGAGAGCTTCGCGGCGGGTCACTCGGTAGCGGAGGAGATGACCGGTGACACCCTGAAGCGTCCGAGAACGCCGAAAACCGCCCTCGATCAAGACTTCGGCAAGGTTTTGGCTGCCGAGATATCCCTCGCGATCGACGAGGCCGGGTCTGGCCAAAGACCACGTCAGGCTGCGGCGTCGCGGGTTTATAGGATCTGGCGGACCGATGAGGCGGAGAGACGAATCAGAGAGGCCGCCATCGACGCGTTCGAGCAGGGTATCGAGAAGTCCATATCCACCGAGGCACCCGTCGGCTGACGAACCCGAGCGGATTGC
>JAWWBL010000016.1:0-26255 GCA_033720975.1 Acidimicrobiia bacterium | reverse complement strand
GGGTGGGCAATCGGCGACACGGTCCCGGTCCACCTCGTCGCCATGTTCCACTCAGCGAGCGTTGCCGAGAGAGGCGGAGCCAACACCACTGGCTACAGCAACGCATCGCTCGACGACCTGGCGGAGCGTTTCCTTGCCGAGACGGACCTGGACGAGGCGCAGGCGCTTGCTCACCAGATGCAGGCCCTGATCTCCGAAGAAGCGCCCATCGTGATGCTGTACACCACCGACATCCACTATTCGTACCGGCGGGCACCGGAATCACCTTTCCCCGACTTGCTGCACCTGCTGAACATGGGCTCGGGCGGGTTGCCCGGCCTCCTCAAGCGAAATTGACCTAATCCCACCCGAGCTCGGCGAGGCGGTCGTCGTCGATGCCCAGATGATGTGCGATCTCGTGGAGCACCGTCTTGCGAACCTCGGCTTCCAGACCAGGGCGGTCCAGACCCATCTCCAGGTGGGGAAGCCGGTAAATGATGATGCGGTCCGGCAGGACACCTGAGTAGTCCTCGCGTTCGGCCAGAGAGATGCCTTCGAAGAGGCCGAGCAGGTTCGGGCTTTCCGGCGGCGGCTCGTCTTCGACGACAACCACGAGGTTCTCGATACGGTCGATGACCCATGAGGGCAGGTCTTCGATGACGCGGTCGACCAGGTGCTCGAACTCGATACGTCTCAACTGACCCGCATTGTGACAGTCCGACGCCATCGGTAACCTGCCGAGCCCATACGGGCGATTAGCTCAGTCCGGCTAGAGCGCTCGCCTCACACGCGAGAGGTCGCTGGTTCAAGTCCAGCATCGCCCACGACATGCCCATGTCCCAGGAGCACAAAGAGGCTCTCGCCCGTGGTCGCCGCGAGGCGCGCGCCATCAAGGCATATTTGAAGGCAATCGCGGACAGGAGACCCGGTAGGCCGGTGACGAGAGAGAGTCTCGAGGAGAGGCTGTCACGGGTGAACACCAAACTCGCCGAATCGAACGACCCTCTCGAGTCGGTCGAGTTGATACAAGCGAGGCTCGACCTCGAGGACTCGTTGGCCCGCATGGACGAGGCGAAGGACATCGACTCACTCGAGGCAGGGTTCGTGGCTCACGTAGCGTCTTACTCAGAACGTAAGGGCATCACATATCCCGCCTGGCGGGAAGCCGGAGTTCCCGCCGCGGTACTTCGGAAGGCGGGCGTACCGGAGACACGCCGGCGCCAGTGAAGCCTGTTTGGCTTTAATCTCGACGGGAGTGGATCACGACGAAGTCCAAAACAGGTTCGCGGACGCACCCGACCTCGAAGGTGTGAGGGCCAGCTCTACTCGACCCTCCCCCGCCCGCCGCGTCGTCGCCCGGCTCAAAGCGCTGCTCCAGGTGATGAGAAACCCGACTTTCGTCACAGCATTTCTGGCGCTGCTGATCCTGGCTGCGATCTTCGTCGGAATCCAGGTCATACCTTGACCGATAGCCTCGAAGTCCCCAAACAAGAGATCCTCGAGGCATCGAAACGCATATCCTGGCATGTTCGGCGTACGCCCCTGATCGATCTGGGCGACGCTCTAGCTTCCGGGTTCTCGCTCTCTCTCAAGCTGGACCAACTCCAGCCCACCGGCTCTTTCAAGGCGCGGGGAGCGTTCGCCGTGTTGACCGCGGCCACGATCCCGACCTCGGGAGTAGCGGCCGCCTCTGGAGGGAACTTTGGCTCTGCCATCGCTTACGCGGCCAAGGTTCTCGGCCATCGCGCCACCATCTTCGTCCCCGGCAACTCCCCTGAGGAGAAGATCGAGCGGATCCGTGCCCACGATGCGGATGTCCGTGTCGTTCCCGGGTACTACGACCAAGCGTTGGCCGCGTGTGAGGAGTGGGTTGCCGACAATGACGTCTTCGTGGCGCACGCCTATGACCAGCCCGAAGTGGTAGCCGGGCAGGGCACGGCGGGGATGGAGATCATGGATCAAGCAGTCAATCCTGGCGCGATCGTCGTGGCAGTAGGTGGGGGCGGGCTCATTGCAGGCGTCGCAAATTGGGTCAGGGACGACGCGGCCGTCATCGCGGTTGAGCCCGAGACGTGTCGCAGCTTCAACGCGGCTATCGACGCCGGACACCGGGTGAGGGTTGAGAACAGTGGAGTTGCCTCCTCATCACTGTCGACGGAGGTGATCGGAAACCACGCCTGGGCCGCTCGCCGTTGGATAGATCAATCCGTGCTGGTCTCAGACGACGACATCCTGAAGGCTCAGTCCTGGCTGTGGTCCGAACTGAGGTTGGCCGTCGAGCCGGCAGCGGCAGCGACCATCGCCGCGCTCACCACAGGGGCATACCGGCCATCCGCCGGCTCGAAAGTCGTGGCCCTCATCTCGGGCGCGAATGTCGACCCGGCGACGGTGATCTGATCCTTGGCGCCGGACCCGCTCCTAGCAATACTCGGTTCATCGAACTGATCCGCACCTTCATCAGCGGTTTCTTGATGGGAACAGCCGACCTGGTCCCCGGAGTCTCCGGGGGCACGATCGCATTGGTTGTTGGTATCTATGAGCGCTTGGTTCGATCTGTGCGCGAGGCGAGCTCTGCGCTAGGGGCTCTGGTCAAGATCGAGGGGGCCTCGGTGCGGGAGCACCTCCGCCAGGTCGAGTGGCGTCTTGTAGTTCCGCTATTGCTTGGTATCATCGCGGCCGTCGTCGGTTTGGCAGGCCTGATAGAACATCAACTCGAGGTCAGGCCAACCGTCATGGCCGGTCTGTTCTTGGGGCTGGTGGTCTTGTCTGTTGTTGTGGCATGGCGTCGGGTCCGCAGCCCCGATGCCCGGCATTGGCTGATCGCCGCGGCTGTCGCTTTGGGTCTGTTTGTCATCCTGGGCATTGGCGATTCCGGGTTCATCCAGAGCCCGGCACTTCTGTTCTTTGCCGGAGCTGGCGCATTGGCGGTATGCGCCATGATCCTCCCCGGAATCTCAGGATCACTGATCCTGGTGATGATCGGGATGTATGGCCCGGTGATCGGTGCAGTGGCGGACCGGGACCTCGCGGTCATCGCGGTTTTTGTTGCTGGTGCGGTCATCGGTCTCTCCTTGTTCTCTCAAGCCCTCCACTGGGCGCTCGAGCATCATCACGACGACGTGATGGCGGGGCTGGTGGGCCTGATGGCGGGATCGGTGAGGGTTCTGTGGCCATGGCCGGATGGGGTGGCCGGCTCCGAACTTGCCCCACCGGGCGCCGACCTGGCGGCTGTTGTGGTAGCCGCCGCCGTTGGCGCATCGATCGTGTGGCTGATTGCCAGGCTCGCCCCGGATACGGCTTAGCCGGTGCCCGTGCGGTCCATGATCACCTGTTCGTCGAAGAGGTGATCTTCCAGTCTCCCCCAAATATCGGGCCTCGCCAGCGTCCTCTTCATGGCGATCAGGGTGCGCATGAAAGTCGCCACGGCCTTGGAGGCATCCATGGGATTGGGACGTGAGGCGTTCTGCACCGATGGGGATGGGGTGAGAACCAGAACATCGGAGTCCGGCCACGCCGATCGGATCAAGGCGAGCTCTTCTTGAAGTGCCTTGGTTCCCACTCGGTCGAAGAGTTTCTCGTGGAGCCGTGCCCGTTTTCTCTGGACGTCCGCAGCGAGGGGAGCGAGCACGAGGACGAGATCGAGGGGCTGATCGGCGCCTAGAACGAGATCCGCATGTGTCCCTGATGACACTCCACCGTCGACGTACAGCCGACCGTCTATCTCGAAGGGGCGGAACAGAAGCGGAATCGCAGAGGAGGCTGCCACCGCTTCGGAGAGCCCGACTTCGGGCGCCCCGCTCGTGCCGAATGCGGTCCGCTGCGACTCTGCGAGGTCGTGAGCGACTATGGCCGTCGGACGATCGGGCCAGGATGTCGCTGCTTCGGGACCGATGTGCGTGGTCACCCATTCTCCGATTCCTAGGGCGTGATAGGGGGCGGGAGACCCGAGGAACATCGTCAACCCGGGGCTTCTGACACCTGGAACCAAGCCGTGTCGGACCCAGCGGGACACCTTGCCCCTCGGGCCCTTGGTGAAGACGTGGGATCGGATCCGCTCCGTTACGTCTTCGCGATCGTCATGAGCCAAGACCATGGAGTCGAGAGTGAGCGCGTCGTGGCGCACGAGGGCGGTGACGAAAGCGCCTGAGGAGGTTCCGACGACTACCTCGGCGTTGTTGGGGTCCCATCCAGTAGCCAGCTGGAGGGCCATGAGGGCCGCCATCTCGTAGGCCGCGCCGGTTATGCCACCCCCGCCCAGAACCAGTCCTACCCTGCTCACGGCTCCAACGTTAGAACCGTCCGCCGTTGTTTCGGGAGATGGGTGAGTCGGGCGTCAGCCGAACGCTCGGCCGCAGCCTCCACAGCTGGCGTCGGTCTCTTCCGTGGGGGCGTAGCACCACGGACAGGGCAGATCGTCGCCACGCTCGTCCCGAGTCGAAATGGTGATGCGGGGGTTGGTTCTGAACGTCTGGTTGCCCCGGATTCCCTTGGCGATTGCAAACAGCCCCGTCGTGGCTGTCGCGGCGACCAAAACCTCAAACACGTCCGTCCTCCTTGCCGAAGCACGGAAAATGCTAAGTGGGCAAAGGGAAAATCCCGCGGATTTGGCCGTTCAGGAGCCAAGCACGGCGTCGGTGAAGTCGTGCACCAGGTATTCGAGATCGCCGAGGCGACCGTCACGGAGCTCGGCTGCCTCCAGCATCATCATCGCAGCGTGATAGGCGACCCATGAGCGGTACCTGCTCTCGGGCAGCTCGGCTCCATATCCTTCGCGAAACGCGGCGGCGGCGCCTTCTCCCAAAGTCGAAGCCAACTGCCAGACCGCAAGGGTCAGGTCCCACTCCGGTGGAGCGAGGGTGGCCCACTCCCAATCGACGAGTGTCACCGCGCCGGACTCGTGCACCACGAACTTCGACGGCAAGGGCCGCGTGTGTGCCGTGACGGGTTCTGTGGCCAGCGGCGGGTCGAGCTCGATGGCGTGGTCGAAGAGGCTTTGATCCAACCTGAACCTCCGACGAAATCGGTTGAGCCTCTGAACCGTTGAGCGGTAGTGGTTGTCGACGTACTCGTGGTCAATCCCCGCTGCGAGGTTGGTGATCTCTGCGTCGACGCCGTGAACTTTTCTCAACGTCCGGCCTGCTGCCTCGATGACTTTCAGGTTTTTGGGCAGAGTGGAAAGGTTCCACGACCCCGCGTCGGTCATCTTCAGCCAGGCAGTCTCGCCGTCGACGCCGTGGTTCTGAATTGCGGGCACACCCTCGGTGCCGGCCAACGCTTCGAGGGCCCTGCGCTCGCGCTTCGCCCGTGAAGCCACCGGATAAACCTTGATGATCGACGTGGCACCGTCGTGTTCCGCCACCCTGAAAACCTGGTTTGCGCCCGCGACGAGCTCGCGGATCCTGGCATTGGGATAGAGGCTCTCGATGAGTCCCCTTGCCGTCATTAGCGATCTGTCCCCTTCTCGATGTGCCGACGACTATGGGTCGTCGCCGAATTACCCTGCCGTGCCCAGGCTAGCGAGAAATACGGTGCCGATAGAGCTGACATATCCCGACGGAAAGGTCGTCCAGCATCCCGACGGTGTTACCCCGTTCGAGGTCGCCGAGTCAATCGGACCAAGGCTTGCCAAGGCCGCGATAGCCGCACGAGTCGGGGACCGCCTGCTCGATCTGACCACACCGATCACCGAGAGCGGTGAGTTCGCCGTGATCACTCTCGATGGCGATGAGGGCCTCCACATACTGCGCCATTCCGCGGCCCATGTGCTGGCCCAAGCGGTGCTGAGCCTGTTCCCAGAAGCAACCTTCGCCATCGGGCCTCCCATCGAGGATGGCTTCTATTACGACTTCGAGGTCGACCAGCCGTTCACATCCGAGGACGTTCGGGCGATAGAGGCTCGTATGGGCGAGATCATCGCCGAGAATCAGCCATTCGAGAGGGTGGAGATGAGCAGAGACGCCGCGCTCGAGGTTTTCAGCGATCACAAGTTCAAAGTCGAGATAATCGAGAACGTGGATCGCACCGAGGTCTCTGCCGATGGGGCGGTCACGGCCTACCGGAACAGGGAGTTCATCGACCTCTGCCGTGGTCCCCACCTGCCGTCAACTGGTCGGATACCGGCCGTGAAGCTGCTTCGAGTCGCCGGCGCCTATTGGAGGGGCGACGAGGATCGCGAGCAGCTGCAGCGGATCTACGGCACCGCCTGGCCCTCCAAGAAGGATCTCGACGCCTATCTGGAGAGGCTCGAGGAGGCGCAGCGCCGTGATCACCGGCGCCTGGGTCCAGAGTTGGACCTCTACTCGTTCCCACCAGAGCTTGGCTCCGGGCTCGCCGTGTGGCATCCGAAGGGTGGAATGTTGCGAAAGATCATGGAGGACCACAGCAGAACTCTCCACGAGAGGTTCGGGTTCGACTTTGTCTTCTCGCCACACCTGGCCAAGTCAGACCTCTGGCAGACCTCGGGTCACCTCGACTATTTCGCGGAGAACATGTACGCCGGCATGCAGCACGGAGACGACCCCGAGTACCGCGTGAAACCAATGAACTGTCCAGGGCACGTGCTCATCTACAGGAGCCAGGGTCGGTCGTATCGGGATCTTCCGATGCGCCTCGGGGAGTTGGGTGGTGTCTATCGGTACGAGAAGTCAGGGGTCGTCCAGGGCTTGCTGAGAGCTCGGGGCTTCACCCAGGACGATTCCCACACCTTCTGCACCGAGGACCAACTTAAGAGCGAGTTGAAGCACCATCTCGACTTCGTACTCACCTGGCTGCAGGACTTTGGCTTCACCGAGTTCGAAGCTGATCTCAGCACCAAACCCGACAAGTCGGTCGGGGAGGCGGAGCGCTGGGAGATCAGTCAGCGTTACCTGGCGGAGACCTTGGAGGAGTCGGGTATTCCTTATCGGGTCGCTGAAGGAGAGGGTGCTTTCTACGGGCCCAAGATCGACGTTCATGTGAAGGATGCCATCGGCAGGCGATGGCAACTGTCGACGATCCAGTTGGATTTCACCCTGCCTGAGCGCTTCGAGCTCGAATACGCGGCGCCGGGGAACGTCATGGAGCGCCCGTACATGATCCACTGCGCCAAGGCCGGCTCCATCGAGCGATTCACCGGAGTCCTGGTCGAGCATTACGCGGGCGCCTTTCCGATGTGGTTGGCGCCGGTACAGGTGTCGATCATTCCCGTGGCAGACAGGCACGAGGAATACGCCGAGCAGGTTAAGGCGAGGCTGACCGATGCCGGTCTCCGCGCCGAGGTCGACCGGTCGAGTGAGACCGTGGGCGACAAGATTCGGCTGGCCCTAACCCAGAAGCATCCTGCGGTCATAGTGGTCGGCGACGACGACGTGGCAGACGGCACAGTCGGACTGAGGCTGTATGGCGAGGAGTCAGACACCAGGGGAGTGCCGCTGATCGAAGCGACCAACCGGCTGGTCGAGATGGCACGAGTCCCGTCAGAATGAGCGAGGAGCGGAGGGTCGATCGCGAAGGGATCCACATCGACCGGGAGCTGGCGGATTCCGTAGCGATCGAGGAGGAGTTAGACGCAAACGTCGTAGGCGTCTACAGGTTTCCCTCACCGGAGCGTCGCCGTCTCGCTGGTTGGGTCTCGCTTGCCCTGGGGTTGATCGCAGCGCTGACGATTGCCGACGGTTGGACCGTCGCTATCGGGTTCGGCCTGATTGCAGCATGGCAATTCGCCTCGGCATGGCCTCTCGAGGTCGACGAGCACGAGGCTTTGAGGGTCGCGGCCGCGGCCGTTGAGTTTCCAGTCGGCCACGCCTCCGCGGCCGTGAGGTTCCACGGGTGGCGGTCCCGTCCACGGTGGGCGGTCGTCCTCTACTCGGCTTTGGAGCCTCCGGATAAGAGGGCGCTGGTCGTGATCGACGCGGTATCGAGAGACGTCGTCGAGCCCCCCTTTGTGGAGGCAATCGACCCGGTGTAGCGAGGGTCCGGGCTCGTTTGCGCTGCATTGCGTGTGGCTCGGACCGACGCTGTGCAGCCCAGTCGAGAGGAGCGCGCGGTTCCACGCGGCGATCCTAGGAAGTCAGCGCTCGTCCAACGGGGTGTAGTCGCGAGTGGAGGGGCCGGTATATACCTGGCGGGGCCGAAAGATGCGTGCCTGCGGGTCTGCGGAGAGCTCCCGGAACTGGGCGATCCAACCTGGAAGTCTCCCCAAGGCGAACAGCACCGTGAACATGTCCACAGGGAAGCCCATCGCCCGGTAAATGATGCCCGAGTAGAAGTCCACGTTCGGGTAGAGCTTCCGCTCCACGAAGTAATCGTCGGACAACGCCACTTCCTCGAGCTGCATGGCGAGGTCGAGCAGCGGGTCGTCGACTCCCAGCTTCTCCAACACCTGTTCGGCGGCCTTCTTGATGATTCTCGCCCTCGGGTCGAAGTTCTTGTACACCCGATGGCCGAACCCCATGAGGCGGAATGGATCGTTCTTGTCCTTCGCCCTCTTCACTACGACTTCCAGGTCGTCTCCGCCGGCCACGATCTCGTCGAGCATCTCGAGCACAGCCTGGTTGGCCCCACCATGGAGGGGTCCGGACAGGGCATGAATTCCGGCGGATATGGACGAGAAGATGTTGGCATGACCTGACCCGACCAGCCTCACCGCCGACGAAGAGCAGTTCTGACCGTGGTCGGCATGAAGGATGAGCAGCATGTTGAGTGCCTTCGCAACGACCGGGTCTGCGATGTACGCCTCCGCTGGGACCGAGAACATCATCTTCAGGAAGTTCGACGAATAGTCGAGCTCGTTGTCGGGGTAGACGTACGGCTGATGCACAAGGTACTTGTACGACCAGGCGATCATCGTGGGCGTTTTCGCGATCAGGCGCCGCGAGCTGATATCGACGGACTCCTCGTCGAGAGGGTCGAGGGCGTCGGGGTAGTAGGTGGCCAAGGCCGAGACGGCCGAGGCGAGAATCTGCATCGGGTGGGCAGAGTGAGGGAATGCCTCGAACAGGTGCTTCACATCCTCGCGGAGGAGCGTGTGCTGGGTGATCGACTCGACGTACTCGTCCAGTTCCGGCTTCGTCGGGAGCTCGCCGTATTGCAGCAGATAGGCGACCTCGAGGAAGGTCGCGTGCTCGGCGAGTTGCTCGATCGGATAGCCCCGGTACCGGAGAATCCCTTCTTCCCCGTTTATGTAGGTGACTTGCGACACACTCTCGGCCGTGTTGCCGAATCCTCGGTCCAAGGTCACCAGCCCAAGCGTCGAGCGAAGCGCGCCAATGTCGACGCCTGTCTCACCCTCGGTTCCCACATGGGCGGGCAGGGTCAGCTCGTCTTCTCCTCGTCGTAGGACTACATCTCCCATTGGCTTGATCTCACTCCTCGTCGGATTTCGCTGCGGCGATCACGTTCTGCGCCTCATTGTGCGGTACCTCGGCGTAGTGGTCGAACTCCACTTCGAATGTTCCCCGGCCTGACGTGATCGACCTCAACTCGGCCGGGTACTGCTGCATCTCGGACATGGGGATCTCCGCGGCGACCATGCGAAGGGTGCCGTCTCCTTCCATTCCCAGGACCCTGCCCCGTTTCGAGTTGATATCGCCCATGACGTCACCCAGATGCTCCTCCGGAACGGTCACACGGACCTTCATGATCGGCTCCAACAGGACGGGCCGGAGATTGGGGGAAGCGGCGCGAAACGCCTGGATACCGGCCATTCTGAATGACATCTCGTCGGAGTCGACAGAGTGGTACTTGCCGTCGTACAACTCGGCCGAGATGTCGATGACCGGATAACCCGCTAGCGGGCCTCTTTGTAGAGCCTCCTGGATTCCCTTGTCGACGGCAGGGATGAAGCCGCGTGGGATGGCGCCTCCCTTGATCGAGTCGACAAACTCGTAACCCGTGCCTCTGGGCAAGGGAGAGAAGCGAACGAAGGCCACCCCGAACTGGCCGCGTCCACCCGTCTGCTTCTTGTGCTTGCCCTCTGCCTCGGCCGTTGACGTGATCGTCTCCCGGTAGGCAACCTTGGGCAGCGTGGAGTCGATCTCCACGCCGAACATCCGCTGAATGCGGGCAAGCGTGACGTCGAGGTGGGCGTCTCCGAGGCCGGCCAGGATGGTCTCACCGGTCTCGGCGCGCCGTTGCACCCTGATAGTCGGGTCGCTCTCCTCGATGCGGTGGAGAGCTGTCGACAGTTTCTCCTCGTCGTGGTGCGAGTGGGGGGCGATCGCCAGCTCAGCTACGGGGCGCGGATAGGCGACCGGCTCGATGGTGGCGTTGAGCCCAGGCGAGCGCAGTGTGTCGCCTGGGTGAAGATCCTCGATCTTGGCGACAGCCCCGATGCCCCCGACGGGGAGCTCGGCGACGTCACGGTGCTCCTTGCCGTGGAGTTTGAAGAGGTTGTGGAGCCGGACCTTCCCGCCTCTCGCCAGTTCCAACTCCTGATCGGCCTTGGCGGTGCCCGAGTAGATGCGGAACATCGAGATCCTGCCCACGAATGGGTCGGATACCGTTTTGAAGACGTACGCCAGCAGAGCGCCGTCGGCCGACGGCTCGAGGGAATCTCCTGATGAAAGTGGTGGGATGGAGCGCTCCAGGGGGTTCGGGCCATAATCGGTGAGGAATTCGAGGAGGATGTCGACCCCGGCCAGGGTATGAGCCGAGGTGACCAGGACCGGGTCGATCTCACCGGAGAGGATCCCCTTGTGGATCGTCTCGACGATCTGGTCCCTGCTGGGCTCCTTTCCCTCGAAGTAGGCCTCCATCATCTCGTCGTCGGTCTCCACCACCGTTTCGATCAGAGCAGTGTGGGCCGCGTGAACCGTTTCCTCCACGTCCTCTGGAAGATCCACCAGCTTCCCGGCCTTGGATCCCGGGTCATACTCATAAGCCCGCTCCGAGGCGACCCGCACAACGCCCCTGAAGTTGTTTTCCTCCCCGATCGGCACCTGGATCGGTGCGATTGCCTTCCCAAAGGATGCTCTGAGCTCGTCGAGAGTTCTCTGGAAAGAGGCGCGCTCGCGGTCGAGCTTGGTCACGACGACAGCGCGGGGTATGTCCTCCTCCTCAGCGGCCCTCCAAAGTTGCTCGGTCTGGACCTCCACACCGTCCACAGCGGACACGCAGAAGAGGGCGAGGTCGGCGGCGCGAAGCGCGGATCGTGCATCACCAACGAAGTCACTGGCTCCCGGCGTGTCGATGATGTTGATGCGGGTCCCCTTCCAGTCGACCGTGGCGACCGAGAGGCTCAGAGAAATGCTGCGATCGATCTCCTCAGGTTCGTGATCGAACACCGTGCTGCCCTGGTCGACACTTCCCAATCGGTTGGTCGCTCCACCCACGTACAGCATCGCTTCACCCAGCGATGTCTTCCCGCTCCCGCCGTGTCCCACCAGGGTGATGTTGCGCACTTTCTCAGGAACCACATGACCTCCAGTAAGGGGAAAGAACTCCGATCCTACCCTTGATCGTCTCCCTGGAATCCGGGGGGTGCTACTTTCACGCCGGTGATCGACATGCGGGTGCGCCCTCGTCTGACCCGTTACCTCGACGTGATGGGAAGGGGGCTGGCGGCCATTGGGATGACGTCGACGGCCATGACGGTCATGGGTCTGGTCGTCGTCATCGCGGGCGCCGCCACCATCGGGACAGGGCGGCTGGCATTAGGGGCCGGTGTCGTTGCCATCGGATCCCTTCTCGACGGTCTGGATGGAGCGGTCGCGAGAGCTACCAATCGCGAGTCGGCCAAGGGCGCCTATCTCGATGCAGCATTCGACCGACTAGGTGAGGTCGCTGCTTTCGCGGGCCTCGCCTTCGCACAGGCAGGTAGACCCAGGGAGCTTCTCCTGATCGTGCTCGCGGTGGGCGGCGCTCTTCTGGTCCCCTACTTCCGGGCCAAAGCCGAGGCCGAGGGTAAGGACGGCAAAGGCGGGTTGATGGGGAGGGCCGAGCGGCTGATTCTGTTCTGCACCGGGCTCATCCTCTTTCCCGACCAGGTTGAAGTGATGCTTTGGGCGTTTGTGGGGCTTGTCTGGCTCACCGCATTCACTCGTTTCGCCCGCACATATCGATCGATCGAATGAGGCAGATGCTCGCCTATCTCGGCTTGCGGGCTGGGGTTGGGCTGGTCGGGATGCTGCCAAAGCGGGTCACGCGCGCTCTGGGCCGGATCGCAGGCCGGCTATGGCACAGCTTCGACTCCCGGCGCCGCAACATGGCCCGGAGACACATGAGGCGGATCATGGGGGCGGCTGCGGATGCCGAGACCGCTGCAGCTCTGGTGATGCAGTCCTATGGCCGCTACCTGGCGGAAGCGTTGTGGGTGCGCGAGAAGCGGATCGCGGGCATGCTCGACGAAACCGTCGTGGAGGGCCTGGAGAGGATCATCGAGGCAAGGGACAAGGGGCTCGGGATGATCTATGCACTGCCCCATATGGGCAACTGGGAGGTCGCGGCTCCCGTGTCAGGCCGAGAAGGCGTCCCCGTGGTGGCCGTCGCCGAGAATCTGCCCAATCGGCGCATCACCGATTGGTTCACGCGGATGCGCGCCGAGTGCGGCATCGAGGTGGTCCTGGCCACAGGGCGTCTGGAAGTGATGAGAAAGCTCGAACAGGCCCTCGTCGAGAACAAAGCGGTGGCTCTTCCGTCGGACCGTGACCTGAGGCGCACGGGAGTCGAGGTCGAGTTCTTTGGTGAGAGGACGACGCTTCCTCCAGGTCCGGCAACGCTTGCGATCAGGACCGGTGCGCCTCTCTTTCCCGTCGGTACCTATTTCGAGGGTGACGGGTACCGGGTCGTGGTCAACGAGGCCATCCCGATTCCAGAAGGGATCCCGAGGTCAGACCAGGTGAGAGTGATGACACAGACCCTGGCCAGGGAGTTCGAGTCGATCATCGGGAAGGCGCCTGAGCAGTGGCTAGTCCTGATGCCCAATTGGCCCTCAGACCGGGAGGCGGATTGAGAATCGGGTTGGTATGCCCCTACGACCTGTCCAAGCCCGGAGGCGTCCAGGCACAGGTCTTGGGTCTTCGATCCGCCCTGGAGTCGGGTGGAGATGAGGCATTCGTCATTGGGCCTGGGCTTCCCGAGAAAGTTCCTGGTTGGGACCTGGGTGGCACCGTCGGATTCCGCGCCAACGGATCGGTCGCTCCAATATCGATCGACCCGAGGGTCGGGGCGACGCTCAAGTCCGTGACGCGCGCCATCGAAGTCCTGCACGTCCACGAGCCGTTCATGCCCACTGTCGGCATCTCCGCGTTGAGGGCGGGTCCGCCGGTGGTGGCGACCTTTCATGCCGCAGCAGGTGGTGTGGGCGGACTCGCCTACAGACTCATGGGTCGCAGTGCCAGCCGACTTCTCGGGACCAGGGTCAAGACAGTAACCGCCGTCTCTCCCACGGCCGCGGCCGGTCTTCCCGACGGGCTCGAACCGGTGATCGTCCCCAACGGGGTGGACATCGCGAGTCTGGCACCGGTGGAGGGAACGGAGAGGGCGCTTCGCGTGGCGTTCTTGGGACGTGATGAGCCCAGGAAGGGCCTCGACGTGCTCCTCGAGGCGTGGCCCCGGGTGGCGGGTGACGTCGAGCATGCGGAACTCGTTGTGATGGGCTCGGACAGGGGGAATGAGGGGATCAGGTGGATGGGTGTGGTCGACGATCGGGTCAAGGCCAGCACTCTGGGCTCCGTTGCCGTCTATGTGGCGCCGAACACGGGTGGTGAGTCCTTTGGGGTGATCCTGGTGGAGGCGATGGCGGCTGGAGCCGCGGTTCTCGCCTCGAATCTCCCCGCGTTCGTCGATGTGGGCGGGGACGCGATCAGATACTTCGAAGCAGGTAACGCCGAGTCATTGGCAGCCGAGCTCATCGCCTTGCTCTCGGATGAGCATGCCCGAGTTGCCTTGGCTCGGCGCGGGATGGTCCGCGCCCGGAAATTCGACTGGTCGAGGGTAGCGGCGGACTATCGGGATCTATACGCGAGCGTCGCCTCCTAGCGGAGGGCTTTCGCACCAGTACAATTCGGACGGTCGAACCAATAGGAGCCCCCAGAGTGGAAACCGGCACCGACAAGGTAAAGCGAGGCCTGGCAGAGATGCTCAAGGGCGGCGTGATCATGGACGTGGTCGACGCCGACCAAGCCAAGATCGCCGAAGAGGCGGGGGCAGTGGCGGTTATGGCGCTGGAACGAGTTCCGGCCGACATCCGTCGGGATGGCGGCGTGGCACGGATGTCCGATCCCACGAAGATCGATGAGATCAAGGCGGCCGTCACGATCCCGGTCATGGCCAAGTGCCGCATCGGCCATTTTGCCGAGGCGGCCGTCCTCCAGTCTCTCGGCGTCGACTACATCGACGAATCCGAGGTTCTGACTCCTGCCGACGAGGAGCACCATGTGAACAAGTGGGCCTTCACCACGCCATTCGTCTGCGGCGCACGCAACCTGGGAGAGGCGCTTCGCAGGGTCGGTGAGGGCGCGGCGATGATCCGCACCAAGGGCGAGGCGGGAACCGGCAACGTTGTCGAGGCGGTCCGACATATGCGGGCGGTCACCAATGGCATCCGGGCTGTGGCTTCGATGGATGAAGCCCAGCTGATGTCAGCGGCGCGCGATCTTGGCGCACCGTACGAGCTCGTAAGAGAGGTTGCGGAGGCCGGAAAGCTTCCCGTGGTCAACTTCGCCGCCGGTGGCATTGCCACGCCGGCCGACGCCGCGCTGATGATGGGCCTCGGTGTGGATGGGGTCTTCGTTGGGTCGGGGATCTTCAAGAGCGCTGATCCCAGTGCCTATGCGCGGGCAATCGTCGAGGCCACCACGTTCTGGGACGAGCCCGAAGTGGTGGCGAAGGTGTCGCGGGGGCTGGGCGCAGCCATGCCGGGGATCGATATCGCTGAGCTCGAGGACAGCGAGAAGCTGGCCGGCCGGGGCTGGTGACATGACGAGGGTCGGCGTCCTTGCATTGCAGGGCGACGTCCGAGAGCATCTCACCGTTCTCTCCGACCTCGGGGCGGACGCCGTGCCTCTCAAACGAAGTGAACAGCTCGGAGACGTCGCCGGCCTCGTGATACCCGGGGGAGAGTCGACGACAATCGGCAAGATGGCTGTTCGGTTCGGCATTCTCGAACCGCTGCGCCGGGCGATCGATGAGGGCTTGGCTGTCTACGGCACGTGCGCCGGAATGATCCTGTTGGCCGGTGCGATAACAGAAGGAGACCAGCCGTTGATCGGCGCGCTGGACGTTGTGGTCCGTCGCAACGCCTTCGGGCGACAGAACGAATCGTTCGAGGCGGGCGTGGAGATTGACGGCCTCGATAAGCCTTTTCCCGCCGTCTTCATCCGGGCGCCGTGGATCGAGAAGGCCGGCGCAGCAGTACGGGTATTGGCCGAGATCGACGATCATCCGGTAATGGTTTGCCAGGACAGGCTTCTGGCAACATCGTTCCATCCGGAGCTGACCGGCGATGACCGGGTTCACCGGATGTTTCTCGACCTGATCTGAGGGGAACGCATGGCCGGACACTCGAAGTGGGCCAACATCAAACACCGCAAGGGCCGCCAGGACGCCAAACGTGGCCAGCTGTTCGGCAAACTCGCCAAGGCGATCGAAGTCGCCGCTCGCGAGGGCGGAGGCAGCCCGGACTTCAATCCGACTCTCGCCACCGCGATTGACAAGGCCAAGGCGGCTTCGATGCCCAATGACAACATCGACAGGGCGATCAAGCGCGGGACCGGAGAGGTCGAGGGTGCGGTCTACGAGGAGATCTACTACGAGGGTTACGGGCCCGGCGGAGTCGCCCTCTATGTCCAGGTGCTCACCGACAACCGAAACCGCGCAGCTTCTGACGTCAGGGCGGCATTCACCCGTCACGGCGGCAATCTGGGTGAGCCAGGTTCTGTCGGCTACCTGTTCAGCCAGAAGGGGCTCATCTTGGCAAGCGGGGACGAGGACGAGTTGATGCTCTCGGCGATCGAGGCTGGTGCCGAGGATGTGCGTGACACCGGTGAGGGCCAGTATGAGGTCATCACCGAGGCGTCCGACATGAGATCGGTGCGAGATGACCTCGCGCAACTCGGGATAAGTGTCGAGTCTGCGGACGTCATCCAGCTGCCGTCGACAACAGTCCCCGTGGACGAGAGTGAGGCCAAGAAGTTGCTCAGGCTGATCGACGCCCTTGACGACCTCGACGACGTCCAATCCGTCTTCGCCAATTACGACATCGACGAAGAAGTGATGAACAAGGTGATGGCGGAGGCCTGACGCGGCACGAGTGACAACCCCGCCCATACCTGAAAACCTTCCAACCCGGCCACTCCGGTATTACTGTCATAGAACATATGTTCGTCTTGGGTATCGACCCCGGGCTCTCCACCACCGGTTATGGCCTAGTGGAGGGCCGACACCCGCCGAGAGCCATCAGGGCCGGTGTCATTCGCAGTGACAAGACGGCATCGATGGCGATGCGCCTCGCCGAGATCCACGAAGGGTTGACGGATCTCATCCGGGAGACCCAGCCGGATGTCATCGCCCTCGAGACGGTTTTCACCAATCGCAATCTCCAGACGGCTATATCGGTGGGCCGTGCCTCAGGCGTCGCCATGGTGGCGGCGGCAAACGCCGGCATATCAGTGTTCGAATACGTGCCCACCGCGATCAAAGCTGCAATAACGGGTGACGGCTCCGCTAACAAGGACCAGATGCAGCGGATGCTGACCCAACTCCTCGGTCTCGAGGAGCCGCCAAGGCCCGCCGACGCAGCCGACGCGCTCGCCATTGCGCTCTGTCACCTGAGGGCAGCTCCAGTGGAAGTGGGAAGATGATCGGGCGTATCCGTGGTGTGCTCGTATCCAATCGTCCAGGTTCGGTGGTCATCGACGTGGACGGTCTTGGCTACGAGGTGGCTATGACTCCGCGAGACGTGGGATCGCTGCCTGGCATCGGTGAGGAGATCGTGATCCATACCCACACCCATGTCCGAGAAGACGAGATAAGTCTCTACGGCTTTGCCTCGGAAAACGACCGAGAGCTGTTTCGGATACTGCTCACCGCCAGCGGCGTGGGCCCGAAGCTCGCCATGGCGCTGCTGGCGTCTCTCTCGGGTGCGGAGATCATCGTCGCGATCACGGGCGAAGACCCCGACGCGCTCACGGTCACACCAGGCGTGGGGAAGCGAGGGGCCCAGAAGATTGTCCTGGAGCTCGCGCCGAAGCTCGCCGGACGCGAGGCCGAGGTGGTGGGCGGCGGCGACCTGGTCGATGTTAGAACCGCTTTGGAGGGCCTCGGATACACCACACCAGAGATCAACTCCGTCGTCGGTGATCTCGACCCGTCTGACCCGATAGAAGCTCAGATCAAGTCAGCGTTGCAGAGCCTGGGCAACCAACGTCATGCGTGAAGACAGCCTGCTGAGCCCGATCGCGACGGACGAAGAGGAGATCACGCTCCGCCCGAGGACCCTGAAGGATTTCGTTGGGCAAACTCAGGTCAAGGAGCGACTCTCCATTTCGCTCGAGGCCTCTGTCAAAGAGTCGCGTGCCCTCGATCATGTCCTCTTCTCCGGCCCTCCGGGATTGGGGAAGACAACGCTTGCGGGCATCATCGCCGCTGAGAAGGGAGTCGCCTTCAGAATCACCTCGGGTCCGGCCCTCGAGCGCCCCGGCGACCTTGCCGCCATCCTCTCGAATCTTCAGCCTCGGGACGTGTTCTTCATAGATGAGATCCATCGTCTTCCCCGGGCTGTCGAGGAGGTCCTATATCCGGCGATGGAGGACTTCCAACTGGACGTCGTCCTTGGCAAGGGCCCCACGGCTCAGTCGATAAGGATCGACCTTCCCCGATTCACCCTGGTCGGTGCCACCACGCGCAAAGGCAAGGTCACGGCACCGCTACGCGACCGTTTCGGGATCGAGGAGAAGCTCGACTACTACGAGCCGGAAGAGTTGGCGACGATCATCGAGCGCT
Organism: Acidimicrobiia bacterium; assembly: GCA_033720975.1. Lineage (GTDB taxonomy): Bacteria > Actinomycetota > Acidimicrobiia > Spongiisociales > ZC4RG35 > JAWWBL01. Next base: position 8,357 of record JAWWBL010000016.1, on the reverse strand, counting down.
CGGCCAAGATCTTCGATGTTGTCATCGACTCCGACGCGGCGGCCTTCATAGGACAGCGGAGCAGACAGACACCGAGGATCGCCAACCGTCTCCTCGCTCGGGTTCGTGACTACACCGTGGCTCGTGCCTCAGGGATGATCGACATCGACGTCGCCCGCAAGGCGCTTGAGGTGTTCCAGGTCGATGAACTGGGGCTCGACAAAGTCGATCGTTCCATCCTCGACGCCATCGTCGGGAAGTTCGGTGGTGGGCCGGTCGGCCTCTCTACGCTTTCGATAGCGGTCGGCGAGGAGCCTGAGACGGTCGAGGACGCCTATGAGCCGTTCCTGCTCCAGTCCGGTCTGATCAAACGGACGCCACGAGGGAGGGTTGCCACCGCGGCGGCGTATACCCACCTCGGGGTGCAACCACCGGTAGATGCGCAAGGCACGCTGATATAGGCCCCGTGAGGGTCTCGGAATTCGAATACCAGCTCCCCGATGAGGCGATAGCGCAATCTCCCGTCGAGCCGCGCCACGCTTCCCGCCTCCTCGACACTAGAGATCTGACCGACCACAGATTCGTTGATCTCCCAAGGCTGCTGGAGCCGGGAGATCTCGTAGTCGTCAACGAGACGAAAGTGAGGGCAGCCCGGTTGATCGGGCATCGATCCGACACCGGCGGTCGGGTCGAGCTCCTGCTCCTGGACCGCAGGCCAGATGGGCTCTGGGATGCCCTGGCGAAGCCAGCTCGTCGTCTTCGCCCTGGCGTGCGAGTCGAATTCCGAGGGCTGGCGGCGATTGTCAGATCCGCGGCCACAGAAGGTGTTGTCACGGTGGACCTGGCGGCGGAGGAGCTCGAATCTGCCATCGAGGCGGCCGGATCCGTCCCCTTGCCTCCCTACTTCACGGGCTCACTCATTGACGACTCCCGATACCAAACGGTCTTCGCCAACGAGATCGGATCTGCTGCGGCGCCCACCGCCGGGCTCCACTTCACCACGGAGGTGATGATGGCTTTGGAGAAGCGGGGGATCGAAATGGCAACCGTCGACCTTCATGTCTCGCTGGACACATTTCGGCCGATCGCCGTGGAAGACATAGAGGATCACCGAATGCACACCGAGTGGTGCCGACTACCTGCCCAGACCGCCGAGGCCGTTGCCGAAGCCCGTCGGCGCGGCCAAAAGGTCGTTGCGGTGGGAACCACCGTTGTCCGTACGTTGGAGACGTTCGGCAACGACACAGGCCGAGTATCGGCCGGGGAGAAGCGCACCGACCTGTTCATTCGCCCGGGCTACGAGTTCCGGGTGGTGGACGCCATGGTCACCAACTTCCACATACCGGGTTCGACCCTCCTGGTCATGCTGGCAGCCTTCATGGGTGAGAGGTGGAGGAGCGCCTACGAAGTTGCGCTGAAGCGCGGTTACCGCTTCCTCTCGTTCGGAGACGCGATGTATGCCGAGCGGCTCCGTCCCTAGCCTGGCGTCATGGCGGTCGTTTCATGGGCGAAGGAAGCCGGCGACGGGCATGCCAGGGCGGGCACGCTGCAGACCCCGCATGGGTCGGTGAAGACGCCGGCGTTCATGCCGGTTGGCACCCGGGCAGCGGTGAAGGCCGTCGATGTCGACGATCTCGTTGCAGTAGGTGCGGAGATCGTGCTGGCCAACACGTATCACCTCATGCTGCGCCCGGGGTCGAAGGTGATCGCCGACTTGGGCGGCCTCCATGGATTCATGGCATGGGAGGGCCCGGTCCTCACCGACTCAGGGGGCTTCCAGATCTTCTCGTTGCGGCCGAAGATCGACGAATCCGGTGCTTCCTTCCGGTCGACATATGACGGCTCGATCGTCCACCTGACTCCGGAGCAGGCGGTGGCAGTCCAACAGCAACTTGGGGCCGACATCGCCATGGTCCTCGACGTATGCGTGGGACTTCCCGCGGGTCGAGATCGGGTCGAGCACGAGATGAGGAGGACGCTCCGTTGGGCTGAGCGTTCCCTCGAAGCCCATAACCGCAGCGATCAGGCTCTCTTCGGCATCGTTCAGGGAGGAGTAGACCCCGATCTCCGGGCCGAGAGCGCTGCGCGCACGGCTGCAATCGGCTTCCCGGGATTCGGTATTGGCGGGCTGTCGGTGGGTGAGCCTGCAGAACAGCGTGACACGGCCCTCGAAGCGGCCGTCGCCGAGCTGCCGGATGACAGACCACGATATGTGATGGGGCTGGGGGACAGTGATGGGTTGCTGGCAGCGATCGAGAAGGGCGCGGACATGTTCGACTGTGTGATCCCAACCCGGCTCGCACGGCACGGGAAAGTCCTCACGCGCTCGGGTGACTACAACATCGCTCGAGCAGAGTTCGAACGGGACGAGCGCCCACTCGAGGACGGCTGCGTCTGTCCCACCTGCCAGCGCCACAGCAGGGCATACGTGCGGCATCTGGTACGCATGAAGGAGCTTTCTTCGCATCGCCTCATGGCGATCCACAACCTGCACTACACGCTCAACCTCGTTAGTGAGGCCCGAGGGGCAATCGTGGATGGGAGGTTCGCGGGCTTCGCCAAGAGCGTGCGCGCTGCGACCGGTGAGTAGACCTAGTTCAGATCGACTGCCTATCCTTCCGCCCTCCCGCGTTCTCTTGGAGCAGCTTTGGATCAGACATCCTTTCTCATCTTCATCCTCGCCTTCGGCTTCCTCATTTACTTCACGTCGATCAGACCTCAGCGGAAGAGAATGAGGGCCCAACAAGAGCTCTCAAAATCCGTGCAAACCGGTGATGAGATTCGCACGATCGGTGGCATCCACGGTCGCGTCGTCTCCACGGATGAAGACAGCGTGGTGGTAGCCGTCGAAGACGGCCGCATCCGCATTTCCCGGCGCGCGATCGGGGCGCGTGTCGGAGACGAAGACTGAAGTGACCCGACGGGTCGTCGGGCTGCTCGTACTCCTGGCAGTCGCATGGGGAGGGGTCGGAGCAGCCATCTATTTCGGGCTGACCCCCCGGCTGGGGCTGGATCTTCAGGGAGGAACCGCGGTGGTCCTGACCGCTCCCGAGGGCACCGATCGCGGCCTGATCGAAGTCGCAACACAGATCATGACTGAGCGGATAGAGAACTTCGGCGAGGTTCAGGAGCCGGAGATATCCATATCGGGCGATGACACCGTTGTCGTCCAACTGCCGGGCATCGAGGAGGAACAAAGGGCGATCGACGCCGTCGGGCAGACGGCGTTGTTGTCATTCCGTCCGGTGCTTGGTGCCTATCTCCCCGAACAGGCGCCTCTGATCGGAAGCGAAGAGCCGAACATAGACCCCACAACCGGCCTCACCATCGACGACGACCTCGACTCTGACTCATATCTGGTGTACGACGAAGGCCTCTTCACTCAGGTCCTCCATGTCGGTCCCGCCGCCTTGATCGGGGAGGACGTAGCGGATGCCTTGCCGCTCTTCGATCCCAACACAGGTGGATGGGCAGTCACTCTCGACTTGACCGGGGAAGGCGCGGAGAAATTCGCCCGGCTGACTGCTGCCGCCGCCGGCTTCCCGGGAAATGATCCTCGTCGACAGATCGCCATAGTCCTCGACGGTGTGGTTGAGACGTCGCCACCCGTTGCGTTGACTGTGAGTCCCACCACAGGTATCACCGGCGGGCGGGCTCAGATCACTATCGGTGCCACCGAGGACGCTCAGGTGGAGGCCAACGATCTCGCACTGGTCTTGAGATATGGCGCTCTGCCGGTCGACTTCGAGATCTCGGCTGTCCAGAAAGTATCGGGAACCCTTGGTGCCGATTCCCTTCAGTCCGGGATCATTGCCGGCCTGCTCGGCTTGGCGTTGGTTGCGATCGTTCTGCTGGGGTTCTATCGATCTCTGGGGCTGATAGCAATCATCGGGCTGACGGTGTTCGGCTCCCTTCTAGTCGTTTCCTTCGCCCTGCTCGGGCAGTGGATAGGTCTCACGCTCACCCTCGCCGGCGTCACAGGGATCATCGTCTCGGTCGGAATCACCACCGACAGCTACATCGTGTTCTTCGAGCGCGTCAAGGAGAAGATCCGCGACGGGTACGACGTCGTCGATGCCGCGGCCGAGGGATTCAAGGTGGCGTACAGAACGATCTGGGCCGCCGACACCGTGTCTCTATTGGCCGCCGTTCTCCTGCTTTGGCGCGCCGTTGGCGCGGTGAAGGGTTTCGCCATGGCGTTGCTCATCGCCACCATCCTCGACCTTGTGGTCGCCCCGTTGTATACGAAGAGAGCCGTTGCAATCCTTGCCCGTACTCGGCTGGGCACCGAAGGGTGGCTCAGCATCGAGGGAACTGCTCGATGAGCGGGTGGGCGAGGCTACGGAGAGGCGAATCCACGGTCGACTTCGTCGGCCATCGCCGAAGATGGTTCACGATCTCGGCAGCCCTCCTTCTGCTCTCGCTGACGAGTCTGGGCGTCCGTCAGTTGAACCTCGGGATCGAGTTCGTTGGGGGGTTGGCGATGCAGTCACCGAACCCGGCTGGTGCAGCCGTAGACGAGGTCCGCGATGTCTTGGCCGATGTTGGTGTCGCAAAGGCCACGATCCAATTCCTCGACGATGGTGCCTCCGTGCGCGTCACCACGCCGGTCCTCGACGAGCAGACGGAGGACGCCGCAATTGAGGTATTGGGCGCGGTGACCGGGGCCGAGAGTGGGGAAGTCTCGATCGAAACGGTGGGCCCCTCATTCGGTGCGCTGTTGGTGCAGCGCTCGCTGGAAGCCCTCGGGTTCTTTCTCGGTGCGGTGGTCCTTTACATCTCGTGGCGCCTCGAATTCAAGATGGCGGTCGCCGGACTGGCTGCCCTGACTCACGACCTGGCGATCACCGTTGGTGTCTATGCGATCACCGGCTTCCCGGTGACCCCTGCCACGGTGGTTGCGGTTTTGATCATCCTGGGCTATTCGCTCTACGACACCGTCGTCGTCTTCGACAAGGTCGAGGAGTTGGTGGAGGTCGAGGAGAAGAAGACCTATTCAGAGATCGTCAACCAAGCAATGAACTCCGTGCTGGCGCGCTCGTTGGCCACTTCGCTGACCTCGCTGCTCCCGGTTGGGAGCATCCTCTTCGTCGGCGCCTTCGTCCTGGGAGCCCCCACCCTGAGGGACTTCGCTCTGGCTCTCTTCGTCGGAATCGCTGCCGGCACGTACTCGTCGATCTTCGTTGCTTCCCCTCTCCTGGCCTTCTGGAAGGAGAGAGAGGACGAGTGGATGTTGCGTGCCGAGAGATCCCGTCGCCGCTCTGGTCAGGCTCGGGCCTGATTCAACCTTAGAATCTCCACGTGGAACACCTCGCATCGCTGATTCGGGACATTCCCGACTTTCCGCAACCCGGCGTCGTGTTCAAGGACATCACACCGGTGCTGGCGGATCCTGTCGCATTCACCCAGCTCATCGACGCCCTGACAGATCCCTATCGGGACTCAGGGATCACCAAGGTGGCGGGGATCGAAGCTCGAGGGTTCACGCTCGCCACACCCGTGGCCGATCAACTACGCGCCGGGTTCATACCGGTGCGCAAGCCGGGAAAGCTGCCGTATAAGACGGTCCGGGAGGAGTACGAGCTCGAGTACGGGACCGACGCTCTCGAGGTCCATGTCGACGCCGTCCACGAAGGCGAAAAAGTGTTGGTGGTGGACGACGTGATCGCAACCGGGGGAACAGCCGCGGCAGCGATTCGGCTGCTCAAAGGTCTGGGCGCGGACGTGGTCGGATTCGCCGCGTTCATCGAGTTGGTCTTCCTCGGGGGATCCAACATGCTCGACGGGGTACCTCTTCATGCTCTCCTCAGATACGAGTGAAGAACCCGCCGCAACGATCGACGACGTAGTCGCGGCCTTTCGGCGTGAACATCCCGATGGCGACACGGAGCTGCTGATCCGTGCCCACCGGGTGGCCGAGGCGGCGCACGCAGGGCAGAAGAGGAAGACCGGTGACCCCTATATCACCCATCCGACCGCGGTCGCCCACATGCTCGCCGAGTACGGCCTCGATGCCGACACGCTCGCTGCAGCCCTGCTCCACGACACCGTGGAAGACACCGAACTGACTCTCACCGACATCGAAAAGCAATTCGGGCCCGAAATCGCACGGTTGATCGATGGAGTCACGAAGCTCGATCGCGTCCGTTTCTCGTCACCCCAGCAGGTTCAGGCCGCGAGCATCCGCAAAATGGTCGTGGCCATGGCACAAGACGTACGAGTGCTGATCATCAAACTCCTCGATCGTCTTCACAACATGCGCACAGTTCACGCGCTCCGGGAGGAGAAGCAGAAGCGCGTCGCTCGCGAGACTCTCGACGTTTACGCACCGCTTGCGCATCGCCTCGGAGTCCAGGAGATCAAGCACGAGTTCGAGGACCGCTGTTTCGCGATCCTCTTCCCCGGTCCCAACGCCGAGATCGAATCCAAGTTGGCGCAGGCCGCTACGGAGCGGGAGGCATTCATCGAGAAGGTCGTGGAGGAGATATCCGGAATGCTGTCCGACTCCGGCATCCAGGCCCAGGTAACCGGTCGTCCCAAACACCACTACTCGATCTACCGGAAGATGCTCGAGCAGAACCGTCCTTTTGAGGACATCCACGACCTGATCGGCGTTCGGGTGATCACATCGAGCACGCGCGATTGCTATGCAGCCCTCGGTCTGGTCCACAGCCATTGGGTTCCGGTGACGGGCCGGTTCAAGGACTACATCGCCATGCCGAAGATCAACTTGTACCAGTCGCTGCACACAACGGTCATAGGGCCCGACGGCAAACCGCTCGAGGTACAGATAAGGACGGAGGAGATGCATCGGCGCGCCGAGGCGGGCATTGCGGCGCACTGGCGTTACAAGGAGGGGGAGGTGGGGCGCCTGCCCTCCGTCGACGTAGAGGCGATCGACGAGGACCCGGAGGAGTTTCTTGCGAACTTGAAACTCGATCTCTACCGCGACGAGGTCTTCGTGCTGACGCCAGGAGGCGATGTCAAGGAGCTCCCATTGGGCGCCACGGCTGTTGACTTCGCCTACTCGATACACACTGAGGTGGGGCACCGCTGCGTTGGGGCCAGGGTCAACGGGCGGCTCGTTCCGTTGTCGACCCGACTCGAGTCGGGAGACATAGTCGAGATCCTGACGTCGAATTCTCCCGATGCCGGGCCAAGCCGTGACTGGCTCAATTTCGTCCGTACGGGCCGGGCCAGGACGAAGATCAAACAGTGGTTCCTCAAAGAGCGCCGCGATTACGCCATCTCGGAAGGTCGGGAGATGCTGCAGGCGATGTTCAAGAGAGAAGCACCGGATCTCGACTCGACCACAAGGGACGCTCATCTCGAGGCTATCGCCACCGAATTGGGTCAAAACGATGCAGAAGGTCTGGTCGTGGCGCTTGGGGAGGGCAAGGTCTCCCTCGACTCGGTCGTCATCCGCCTTCAGCGCATCCTCGCCCCTGACGTCGAAGACGAGCTCTTCCGTCCCAAGCGGCGCCGGCCAGCCGATGAGGCTCATGTGGTCGTCGAGGGTCAGGAAGACATGCTGGTTCACCTGGCGCGATGCTGTTCGCCAGTCCCCGGTGACCCCATCGTCGGGTACGTCACAGTGGGGCGGGGGGTATCTGTCCACCGATCGGACTGCACGAATGTGACAGCTCTGGCCGAGCGCAGGGAGCGAACGGTGGAAGTCACCTGGCCGGGGGATCAGGCGGCTGCGTTCGTCGTTTGGATCCAGGTCGAGGCGCTCGACCGCACCAGGCTGCTCAAAGACGTGACCACTGTGGTATCGGACACAGGCGGCAACATCACCGCTTCCTCCACCAAGGTCGGAGATGACCGCGTGGCGGTCCTCAAGTATGAGATCGAACTCTCCGATTCCGGGCAACTGCCAAGGCTCCTCCAAGACCTGAGGTCGGTGGATGGCGTCTTCACCGCGTTTCGCATCGCCAACGACCCTTCGGCTACCTGAGTTGCTCGTCCAGTCGATTCCTCTCTGGGTCGCCCAGACCAACTGCTGGATCCTGGCAGACACCGACACGCGACTCGCCGTTGTGATCGACGCTCCCCCCGATCCCGAGCCAATTGGCAGGTTCCTTGCGGCTCACGAACTCGCAGCCAACGCCATCGTTCTGACCCATGGTCACGTAGATCACACCGGTGGCGCCGGGTCGCTGAGCCGGCAGACAGGAGCAGGGACCTACGTTCATCCTGACGATGACTTCCTCACTCTCCACCCCGAGACGCAGCTGCACCTGCTGTTCGGCATGACACCGCCCGGTGAGTACGGCGTTCCTGAGCGTCTCGAGCATCTCCAAGGCGGCGACATCATCGATTTCGGTCCGATCTCTCTCGAGGTCATCCACACCCCTGGACACACTCCAGGTCACTGT